>NZ_JARVKT010000012.1:0-227319 GCF_029809455.1 Micromonospora sp. DH14 | reverse complement strand
CCGCGAACGTGCCCGGAGCGGGGTTGCTGCCGGTCCACGAGCCGTTGAAACCGAACGAGACCACCCCGTTGGTCGGCAAGGCACCGTTGTAGCCGACATTCTTCGCGGTGACAGCGGCACCGCTCTGCGTCACCGTCGCGTTCCACGCCTGCGTGACCGTCTGTCCCGCGTCGTAGCGCCAGGTCAGCGTCCAACCCGTCACCGCGTCACCGAGATTGGTGATGGTGACATTCGCGCCGAATCCGCCCTGCCACTGCGACGACACGCTGTAGTCCACCGAACACCCGGCAGCCGCGGCACCCGCCGGCACCGCCACCGCGACCGCTGCCGAGGCCAGCAGGACGGCGCCGGCCGACACCAGGGCTCCGTTGGCCTTTCTCGATCTCTTCATCGACGTTCTCCTGTTTCTAGGGCCGCCCGAATCAGAGGCGGGTGCAGGTGAGAGATGGTGTCGTCGCTGAGCCGTTGGCGGTGAAACCAAAGGTCGTGGACGCGCCAGTGGCGAGGCTGCCATTCCATGCCTCGTTGGAGACGTTCTGAGTACTGCCGCTGGGGGCGTTACGACCGCCCCAGATCTGGGTGATGCTCTGCCCACTCGCGAACGTCCAACTGACTCGCCATCCGGTGATGGCGGCGCCTGCGGTAACCGTGACGTCTGCCTGGAAGCCACCCGGCCACTGGTTCACGGTCTGGTAGGCCGCAGAGCAGTCGCCCGTTGGAGGCGTCGTCGGCGGGGTCGTCGGCGGGGTCGTCGGCGGGGTGCCCGCGAACTGGGTGAAGAATCGCCACACCTCCCCGGGGACCCAGGTCCGAGATCCGCTGTCACCACCGGCGCCGTCCTGGGGAGCGGCGATATGCCCACCGTCGAACGCAGCCCACGCCACCGGATAGCCAGCCCGGCAGCCGGAGTAGTTGTAGACCGTGTGGGTCAGGCTGCCGGCCCTCGGCTCCGGTGGGCTCGCCGCCGTGCAGCCGTTGTTTCGCACGAAGCGGTCGCGCAACGCCCGTCCGCTGGTGATGTTGTCCCCGATGCCGTGGACCCCGAGGTAAGCGATCGGCTGGGTACCGCCGCTGCATCCACTGAGGGTGCCGGGCGAGGACTGGACGGCGACCGCGCGGAAGACGTTCGGCCGGGCACAGGCCAGAGCGTGGCTCATCGCGCCGCCATAGCTGAAGCCGACCGAGAACCGCTGCGTCGTGTCGACACAGAGGTCACCTTCGATTCGTTGGAGCATGTCGTCGACGAACGTGACGTCCTCACCGCCGGAGTTGGCCCAGCCGTTGCTGATGCCCTGCGGTGCGACGAAGATCGTGCTGTTGTTCGACAGCCGCAGCAGCCCGTAGTACGACCAGACGTCCCGCTGGACCGTCTGGCCGGTGGCGACGTCGACGGCGGTGCCGCCCCACCAGTGGAAGCCGAAGACCAGGCGGTACTGGCGGTTTCGGTCGTACCCGTCAGGAAGCTTCAGGATGAAGCTGCGGCTCTTTCCGCTGCTCTGGACGGTGTAAGTACCGTTGCCCAAGGTGGGGGCCTTGCCACAGCCGGCGGTGGCGGCCAGTGGGCTGACCTTGGCGGCCGACGCGGCGCCCGGTTCGTTGGTGAGCGCGGCGCCAGCCATGGCCGCGACAAGCACTGCAGCGGTTGCCAGGGCGCTGGCGATGGACGAACGTCTTGCCATGACGTGACTCCTTTGCGGGTGGGGACGGCCCCTTCGTGCGGGGCCCTCGGTCGGGGAGCACCGGGGAAACGGCGCTGCGGTGCCTACCGGGCGCACGTGGCGCCGTTGAGGGTGAAGATCGACGGGGCGGCGGTATTGCCGGTGTGGCGAGCCGGGTCACCGGGGCTGGGTCAGGCGGTTGCCGCCGACACGCGCAGTCCCGCAGGGGACGCGACAACACGGGTCACCGGCACTGATCGATCGGGGTTGGGCCATACCGGCACGATGACCGGTTCGGCGACGAAGATCGTGTTAGCGCTAACAGACGCTGCCCGTGGCATCCCGCGCTGACATGCTTCGATGCTGGCGTCCGAGCTCCCGACGGTGCGCCAACATGGCCCGACATTGACTCTGATGGATGGCTTCGTGATCGTCAAGATGTGACGGTGAGATTTCGCGAAAGTTTTCGGCGAAGGGCATGTGAGCTGAGCGGTGATCTTCTCCGGAAGCCCGGCCGCGAAATGTTATCGCTATCATTTCCGCAGCTCACGGACCATGGCTGACGGGTTACCCCTACCGGACCGCCCTCGGAAGGACACTGATTCGTCTGAGCGCCCGACAACGGAGTGGGCGGGCTGAGCGCGACCTTCGTCCAGTCGTAGACTTCACATTGTGATCGAGGACGGTCAACGCCAGCGCTCCCGCAAGCTCCGCCGCGGCGACCTGCCCATTGCCACGATCGCCGAACTCGCCGGGGTGTCCCCGCCCACGGTCTCCAAGGTTCTCAACGGTAGGGCGGGCGTGGGCGAGCAGACCCGGCAGCGGGTAGAGGCGCTGCTCCGTGACCACGGATACCGCCGACGACACGCCAGAGGGTCCGCCCTCTGCATCGAGGTGGTCTTTCACCGGATGATGCCCTCGATCGCCATGGAGATCCTGCAAGGCATCCATGAGGTCGCCGGCGCGAGGGACTGCACTGTCGGCTTCGCGGATGTCCACCGGCGCGTGCTGGCGGGAGAACCCTGGGTCGAGCCGCTGCTGCTACGGCAGCCGACCGCCGTCATCACGGTATTCTCCCTGGTCACCGCCGAGCACGGGGCGCAGTTCGCCACCAGTGGCATACCGCTCGTCGCCATCGACCCGACCGGCGATCTGTTTCCGACGCCCGCCGTCGGGGCGAACAACTGGAGCGGTGCTCTCGCCGCGACTCGGCATCTTGTCGAGCTCGGTCACCGGCGGATCGGTGTGCTCACCGGACCGGTCGCCGACCTGTCGGCGCGGGCCCGCCTCGACGGGTTCCGAGCCGCGCTGGACTCCGCCGGCGTCCCGTTCGACGACACCCTCGAACGACGCGGTGTCTTCACCTTCGAAGACGGTCGTGAACACGGTGCTCAATTACTCAACCGATCTGACCCGCCAACTGCTGTCGTCTGTGGCAATGACCTTCAGGCATTCGGTGTCTACGCCGCGGCGCGGGAGGCCAACCTGCGGATTCCTGACGACCTCAGCGTGGTGGGCTTCGACGATGTCGATCAGGCAGCGTGGCTGGCACCGCCGTTGACCACGGTTCGACAGCCGTTCGGCGAGATCGGGGCCACTGCCGCTCGACTCGCGCTGGCCATGGCTGACGGCCGCGTTCTGGCCGCCCAGGAGCGGTACGAACTCGGCACGGCCCTCGTCATCCGTGGTAGCACCGCGCCACCCCGGCCGCGCTGATCCTGGTGACGGTCGCCGTGGCGCACCGCACCGCGACGTGGTGGTGGCCCAGAGCCTGGACGACCACCACGGTCACGATCAGGAGGCTTCGTACCTCAGCAGGCGCCGTCTATTGATCTTCGATGGTACGGGTGGCATCGGCGTTCAGCAGGGCCGCGGCTAGACGCACAGTCAGGGGTGGCTGCCCGCACAACTGTTCGGTGAAGAGTCTTCCACTGACAGGTCGAACACCTCCGACGGCTCCCCGAGGGGTTCCGGCGCGGGCACGGGCGCTCCGTCGAGCACCGTCGTCAGCAGCCGGAGTTGGTCGGTGCGGTTCCCCAGGCCACACGCGTCGTTCGACCCCAACGAGCTTTCCAACGGAGGGGCCTCGGGTCGGGCGTGGCGAGACGCGACACCCGGCTGGCGGAGCGCTGCGACACCTCAGCGGGCCAGCCAGCCGCCGTCGACCGGGACGATGGCGCCGTTCACGTAGGCGGCCGCGTCCGAGGCCAGGAAGACAGTGACTCCGGCGAGATCCTCGGGTCGGCCCCACCGTCCGGCCGGGATCCGCTCCAGGATCGCGCTGTTGCGCTCGGGCTGCTCCCGCAGCGCCGCGGTGTTGTCCGTACTGATGTAACCAGGTGCGATGGCATTGACGTTGACCCCGTGGCGCGCCCACTCGTTGGCCAACGCGCGCGTCACTCCGGCGATCCCGGACTTCGCGGCGGCGTAGCCGGGGACTGTCACGCCCCCTTGGAAGCTCAGCATCGACGCCGTAAAAATGATCTTTCCGGTGCCGCGTCGGACCATGTCCCGGCCCACTTCGCGGGCGAGAACGAACGGGGCGGTCAGGTTGACCTCCAACACGTGGGCCCAGTCCTCGTCGGAGTGCTCCGCGGCCGGGGCCCGCCGGATCGTGCCGGCATTGTTGACGAGGATGTCGACCGGCTGCTCCCGCTCGCCGAGCCACCTGGCGAGTGCACGAACGGCGTCGTGGTCCGACAGATCCGCGCGGTACGGCACGAACGAGCGACCATGGGCCGCCACCCGCTCCGCGACGGTGCTGCCGGTCTCCTCCAGCGTGGCGCTGACGCCGATCACGTCAGCGCCCGCTGCCGCAAGTGCCTCCGCCATCGCCAGACCGATGCCGCGGCGGCATCCGGTCACCACGGCCAAGCGTCCGGTCAGGTCGAACGGGTTCACGCGTCTCCTCCACAGTCGATGAGCACCTTCACGTCGCCGCCGGCGGCGAGCGCCTGGAACGCCTGTGCCACCTCGTCCAGTGGCACGATGCGGGAGATGAGCCGGTCCGCGGGCACCTGCCCGCCGTGTACCAGCCGGACCGCCTCGGCATAGTCCTCGTGCTGGTACACCCGTACGCCGATCACCTCCAGCTCGCGCCAGAAGATCCGGTGAAGGTCCACCTCACGAGGCTGGGGGTGGATCGCGACGACCACGAGCCGCCCGCGTACGGCGAGCAGGTCCGTAGCGGTGCGGACGCCGGACGCGGAGCCGGACACCTCGAACACGACGTCGGCGCCCGCTCCCCCGGTAACCTCCTGCACGTACTGTGTGGCGTCGACCGCGGCCGGGTCCACGGCGGACATGCCGAGCTCGACGGCGAGCGCCCGCCGACGCGGATCGAGTTCGAGCACGGTCACCATCGCGCCGGCCGCCCTGGCGACCACGCCGATGAGCAGGCCGACCGGACCAGCACCGATGACGACCGCGTGCTCGCCGGCGACGAGCCGGGACCGCCGAACGTCGTGCACGGCCACCGCCGTGGGCTCGACCAGCGCGCCGTGCGCCAGGGGTAGGTCCTCGGGCAGTGGTACCAGGACCCGCGCGGGCACCGTCCAGTACCGCTGCATGGAGCCCGGCGAGTCGATGCCGATGAAGTTCAGGCGGTGACAGATGTGGGTGTGGCCCGCGCGACAGGCCGGGCACTCACCGCACCAGTCCAGCGGCAGCACGGTCACCGGATCGCCCACGCGGTGACCGTCGACGTCCGTGCCGACCTCGACGACGCGACCCGACATCTCGTGCCCGATCACCGCCGGCACGCGTACCCGCTGATCCATCGCGCCGTGCGCGATGTGCAGGTCGGTGCCGCAGATACCGGTGTACGCCACCCGGACGCGCACCTGGCCCGGGCCGGGTGGCACGTCGTCGGTCTCCTCGACGACGAAGGTCTCGCTACCGACATAGTGTGCGCTGCGGTTCACGCCGCCTCCTCGTTCAGGTGCCAGATCTGTTGCGGGGGTGCCCGCCGATGCCCCGGCCAGAGGTCGGCCAGCGACTCCCGCCGCAGGGGTGTTGTTTTCCGGCCGGCCGCTGGGCCAACTGTGGTTGAGCACCGGAGCGAGCAGCTTCTCGATGTCCTGAAGCAGCTCGGGGTCGGTCTCCGACAGCGCCCAGCGCACGTTGCGGGCCATGTTGTCCGCGCTGGCCGACCCGACGAAGGTGGTGGCGAACTCCATCGGCGCGGCGGCGAATCTCAGCGCCACCTGCGCAATGTCGACGCCATGTCGCGCGCAGAGTTCGGCAGCGGCGGCGGCGGCCTGACGTACCGCCGGGGACGCGGGGTGCCAGGCGGGGGCGCCGCGTCGGGAGAGCAACCCCATCGCCAGTGGCGACGCGTTCATCACCGCCGTACCGGAGGCCGCGAGGTCGGGTACGACGGCGGCCAGCGCACGGTCCAGAAGCGTGTAGCGGCAGTACGACAGGACGGTGTCCACCGGCACCGTGGCCGCGACCCGGGTGAGCGCGGCCAGCGGATACCCGGTGATGCCGAGGAATCGGACCTTCCCCGCCGCACGGAGTTCGGCCAGGGCGGGAAGCGTCTCGTCGATGATCTGGTCGAGGTCGCCGAACTCGATGTCGTGACACTGGATGAGGTCGAGGTGGTCCGTGCCGAGCCGAGTGAGGCTCTCCTCGACGCTGGCGGTGACGCGTGTCGCGGAGAAGTCGAACGTCGACTCGCCATAGCGGCCGACCTTGCTGGCCAGGACGTAGCTTTCGCGGTCGACTCCGCGGAGGGCTCGGCCGAGCACCGTCTCGGCGACGGTGGCACCGTAGTAGGGCGACACGTCGATGATGTTCACGCCGAGGTCGAGGGCGGTCCGGACGGCGCGGGTGCCCTCCCGCTCATCGATCTCGCCGAACACGCCGCCAAGCGGCGAGGCGCCGTAGCCGAGCATCGACACGTTCAGCCCGGTGCGGCCAAGGGGACGGTACTGCATCGGATCACCCACCTTCCGGGAGACACGGGCCGAACTGGTCGGCATGCGATGACACACGGCGAGTCCGACACCGTCCGTCGCGCGCGAGGGCATCCAGCCGACGGAGCCTCGACTGCACCAAACGTCGTACGTCTCTATAGTGGTGATGGGTTCCGGTACTCGCCGAACGCCGCTGCGTCATGCCGGCGGCAGGTGGCGGGCCGGCCCGAAGGGGGCGGGGATGGCACTGACCGACGACGCGATCGCCAAGATCCGAGGCATGATCCAGAGCGGTGAGCTGCCGCCGGGCGCACGGTTGCCCCCCGAGCCGCAACTGGCCGCGCAGATCGGGCTGTCGCGCAGCGGGGTTCGTGAGGCGGTGAAGGTGCTCGAGTCGGCCCGCGTGCTCGACGTACGGCGCGGTGACGGCACGTACGTCACCAGTCTCGGGCCCCGGCTCCTGCTGGAGGGCTTGGGCGTCGCGGTGGAGCTGCTGCGCGACGACACGTTGCTGGAGGTCATGGAGGTGCGCCGGATGCTTGAACCGGTGGCTACCGGCGTCGCGGCGTTGCGGATGACCGACGCGCAGCTCGACGAGCTCGCCCGGATTCTCGAGGACATGCGGGCGTCGGCCGACGACGCCGAGAAGTTGATCCAGTTCGACACCGCCTTCCACCACACCGTCATCGCGACCACCGGCAACGAGACCCTGACCTCGCTGCTCGACGGCCTGTCCAGTCGGACGGTGCGGGCCCGGGTGTGGCGCGGTTTGATAGAGGGCAACGCGGCGCACACGACGATCGACGAACACCGGGCGATCTACCTGGCGCTGCGCTCGCGCGACCAACTGCTCGCTCAGGCGAGCGCGCTGGTGCATGTCAACACCTCCGAAGCGTGGTTGCGTACGGCGCTTGCCGCCACGGCGGCGGACGCGTGACTCCGGGTCGGTGTCGTCACGTTGTCGGCATGAGCCGCCCGGCCCGTTCGGCCAGGCCATAGGTGCGCACGGCGGTAGCGGCGAAGATGTCCTGCCGCTCGGCGGCTGACAGCGGCGGAAGAGCGGTCTCCAGCGCCTGGCGTACGCCCGGATAGTCCGACCGGAGCAGGCAGACCGGCCAGTCCGAGCCAAACATCAGACGATCGGGCCCGAACTGGGCGACCGCTACCTCGACGAACGGGCGCAGGTCGTCCGCTGACCAACCGGGTCCGGCCTCGGTGATCAGGCCGGACAGCTTGGCGGTGACGTTGGGGTTGGCGGCCAGGGCGGCCACCGGCCCGCTCCAGCTGCGCAACCCTGCCGCACCCTCGTCGATCCGAGGCTTGCCCAGGTGGTCGAGGACGAACCGCAGGTGCGGCAGTTCCCTAGCCGCGCGGGCTGCTGCCGGTAGCTGGTCGGCACGGATCACCAGGTCGAATGCGAGCCCGGCGGCGGCGATTTCGGCGAGCCCGCGGCGCACCTCGGGTCGGTCGAGGTAGTCGGGGTCCGCCTCGCCCTGCACCTGCGAGCGCACTCCGGCCAGCAACTCACCACCGCGATGTGCGCGGTAGCGCGCGATGGTGGCGGAGACGTCGCCGCCTGCCACGTCGAGCCAGGCCACCACCGCGAGTATCGGCGGAGTGTCGGCGGCGTAGCCGAGGAACTCGACCGTTTCGTCGGGGTGACAGCGCCCGCCCTCCACCAGCACTGTGCCGTGTACGCCGGACGCGGTCAGTTCGGTGATCAGGTCAGCCGGGGTGAACGGCCTGCGGATGGCGGCGAGCTCGGGCGCGTCGAGCCAGTCGTAACCACGTTCGGGCCGCCACAGATGATGATGCGCATCGATGATCATGCCGTCGGTTCCCCCGCTGCGGCGGCCCACTGCGGGCCGTCGGGGAACCGGTAGTCGGTGAGTGTGGCCGGGAGGATCTGTGCACTCATGCCCGGCGCGGTAGGCGCAAGGTACCGCCCCCCATTGAGCCGGACCGGGTCGGTGAAGTGCTCGTGCAGGTGGTCGACGTACTCGATGGCCCGGTCCTCGGTGCTGCCGCTGAGGGCGACGAAGTCGAACATGGCCAGGTGCTGCACCAGCTCGCACAGCCCCACTCCCCCGGCGTGCGGGCAGACCGGAACCCCGAACTTCGCGGCGAGCAGCAGGATGGCCAGGTTCTCGTTGACGCCGGCGACCCGGCAGGCGTCAATCTGCACCACGTCGACGGCGTCGGCCTGCAACATCTGCTTGAACATCACCGCGTTGTGCACGTGCTCGCCGGTGGCCACCCTGACGGGAGCGAGGGCCTTGCGTACCGCGGCGTGTCCGAGCACGTCGTCCGGGGACGTCGGTTCCTCGATCCAGTACGGGTCGAACTCGGCGAGTTCGCGCATCCACCTGATCGCCTCGGGCACACCCCAGATCTGGTTGGCGTCGACCGCGATGCGGACGTCCGGCCCGACGGCCATCCGGGCGATGCCCATCCTGCGTACATCGTCGGCAAGGTTCCCGCCGACCTTGAGCTTGATCAGCCGGTACCCGGCGTCGACCGCTTCCCGGCACAACCACTCAAGTTTCTCGTCGTCGTATCCGAGCCAACCGGGGGTGGTGGTGTACGCCGGGTATCCCTCGGCGAGGAGCTGGCGCTCCCGCTCGGCGCGCCCGCCTTCGGCGGCACGCAACAGCGATAGCGCCTCGTCCTCGGTCAGCGCGTCGCGCAGGTAGCGGAAATCAACCTGCGCGACGAGTTGCTGCGGGGTGAGGTCGGCGAGCAGCTTCCACAGCGGCTTTCCCGCCCGCCGGGCGGCGAGGTCCCATACCGCGTTGGCCAGGCCACCGGCGGCCATGTGCACGACCCCCTTCTCCGGGCCCAGCCAGCGGATCTGGCTGTCGCCGACGAGCCGTCGGGTCAGTGCCCCAGGGTCGGCGGTCAGCTCGTCGACCGGCTGACCGACAAGCATCGGTGCAAGCGACTGGACGGCTGCGACCTGGATCTCGGTGCCGCGACCCACCGTGAAGACCAGGCCGTGCCCCTCGGCGCCTGCCGAGGTCTTCAGGACGACGTACGCGGCTGAGTAGTCCGGAAACGGGTTCATCGCGTCTGACCCGTCCCGGTGCAGGGACGTGGGGAACCGAACGTCCACGGTGTCTACGGACGTGATGTGCTCACTCACCGAAACTCCCAGGAGATTGAACGCCGGTCTCGATGCGACCGGACGGGTGGGTCTGCCTCGCGATGGGTCTGGCCGACGGCCCGGCAAACCTCATGTCTGCGCCTTGCCTCCGGTGATGCGGGAGACCACCAGCGCCACCAGGATGACGGTGCCGTTGAGGAAGTTCGTCCACTGCGCTGGCACCCCAGCCAGGGTCAGCACGTTGATGATCATGAAGAGCAGCAGCACACCGGTGAAGGCGCCGAAGACGCTGCCCTTGCCACCGTTGAGGCTGACACCGCCGATCACCGCAGCGGCGAAGACCTGGAAGATCGCGCCGGTGCCCTGGGCCGCCGGTACCGCCGCGAGTCGGCCGCTGATCAGCAGGCCGGCCAGCGCCGCGAGGACACTGGCAACGATGAGCGCGATCCACAGCACCCGATCGGTGCGGATACCCGCCGCCCGCGCCGCGTCCTCGTTGCCGCCGATCGCGTAGAGCGCCCGGCCGACGCGGGTGTAGCCGAGGACCACGATCCCAGCGGCGAACAGCAGCAAAGACACCCAGATCGAGGCGGGCACCCCGAACCAGGAGGCCGAGCCGAGGTAGGTCATCGATTCCGGAAGCGCGAAGAAGGTCTGACCGCCGGAGATCCCGGTGAGCAGCCCTCGCAGGACAATGAGCATGCCCAAGGTGACGATGAATCCGTTGAGGCCGAAGCGGACGATGAGTAGTCCGTTGAAGGCGCCGACGAGAGCACCGACGAGGAGGACGACCGGCACCGCCCAGAACTCCGGCAACACGTTGAGCCCCAGCCCTCGGGTGAGGGCAGGGTCGATGATCAACCAGGCGGCGATGCCCGGCGCGAGGCCGAAGGTCGACTCCAGGGACAGGTCCATCCTGCCGGTGATCAGGACGAGAGTCTGGGCGAGGACCACGATGGCGATCTCCGACATGCTCTGCAGCACGTTGATGATGTTGTCGGAGCTGAGGAAGACCGGACTGACGATCGACCCGACGATCGCAACCGCGATGATCGCCGGAACCAGGGCAAGGTCGCGCAGGCGCGCGATGGCGAGGCTGCGTGACGAGACCGCCGGTGGTGTGGACGGCGGTGGAGCCGACGCGGGCGAGGGCGTGGCGGTGGACAGCGTCTCAGACATGGTGAAGATCCACACCTTCCATGGCGGCTACCAGATCGTTGTCGCTCCAGCCGTGGGCCATCTCATCGACGACCCGTCCCTGGAACATGACCAGCACGCGATCGCAGATGCGCAGGTCATCGAGCTCATCCGAGACCACCAGGACGGTGGTGCCGCGGCGGCGTACGTCCTCCACGACACCGAGGAGGGTCTGCTTGGACCGCACGTCAACGCCGGCGGTCGGGGTGATGAGGACCAGCAGCTTCGGATCGCTGGCCAGGGCCCGGCCCATGACGACCTTCTGCTGGTTGCCGCCGGACAGGTCAGAGACCGGCACCTGCGGCCCGGCCGCCTTGATCGCGAGATCGGCGATCGCCTTCCGGGCCAGGGCGTCGCGTCGGGCCGGGGAGATGACACCGTGTCGTTCGATACGACCCGGCACGGTCATCGTGATGTTCTCCGCGATGGACAGCAGTGGCACCAGACCTTCCCGGTGCCGGTCCTGCGGCACCAAGCCGACGCCAGCGGCGAGGGCGTCCGGCACACTGCCCGGACGCAGGACACGGCCGTCGAGGGTGACGGTCCCACCAGCCGGTCGAGACAGCCCGACGATTGCCTCGGCAACCTCGACCTTGCCGCTTCCGCCTCCACCGGCGATGCCAACGACCTCGCCAGCCTGGGCCTGCAGCGACAGCTCGGCGCCGGAGGACGTGACCAGGTCCTGCACGGACAGCAGCACCGGCGCGTCGGGCGGAAGGGGCCGATGATCGGCCACCGGCATTGTCACGTCCTCACCGGTCATCGCAGCGACCAGCGCTGGACGGGTCACGTCGGCGACCGGCGCGGTGAGGATGTGCTGGGCGTCCCGGAAGACCGTCACCTGGTCGCAGATCTCGTAGATCTCCTGCAGGTGATGACTGATGAACAGGAAGGTCACGCCCTGCGCGCGCAGGTCCTGGATCCTGGTGAACAGCCGGTTGATCCCGGCGCCGTCGAGCTGGGCGGTCGGCTCGTCGAGGATGATGAACCGGGCGCCGAACGACAGCGCCCGGGCGATCTCGACGAACTGCCGCTGCTCGACCGAGAGGGTCGAGGCCGGTTGGCGTACGTCCACCTCGACCGACCACGCCTCGAGCAGGCGCTCGGCCTCACGGCGCAGCCTCGACCAGCTGATCAGACCACCCGGACCGCGGGCGTGCCGATTGAGGAACAGGTTCTCCGCCACGGTGAGGGCAGGAATGATGGTCGACTTCTGGTAGACGCACGCCACCCGCTCCCGCCAGCCGTCGCGGTCCCCCAGTTGCGGCGCCGGGCGACCGTCGAAGGCCACCGCGCCGTAGTCCGCGGCCTGCAACCCGGTGAGAATGCTGACCAATGTGGACTTGCCGGCACCGTTACGGCCGACCAGCGCATGCGTCTCACCGGGACGGACCACGATGCCCGCGTCGGACAGGGCCAGCGTCGACCCGAATCGCTTGGTGATGTTCACGGCCTCGACGACGGGCCGGCCGTTGGCGGCCGACCCGTGCGTCGAGTCCTGCTGACTGACGCTCACGGCGTGTTGCCCCACAGGGAGGCGTCGTCGAACTTGAGCGTGGGCTGGCCCGCGATGGGCGCACCGTCGAGCGTGACCAGTGGCGCCGGAAGCTGGTCCTCCAGCATACCCTCGCGTACCTGGATGATGGTGCTGCCGTGGTCGGTCGGACCGGGCTGGAACGTCTTGCCCTCGATCCCCGCCTTGACGTACTCCAGCCCGTACTTGGCGTACAGGTCGGCCGGTTGACTGACCGTGGCATCGATCAGGCCCGCGCCGATGTTCTTCAGCTCCTCGGGGATGCCGTCGTTGGAGACGACGAAGACGTGCTTGGGGTCGGTCGGCGGCACCTGCAGGCCACGCTGCTTGAGGATCTGCAGCGTGCCCGACAACGCGAACGAGGACTGCATGTAGATGCCCTTGATGTCCGGGTCCGACGCGAAGCGGGTCTGCAACTTCGACGCCGCCAGGTCGGCCTTCCAGTCGGTGGCCTCACCGAAGACCTTGATACCGGGGAACTCCTTGCTCATGCACTCGTTGAACGCCTCGGTACGGTCCCGGCCGTTGATCGAGTCAAGACCACCCTGAAGCATGACGACCTTGCCCTTGCCGCCGAGCTTGGTGCCGAGGAACTGACACGCCTTGGTGCCGTACGCGCGGTTGTCGGCACGGACGACCATGAACACCTTGCCGGTGTCCGGCCGGGTGTCGATGGTGACCACCGGGATCTTCTTGTCTTCCAGTTGCTTCAAGGTGGGGGCGATCGCGGCGGTGTCCTGCGGCGCCATCACCACCCCCTTGACGCCCTGGCTTATGAAGGCCTGAGTGTTGGAGATGAGGTTCGCGATGTCGTTCTGCGAGTTGGTCGTCTTCAGGTCGACGCCCAACTCGTCGGCAAACTGGGGCATGTACTTGATGTACGAGTTCCAGAAGTCGGTGTCGGAGCGCGGGTAGTCGGCGCCGACGAGCGGCTTGCCGCCGCCCGCGCCGGCCCCGGTCCCCGCGTCCTCTCCACAGCCGGCCATGAAGGTGGCCGAGGCTCCGAGGGCCATCGTCAGCCCCACGCTCAGCAGTGCTCTCCGGTTCATCGTGGTCTCTCCGTATCTGGTAAGTCACGCCTGGCGCTGTGCCGCGACCACCTGGTCACGGTGAAGCGCGTCAGGCACGACTGCTCGAAGTTCAGACGGCGGTGACGGTGTTGAACAACGGTTGGTGTTGCCGTGGGGACAACAGGGCGACCAACCGGGCGACGGGTGAGCGCGGGATGGGAACACAACGATCCCTTCCGATGATCAGGGGTAGCTGGTGTTGCACCACCCGTCGCAGACATCAGACGTTAAGCGTTTCGCCCGTGTAACGTCAACGGGCAAACAGTGGGAGTTGTAAGTCGTCTCCGGGCGATTGCGACCGGCACGGCGCGGAAACCAGGACCTAGACATCTGATGCATGGCCCGGCCTCGGCAGAGCGGACAGCCGCCAGCCGCACCGGACCTGGGCGCTGAGCGTGCCCACCACAGCCTCCGGGGCCCGAGCGAGAATCGGCATCCTCACCCGGATCGGATCAATGGTGACGATCGCCTGGTGCGCGGAGTTCCATGCGTTGGCCTGGCTGTTCCACATGGAGAACCCGTCGTGGTGCTCG
The DNA here is from genome assembly GCF_029809455.1 of Micromonospora sp. DH14. Lineage (NCBI taxonomy): Bacteria > Bacillati > Actinomycetota > Actinomycetes > Micromonosporales > Micromonosporaceae > Micromonospora > Micromonospora sp. DH14. The sequence goes on along the minus strand of NZ_JARVKT010000012.1, from coordinate 213,305 downwards.
GCCATCGGCCCGCGAACTTCGCACTCGCGTCGACGAACAGCTGCGCCCACTCGTTGGCGAAGGCCAGGACGCTGAGGACCCCCAGTGGTAGTAGATGCTGACGGCAGCCGCGGCCCCTCCCACGCCGAGAGCGGACAGCAGGGTTCGTCGGGTGATCGGGGGGCCGGAACATGGAGATCCCGCCAGGGAAAGGTGGTGGTGGGCCATGCAGGATCGGCAGGATCAGTGCATCGCTGCGGACTTATAGATCAGACGTATCAGGGCTTGAATGTCGATGACTTCGGCCGGGTCACGCCCCGAGGTCGGGCCGGCCTCGGAGTTGCCGGCGCGAGGTGATGCCGAGCTTGCGGAAGATGTTGCGCAGGTGGGTGTCCACCGTGCGCGGGCTGATGAACAGTTGCGCGGCCACCTCGTTGGACGTCGCGCCGGCTGCGACAAGTCGGGCGATGTGCAGCTCCTGGATCGTCAGCTGGTCGTACGTGTGTGGGGACCGCTGGCGTGGCCGCTCCCCGGTGGCGCGCAGCTCGACGGCGGCCCGCCGGGCGAAGGCGTCCATCCCCGCCTCCGACAGCAGGCGGTGCGCGGTGCGCAAGTGCTCTCGGCAATCCCGTCGGCGACCCTCGCGCCGCAACCATTCCCCGTACACGAGATGGGCCCTGGCCCGATACGCCAACAAGGGGCTTCGTCCCAGGTGCGCCACGGCGGCCCGGTACTGCTCCTCCGAGCCGGTCACCAGGCCCCGGGCGTACGCCGCGATGCCCAGGCCGGTCTCGGTTCCGCTGGCGTCGGCGCGGTCGACGAGCGATTCCAGCGCCACCGCGGCGGCGTCGAAGTCACCACAGCGGACCGCCGCCTCGATCAGTTCCGGCAGGGAGAAACTGGCGAGGAAGAGAGCGTCGTCCGTGACGGCCCGTCGCGCGGCGGCCAGCGCGGCCGGGTAGTCGGCGAGGCCGTTGTGCAGCACCGCCGACGCCCAGTCGATGTTGCCGATCAGAAGACCGCTACCGCTGGTCGTTGCCGCGACCCGGGCACTCTCGAACAGCGCCAGCGCCTCGGTGCGGCGACCACGCATGGCCGCCAGGTGGATCCGGTGGTAGGGCATCGGCGACCCACCGGTCGCGTCAGCGATCGCCTCCTCCTCGGCGATCGACGCCATCGCCAGGCCGAGGTCGGCGGTGAGCGCGCCGTACGAGCCGTTCTGCGCGAGCCCGAGACGCAGCAGCAGTGGCGACCCGGACTCGCGGCCGGTCCGTACCAGCCAATCGACGATCGCCGAATACCGGTGCGGATCCCACGTCTCCGCCGCGAGCATCAGGGCGAGGGCGGGATGCTCGGTCCATCCCGGACCGTCGGGGGCATCGAGGACCTGCCGGATCAACGGGATCGCGCGGCCGTATCCCGCCGTCTTGAGCGCTTCCAGCGCATCCAGCACGTCCGCCGGACGTGCGACGGTCACCGATATCGACCGTGCGGCGGCCAGCACCAGGTCCTGCACGCTGCTCGCCCGACCGACGAGGAGACTCGTCTCGATCGCGTCCACGAGGCACCTGCGGGCCCGCGCCGGATCCAGCGTGGCCAGCCGTTCCCCCGCGCGGATCATGAATTCCGGGCCGCTCACGTCCCGGTCGCTCTGAAAGGCGATCCGCCCGCGCACCACGTCGGCGTGCGCGATCTGGAACTCGTCGAGCGCGGTGTGCTCGATCGCCCGGACCAGCGCCGCGGCCCGATCGGGGCGGCCAGCAACAAGGGCGGCCTGCGCCGCGGCGAGCGTTCGTTCGATCCGGCCGGCGGGCTCCTGGGACAGCTCGGCCGCCCGTTCCAGGAAGGCCGCAGCGGCCACCATACCGCCGCGCGCCCGGGCGCGGGTGGCCGATCGTACGAGTTCGGCGGCGACGTCGTCGTCGGGGCCGACGCTGGCCTGGGCGCGGTGCCACGCCCGCCGGTCCGGCTCGGTGCCGGCGTCTGTCGCCTCGGCCAGCGCCCGGTGCGCCTGCTGTCGTTCGGGCCCCGACGCGGCTCGATAGACCGCGGAGCGGGCCAGCGGGTGGCAGAAGTGGATGCCGCTGGCGAACTCGACCAGCCCAGTCGTGGCAGCGCTGGCGCTGGCGGTCGACACGTCGATGCCCAACAGGCGTACGGCCGACCACAGGATCGTGGGATCGCCGGTCGGGTCGGCGCTCGCCACGGTCAGCAGGTGACGGGCCTCGTCCGGCAGATCCGACAGCCGGGCCTGGAAGCTGTGCTCGATCCGGGTCGGCACCGGGTCGGCACCCGACGGCCCGAAGCCGCCCGCCGTGGGCAGTTCGAGCAACGCCAACGGATTTCCCCGAGCCTCGGCCAGCAGACGGTTGAGCACCTGCTCGTCGAGGAGCAGGTGCCGTCGGGCCGCGAGCAGGCTTCGCGCATCGGCGTCGCTCAGCCCACCAACGTCGAGGCCCGGTAGCACGTGCAATTCGTCCGGGGCGGGCATCCGCAGCGCGAACAGCATGACGACGGGCTCGGCGGCCACCCGCCGGCCGACGAACGCCAGCGCCTTCGACGACGCCGTGTCCAGCCAGTGGGCGTCGTCGACCACACACAGCAGGGGATGTGCCCGGGCCGCGGCGGTCAGCAGACCCAGGGTCGCCACGCCGATGTGGAACAGGTCGGGCTCACCCGCCGTGAGTCCGAAGGCGACCCGGAGTGCGTCGGCGTGCCGGGCGGGCAGATCACCGAGGTGATCGAGGACCGGCATGCACAGCTGGTGCAGCGCGCCGAAGGGCAACTCCCGTTCGAACTCCGCGCCGGACGCCTGGATGACGCGTGCGTCGGACGCCGCGTCGCGGGCGTGGGCCAGCAGGGTGCTCTTGCCGATGCCGGCCTCGCCGCGCACCACAAGCGCCCCACCACGGCCCGACCGCGCGCCCTGGAGCAGATCGTCAATGACCTTGCGCTCCACGTCCCTGCCGACGATTGAGCCCCGGGAAACAGCGGCGGATCGCACTCCAGACAGGCTACCCGTGTCGGTGGCCGGCGGAGACGCCCGGAATCGCACTGTTCGCGCCCGGCACGGACCAGACGGATAGACAACTCCTACCGATGCGATCGCACACCCCGCACCGTCGCCAGCAAGGTCATCCTGGCGCCCTGATCACTGGTGCTGGTGCCGGCTTGGTGGATTGCCAACCTGCTCGCCCTCGCCGAGGACGACGAACTGACCCATCATCCCGTCGTCCTCGTGGGCGAGCAGGTGGCAGTGGTACATGTAGGGCCTGTTCGGGTCGGTGTGGTCCCGAAAGCGCAGCGCCAGGCGGTAACGCCGGCCCTGTACGAGCAGGACGGTGTCCTTCCATCCACGCAGCGATGGATCCGGCTCCCCGCCGTCGACAGTCAGCACCTGGAACTGCACGTCGTGGACGTGGAAGTTGTGCAGGTACCCGTTGTCGTTCGTCACCTCCCACACCTCCACGGTGCCCTCGCGGACACCGAAGTCGATGCGGTCCATCGCCATCGGTCGGCCGTTGATCTGGTTCGACGCGAGCACGAACGAGCGTTCCTGGGCGACCACCTCGTCGACGAGATCCGGGGCGACGCCGAGCACGGCGGGAACGGTGGTGTCGTTGGACAGCGAGGCGGCGGACCGGAACTGGCAGATGTCGAACCGGTCGTGGAAGCCGTCGAGCCGTCCCAGCACACCGCCGTGCTCGGCGGGGTAGGCGCGCATCTCGACCCGCTCCCCCGGCTCGAAGGCCACCACGATCTCGGCGCGTTCCCCGGGCGAGAGGTAGAGACGATCGGTCTCCCACGGCGCGGCGAGCAGACCACCGTCAGTGGCGATGAGCGAGAAACGCCGGTCGTCGGAGAACCCGAAGTGGTACAGGCGCGCGTTGGACCCGTTGAGCAGGCGCAGCCGCACCAGCCGGGTCGTGACGTCGACGTACGGCCCGATCGTGCCGTTGACGAGAATCTCGTCACCGATCACACCCAGCGAGCCCGCCAGCGGCTCCCGTTGCACGAACTGCTGGTCGCCGTCGAACGCGCGGTCCTGGACGATCATCGGGATGTCGTCGACGCCGTACTCGGACGGCAGGTTGAGCGCCTCGGTCTGCTCGTCGTCAAGGATGAACAGCCCGGCCAGGCCTCGGTAGGTGTGGTCGGCGGTCGATCCGTGCAGGTGTGGGTGGTACCAGAGAGTGGCGGCGGGCTGGTCGATCGTCCACCACGGTTCCCAGGTCCCGCCAGCCGAGATCGTCTGGTGCGGGCCGCCGTCCATCATTGCCGGCAGGTGCATACCGTGCCAGTGCAGGGACGTAGCCTCGTCGAGGCCGTTGCGCACCGCGAACTCGACCCGCTCGCCGCGCCGGGCGCGAATCGTCGGGCCGAGGTAGGTGCCGTTCACGCCCCAGGTGCGGGTGGCTTTCCCGTCCTTGAACCGGGTCTCGCCCGGCTGGATGCCGAGCGTGAAGACCTGGGCTCCGGACGCACCGCGTTGCGACGGGGCCAGCGGAGGAACCGACAATGCCGTGTCGAAGGCGAGCTTTCCGACGGTGTCCTGCTTCGCGCTCAGGTAGTAGGCACCGAAGCCACCACCGCCGAGAGCGACGGCGCCCCCGGCTCCCCAGCCGAAGACCTTCAACACGGTGCGACGTTTCATGGGGACGACCATGTCGCGGCCGGCGCTGCCATCGCGTCGGTGACAACTGCGTAGCTGCGGGGTCGCGCCGCACACCCATCATGAGGGCTGGGCCTGTCCGCGCCAGCCGGACAGCCGGTCCGCCTGCCGCAGGCCCATACACAAAACAGCAGGCGTGCTCGCGACGCCACCACACGGGCGACTACGCAATTACCACCGACGCGGTGCCGCGCCCCGCTGACGGATGCTCGACCGGCCCACGAGTACGACGTGATCGAGCAGACAGGGAAGCTACATGACCGCCCAGACCGAAGTCGCTACCGCCGCTACGACACCGACCCGCTGGCAGGATCGGACCGGGCGCATCCTGATGGCGATCACGGCAGCCGCCACCCTGGTGCCGTTCGTCGAAGGCGTCACCCGCCTCGGCGACGTCTCCGAAGACCTGATCCTGACCGAGTACTGGCGAACCTGCGCCTACATCGTCTTCGCCGGGATGTGGGCTCTGCTGGCGGTCGCACCCCGAAAGCAGCGCGGCATGTGGGAACTCCTGATGTTCCACAAGATCGCGGTCACCATCCAGGCCGCCTTCATCCTGGATGTCCCCCACGCGGTACGCACCTTGATCGCCGACGGATTCGTGTCGCTGACCACCATCGCGGCCTACGTGCTCTGCCGTGGCTGGTACACCTGGCGCCGCGACGCGCTGGGACCCAACGACAACCGCTGACCGTACGCGGCCGCATCGGTGGCCACGCCGTCCCAAACGGGCACGGTCACGCAACCCGCGCCGGCCCACCCAGGAGCCGAGAACCTGAAGAGGATCGCCGACCTGTGCTTGCCGGGGACCGGTCCCGAGGCGCGTCTGGTTCGCGATCACGCTGCCGCGAGTTCAGCGGCGCCACCGGTCAGCAAGCGCCTGCCTCAAGTCCGAACTCTTCGCCGACGAGGGCAAAGGACCGTACGCGGTCGGAGGGGTCGTAGATCAACGAGGTGAGCATCGGCCGACACCCGGGTCGATGCGACCGGGGTGGAAGGCGTTCAGGACGCCGAACTGCTCGGCCACGACCAGTGGTGCGTGGTTGGTGAGCATGACTCCTCCCGACCCGAGCCGGATGGAGCGGGTCGCGGCACCGAGGTGGGCGAGGAGAACGGCAGGCGCCGGGCTGCTTGAGGCGGGAAAGCTGTGATGCTCGGCGACCCAGTAACGCCGGTAACCCCACCGCTCGGCGGCCTGCGCCAGTGTCGTGGTCAGCCGTTCAGCGAGCGCCGCCGCACTCGCCCCATCCGTGACGTCGACAGACTCGGTGGTCAGCCCCTCGCCGTGGCAGATGAACAATGGTCACTACGGCCCTTGGATCGGCATGGAGGCCCAGGAAATGTGTCGTTACCCACGACGACAATCGCCAGCGTCAGGTTTGTGGCTCGGCTCATAGCCGACCGCATCTGACTACTGGGAAGTAGCGGCATATATTTCCGCTGGCGCCGATCGGATTCGGTGTTCCACACCGCGGTGACCACACCACACCACCGCGCAGGCATCAGCGAATTCCAACACGATCACGTCCGTCCATCCTGGGCAGGAGTACATCTTGAGGACACTTCCGTCGCTTCTTCTCGTGCACGGCGCCTGGCACGGGCCCTGGGCCTGGCAGTCGCTCGTCGAGCAACTCCCGGATATCGACATCCACACGGTTTCATTGCCCAGTAGCGGCAACGACGCCGCAGCCCTCGGCGACCTCTACGACGACGCGGCCGTGGTCAAGACCGCCGTCGCCGCTATCGACGGCCCGGTCGTGGTCGTCGCCCATTCCTACGGCGGTGCCCCGGTCACGGAAGCGCTCGGCGCTGCGCACAACGTACGCCGGATTGTCTATCTCGCTGCTTTCCAACCGGATGTCGGTGATTCGCTGTTCTCCACCGCCGGCGGTATTGCTCCGCCGTGGTGGGAGGTACACGAGCGGGCCGAACTCAAGGGCAAGGGTTACATCAAGCCGTCGCAGCCCCGAGAGGTCTTCTATGGCGACGTCGATCCGGAAATCGCCGAACAGGCCGTTGGGCGACTCGGACTCCAGGCCTGGGCATCGACGCAGCAGCCGCTGACCCAGGCGGCGTGGCACACCATTCCCAGCACCTACATCGTCTGCGAGGCGGACAACGCCCTGCCGCCCTTCGCCCAGGAACTCATGGCCAAACGAGCCGAACGGGTGCTGCGGATGAACTCCTCACACTCGCCGTTCCTTTCTCAGCCCACCGAACTGGCCGCGCTGATCTCGGCCGAACTCTCCGCCTGACGCTCGCCGCTGCCCGGTAGGGCAGCCGCGCGTCCGGGCCCGAGCCGCAACGGTGGGCGGCCTGTCCCGCACAGCGAAATCCTCGCCCGACAGGACGGGGATCGCTCGGAGCGCGAAGAGAAATCACGCTTCGTGGGGTAATAACGTGTCCGAGCCCATTCCCCCACCGCCGATGATGCTCGGCATCACTCTCGCGAGTCGAGCTGCGATGGTGACCTCTTCGGCTCCGGTCGAGGAGGTCACCAGCCTGTTGGCCGATGTGCGGCGTGGCCGGCCTGCCGGGCGTCCATCGCCTTCGAAGAGACCTAAGCCCGGCGAATCAGCTACACCCTTCGGGATGGTCTCTTAGGCTGCGTGGGCGGGCCTCCGGTTCGACGCAGGCGTCGCGTTGGCGCTGCACGGCGGTTGAGGCGTTCCCCTCGGCGACCTGGTTCTACCACCATGTCGGTCGGCACGGGAGCTGTCGCGACGGCGCGTGACGCCCCCGGTTCTCGCCGTCGCCGGCCGTGCCCGGCTACCGGTGAGGAGCAGCGGTGACCCACAGCGAACGGCATCGCCCGGAAATAGTCGTGGGACTGGTGGCAACCCCACCGGACCAGCCGGCCCGGGTGGCTGGGAGGCTCACTGCGGAGTTGGTCAGCGGGCTCACCGAGCGGGTGAGCGCGGACGTGCGGTGGACCGTCCGGCAAGGCTGGGGGGAGGTGGCGCCGCGCCGTGATGGCGGCGCGGAGGCGCTGCTTGACGATCTTGCTAGGCGGCGTACGGACGATCGGTGGGACGTCGCCATCTGCCTGACCGACCTGCCACTGCATGTCGGGCGGGCGCCCCTGGTCGCGCAGACCTCCGGCCGGCGCCAAGTCGGGATGATTTCCCTGCCCGCGCTGGGACTGCGGCAAATGCGCTCGGTCCGCGTAGCCTTCCCGGATCTGGTGGGCCAACTGCTGGCCGACGCCTCCGACCACCGGGTGCCGCCGGCCGATCGGGCACCAGCCGAGACGACGCGGCACCTTCCCGCCGTCCGTCGGGTGATCGACGGGACCGATGCTGGTGAGCGGCGCTACCTCGCCTCGGGGCTGATCGGCCGGGCGCGCCTGTTGACCGGCATGGTTCGCGCCAACCGTCCTGGACGGGCCCTGCTGGGCCTGTCCAAGCTGTTGGTCGGCGCGTTCGGCACGGCTGCGTTCGCGCTCACCACGGACACCATCTGGCAGATGGGCGATGCCCTCGGCGGACTCCGGCTCGCTGTGATCATGGTGCTCGGGTTGAGCGCGTTGGTGGCCTGGTTGATCGTTGCGCACGACCTGTGGGAGAAGCCGAGCCGCGAGACGCCGGCTGAGCTGGCACGGCTGTTCAACCTGGGTACGATCCTCACTCTCAGTCTGGCCACGGCGGTGTCCTACGTGGTGCTGTTCGTGGGAACGGTGCTCGTCGGGGCGCTGCTGATCGACACATCCGTGTTCGAGCAGATTCTGCAGCGGCAGGTGAGTGCCAGCGATTATCTGAGGCTCGCCTGGATCACCAGTTCATTGGCCACTGTCGGCGGTGCGATTGGCTCAGGGCTGGAGAACGCGGAAACAGTCCGGGCTGCCGCTTACGGCTACCATCCCCAACCCGGCGGCTGGCGGGACGAGAAGGGAAGGGAGCGGTCCAGCGGCGCGAGCTGAGCGGGCGCACGCCGCCGGGGTCGCGCTACGGTGCGAGGACCCAGTCGCAGGATCCCGCTGGTCAGCGCCTTACAACATCTCCAGGGCTGCGGGCCGGCAGGTGGCGGGAATGCCCTGTCCAATGCCGTCATGCTTCCTCGGTCAGGTGCGGGTCGCGTGCTCGCGCGTTCTCCCGGGTGTGTTCTGGGTGAACGATCGGGGGATGGCCGCAACCATGTCCTGCCTCAGCACGCAGGCCAGCGCGACGTGAGCGGGCGTCACCCCGTGGTGGCCGGACGCGAGTCCTGGAGCATTGTTCAGGGCTGATACTGACTACGGGTGCGGGGCAGCCACTGCGGATGGTGGTCGCGCAGGTAGCAGATCAGCCCCTCGCGCAGGTCGCAGCGCAGGTCCCAGGCGCTGGCACCGTCGGCGGCCGAGGCCTGCACCTGGATGACGACCGTCTGCGGCGTGGAATCGACCATCTGGAGCACCCACTGGTCGCGATCCCACAGCGATGAGGACTCGACCAGCCGACGCGTCTCCCGACGCAGGTCGTCCAGGTCGGCGGTGTGGTCGACATGGAGCTGAATCTTGCCTATTACCCGAGACTCGTTTCGGGTCCAGTTCTGGAACGGCCGCTCGGTGAAGTACGTCGTTGGCAGGATGAGCATCCGCTCGTCCCAGAGCCGGATCACCACATTGGTGAGCTTCACCTCCTCAACCCGGCCCCACTCACCGTCCACCACCAGCACGTCGCCGACATGCAGCCCGTCGGCGAAGGCGACCTGGACACCGGCGAAAGCGTTGCCCAGCGCGGTACGGGCAGACAGGCCGATCAATGCCCCGACCACCCCCGCCGACGTCAACACGGAGACACCGAAGAGGCGTACCGGCCGAAAGGTGATCAGTATCAGGCCGATCGCGACAATCGTGACGACGGCGACGGTGAGCCGCCGCACGGGACGGATCTGCGTCCGAGCCCGCCGGACCCGTCGGCTGGCGGCCGCGTCACCCGGCAGCCGGCTGAACGCGACCGCCTCGGCGACGTGCAACGCCCTGATCACCAACCAAGCCGCGGACAGAACCAGGGCCACCAGGACGGCGTGCCGCAGATGACGCTGCCACCCGACCGGTTCCAACGGCAGCGCGTAGTACAGCGCCCCCACCAGCAGTACCGCCGCTGCCGGCCGCCGGCAGGTATGCCGCAACGGCTCCAACAACCACCGGTAACGGCCAGGGGCTACCCGGCGAACCAGCACGCCGGAGATCAGGTCCACGACCACCGCCGCCACCAGCGCCACTACTACGATCAAAGCGGTACGCATCAGAGGCCGTTCACCGTGATCCCGATGCCACCCTCCCCCGGCTCGCTGCCCAGTCCACGTGCCAGCGTCCCATCTTGAGCAGTAGTAGGCGGCCAACATCGGCGAACAACGACCACCTACGTCAGCCGTCCGACGGTCCGGGTCGGTGTCCTGACCGCGATCTACCCGCTCACCTCTGCGGAGGGCATCCTCGCCACAACAGCAAATCCCCGCCCAATGGGACGGGGATCGCTTGAAACGCGAAGAGACATCACGCTTCGTGGGGTAATACCGCGTCCGAATCCGTTGCCCCATCGCCGATAACGCTCGGTGCGATTCTGAAGCTCGCACACGCCTAGCTGCGGTGGCGACCTCCGAAGAGGTCACCACCGACGACGGCTGGTCACGGCACCGACGGTGGGATGGGCGTCTCAGACAACTCCCGGCTTACAGGTCGGCCTTCGTCACGCGGGAGGATTCGTACGTCGTGGAGGCCTGAGGGAGGCCCGGCACGGTGGAGACGTCCTTGACGAGCATGCCGGTCGTGGCGTCGATGGTCAGTACCTCACTGCCCTGGCCGCCGAACACCTCGGGGCCGGCGGTGATCGTCAGCGTGGCCTTGCCGTGGGTGGTCGAGTTCTTGACGCTGACCGCGGAGATGGTGGACAGCAGACGCAGCACACCGGCCCGGACCTGCGTGTTGCCGTCGCCAGCGGACAGCGCCTGGGTGCTGTACGTCCACAGGGCGTTGTCGAAGTGCCGCTGAACGGCCTGAGGGCTGTACGGCTTCGGCTCGGCGTTGCCGCCCTTCTGCTTGATGATCACCTGGGCGTGCGCCTGCTGCTTGTCCCACACCGCCTTCTGCGCTGCGGGGTCGAGGCCCACCAGCGGATCGTTGGCTGCCTTGAGCATCTGGGTCCGGCCGTCGGCCGGGCTGCTGTCCGCCGCGGCGATGGCCGCCTTGAGAAGCGGAGCGTAGCCGCCGTCGGTCATCTGGTCCTGGTGACGGGCGATCGCACGCTTGATGTCCTTCACGCTGTTGCCCGTATAGATCGCATGACCGTCGGTGTACAGCGTGTAGACGACCTGCATGGTCTTGGTGCCGTCGACCTGCGTCGCCTTCACCAGCCACGCGTCGCCCGCCGCCGGGGTGACCGTCTTGATGGACCCGGCCAGGGTCATCAGCGGCGTACGCTCGGCCGACCCGTCGACTGCGGTCGAGGCCGAGGTGGCGGCTGACGAATCCTTGCCGGCCTCCACGCCCCCGGTCGCCGGCGAGTTGAGCACCACCGCGACAACTGCCGCCGCGGCGGCGACCCCCACCCCGGCGCCGATGCCCCATCGGCCCGCGATACCGATACGGCGGCGACGCTGAAGCGCCGGGCTGGATTCGTGGTCCCGCGTGGTTGTCGTCGTTTCCATGGTTGACGTCGTCTCCATAGTCGTGTCCTCCGCTGATATCGCACCCAGCGGCCGCACGGTTCCGGGGTCGGCCATAGCCGCCCGCAGCACCGCCCGGGCCCGCTGATACGCCTCCGGGCGTAGTGGTTCTGCGCTGCCCAACGCACCGACCAGATCGAGCTCGTCGGTCATCGGTGTCTCTCCTTCCCGCTGTTGCGGTCCTTCAGAAGCGCGGACACCCCCGGGGCGTCGCGCAGTGCCGTCCTGGCCTGGCTCAGCAGCCGCCGCGCGGTGCCGGCCGGTATGCCGAGAGCCCGCGCGGCGTCGGCTGCGGTCAGGTCCTCCCAGGCGACGAGCCTCAGGACCTCCCGCTCTTCGGGTTTGAGCCGCGTCAGGGCCGACCGGAGCACCGCCCGGGCGTCCACGCCGAGGTCCACGGCCGACCACGGATCCCATCCAGTAGCCACGTCCGGCACGTCCGCGACCAGGTCCTCGGCCGGCCGGGACCGCCAGTAGCGCCGCAGGCGATTCAATGCCACCCCGTACAGCCACGGCCGGGCATCGTTGTACGACCGGTCGTACGATCGCCGCGACTCGAACGCCGCAACCCACACCTCGCCCAGGAGGTCCTCAGCCGCATCCCGCCCAACCCGCCGAACGAGGTACGAACCGACGGCGGCCTCATGACGCTCAACCACCTCCACGAAGGCGTCGACATCGCCATCCAGCGAGCGGCCTATCAAATCCGCATCCGAAGCCATGGCCCTCCTCGGCAAAGTCCGCGCTTCACCCTGACATTGCCGATCAGGCGGGAAAGTGTTCAGGCCCCGAGGTCCGACAGCGGCAGCGACGCTCAGGGTGAGTAAGTGTGCGGACACTCACGGTCGGCGGGAGATCGTTACCCTCGTAGTCCACCGAACGGGGAGGGGCCAGCATGGCGGCGCTGGTCGAGCACACCGAGCTGTACGTCGATGTCGACTATCGACTGTTCGCGATGATCGACGACAGCAACGACCGGCGCGACGTTCCACCCTCACCGCACGAGCTCGATCAATGGGTCAGCTCGACGCCGGGCTACGTGGCGGTCGAGAACATCGGCATCGCCGACGCCTACCGCCTTCCGCCGGGCCGCCGGGCCGCCGGGCCGCCGGGCCGCCGGGCCGCCGGGCCGCCGGGCCGCCGGGCCGCCGGGCCGCCGGGCCGCCGATGGAGCGTACGGCTGGCCTGGCGCACCGAGGCGCCACCCGCTCCGGACGAGCTGCCGACCGCGTCGGTCCTCATCCAGTTCAGCCCGGCCTGAGCCGCCGGCCGACACTTCGCGGTCGGGCCTGTCTGTCCCCCGTGATTTCGGCGACCCCCACGGGGACGCTGACTCTCGGCGCTACTCAACGCTCACAGCGGGCAGGCAACCACCGGCTGCGGGTCCGGGCGACCGTGGTCACGGCGATCCGGCGGCGCACGATCAGCGCCGCGACAACACCCCTGGCCACCTCGGCGCCGGGTCGGCGGCGACCCTCTATTGCTAACGCCGATGCCTACTACGCGGACCAGCAGCGCATACACCAGTACGCCGGGGAGGTCACCGAGACGTGGGGCGGCGTCACGATGAAGATCGACCGCAACTACCTCGACGTGAGGGTTACCCAGACCCCGCCGCAGCAGCGGACCACGACCATCGACAACAGCACCTCGGGCGGTTTCGCCGCGAGCACCGAATGGGGCACGTCGGCCTACTCCGGCCAACGGTTCGGCACCGACTACCGGTTCACCAGTCCGGTGTCGTCCAGCGACGTCGCCTGGTTCCGGTCGACCATCCCGGCGACCGGAAGCTATGAGATCTCAGTCTGGTACCCCGCCGACGCGGGCTACAACAACCAGACGCCATACCTTGTGGAGACCACCACAGGCAGCAGGTCCGTCTTCGTCAATCAGCGGATCAACGGCGGTAGGTGGGTCTCGATCGGCGTGTTCACCCTGGCTGCCGGCACGGGCAACAAGGTCGGCGTGAGTCGCTGGACCAGCGGCACCGGGCTCGTGGTCGCCGACGCGGTACGGATCACCCGGGTCTGAGCCAGTTCACTCGCCCCTCGGCGAGCAGCGCGGTCACGGCCCGAACTGCCGGCGCCGCACCCGTCTCCGGGGGAAACCCCAATGCAGCACCGCCATGTCGACGTGGTTCAGCGCGGCCTCCCGGGCCTCCCGACCGATGACGACAATCAGTTCAACCTTGCTGTCGGCGTCTTGGAGGCGCTCGCCCGCAAAGGGGACACGCAGGCGCGCGAAACGCTGCGCGGAAACGTTCGTGACGGCGTCCGCTGGATCGATGCAATGACAACGCTGGCCTCCAGTTGGCCGACGGAGTCGTGGGACGACCTGTGCGGCAGAGCAGTCCCGCGCCACCGGCAGCGTCGTCGAGCTCATTCCCGCAACCCCGGTCTACGGGTACGTCGCAAACCGCCGAACGACACCCCGGGGCGATCGGCTCGCGGTCGCCCCGGGAGCTGCGGGCCCCTACCGACCGGTGGAACCGTCGATCAGCTCCCGCAGGATGTCGGCGTGCCCGGCATGCCGGAGCCTCATCGAACGCCGTCGCGTAGCTTGGGCTGAATGACGAGCAGTGGGCGGAACGACTCCGCCGATCACCTCGTGGTCTGCTCACGCACTACCCTGGTCGAGCTGGCGGCGGTGTTACCGGCAACGGGCAGGTTCGTCGTCGCCCGACTTGACGGAACGAGGATGGCGGACGCGGACCTCGCCTTCTACGAGTTCTCCGACGCGCTGCTCTTCCCCGGCTACTTCGGCTGGAACTGGGACGCGTTGTCCGACTGTCTTCGTGACCTGAACTGGCTGCCCGCGGACGGGTACCTGATCGTCGTCGACAACGTGTCCCGGATGCTGTCGAACAGTGCAGACGACCGGAACACGCTGTTCCGGGTCCTGTCGCAGGCCGTGCGGCACTGGGCGTTTCCGGTCGGTCGGCCAGAGCTCACGGTGCTGCTGCTGTGCGACAGCGACGACGAGGCCGCACTGTTGCGGCAGGAGATCGCTCAGGCGCTTCGTCAATCGTGACGCGCTTCGCAGGTCGCCCGGGCCAACGCTGAGCGCGGGGCTCATGCCCCGATGCCGCGCTACAGGTCCATCGCGTACACCCGGACCCGGCGGCCGGTGTCCGGCTGCACCGTTTCGCGATCCAACGACATGCCCAGCTTGACCATCACCCGAGCGGACGCATCGTTGCCGACGACGTGAATGCTGACCAGCCGCCGGAGGTCGAGCTCGGCACGAGTGCGGGCGACGACCGCCTGGGCCGCCTCGGTGGCCAGGCCCCGACCCCAGTGCGTACGGCCGAGCCGCCAACCGATCTCCACTGCCGGCATGATCTCGGGCAGGAAGGTCGGCACCGCCAGTCCGGTGAAACCGGCCAGCTCACCGGTCTCCTTGATCTGAACCGCGTACAAGCCGAAGCCGTGCTCGTCCCAATGCCGCTGATAGACGGCCAGGCGCTTCTCGGTCGCGGCGCGGTCCAGGGTGTTGCCGTCATGGATGTAGCGCATCACCTCGGGCTGCGCGTTGATCGCGGCGAACCCGTCCAGGTCGTCGTCCTGGCAAGGGCGCAGGAGCAGGCGCGGAGTCTCCAGGGACGCGGCGTGGAGGGAGCTTGTCAGATCAGCCACGGTTCCTTGGTAGCACCTCGGCGACCCACCGGGCGATGGGTCGCCTGGCCGGGAAGCAAGCTAGATGTCGCGGTCAACCGCGCGGCGCTCGGTCCGCAGGAGCGTCGCGCGGTTGAGCTGCACGGCTCAGCGGCGCGGGGATGGTGCCGTCAGTACGAGTCGTGGCCGTCGCAGTCGCAGCCGCAGCCTTGGATGTGCGGCGGTGGAGCGTGAGAGTCATGACCAGCACGACCAGCGCTCCGACGATCAGCCCGAGGATCGCGCTGGCCACCGTGTTGACGAGCCAGCCGACGAGCCCGCCGAGAACACCCGTGGCGTCGTGGGCGGCGACCTCCACGTGGTGCACGGCCTCGTACAGGAAGTGCAGGTTCAGCTCGTTCGTGCCTAGCAGCAGGATGTGCCCGCCCACCCACAGCATCGCCGCGGTGCCGACTACCGTCAGCACGGTGAGGACCACCGGCATCGCCCTCACCAGACCGCGGCCGAACGTGGCGACGGCGCCGGAACGTTGCGACAGGCGCAGCCCGGCGTCGTCCATCTTTACGATCAGGGCCACCACGCCGTACACCAGGACGGTTATGAGGACGGCGACGACAGCCAGGATCACCAGGCGGGACCAGAACGCCTCATCGATCACCTCGTTAAGGCTGATGACCATGATCTCCGCCGAGAGGATCAGGTCGGTTCGTACCGCCCCAGACACCAGTGTCGTCTCGTCCTGAACCTTCTCCTCGCCCGCGCCGGAGGCACCGTGATGGGCGATCTTGGCCCACACCTTCTCCGCGCCTTCGTAACAGAGGTAGGCGCCGCCGAGCATGAGGATCGGAGTGAGCAGCCAAGGCACGAACTGACTGAGCAGCAGCACCGCCGGCAGGATGATGAAGAACTTGTTGCGCAGCGACCCCACGGCAATGCGCTTGATAATCGGCAACTCGCGCTCGGCCGCCAGGCTCCGCACGTACTGCGGCGTGACGGCAGCATCGTCGACGACGACACCCGCAGCCTTGGCGCCGGCCTTCGCGGCGGCCGCCCCGATGTCATCGATCGACGCGGCAGCGGCCCGGGCCAGCACCGCCACGTCATCCAGCAGGGCTACGAGTCCACCAGCCAAGGGAGGGTCCTTCCAGGGATGCGGTTCGAACTGGCCCATTCTCGCTCAGGTCTCTGCGCGCGGCACGCCACCGCCCGGCCGTATATCGGGCGTCATATCACCTTCCCCAGATTGGACAGGCCGGCCGCCCGAGGCGACTCCGCCGACGGACATGGCGCTGTACCGTCTGCCCACCGGCACATACACGACGCGAGCGGTGTTCGCCGTGACCGGAGGGTCCGTGCGGGACAAGCGGGATTTCGCGGCCACCGCCGTGCTCATCTCCCACCCGAAGGGGGACCTGCTCATCGACGCGGGGTTCGGCGAGCACGTGGCGGAGCACATCAAGATGCTGGCGCGCATGGAGCGTGCTCCCCACCGGCCCAGCCGGACCGCGGCGCAGCAACTCGATGCGGCCGGCTATGACCGGTCCCGGCTTCTGGGCGTGCTCGTCACGCACGTGCACTGGGATCACGTCAGCGGCCTGGACTCCCTGCGCGTGCCGGTCTGGATCAACGGGTCGGAGATCCGCTACGGCGCCGACGACTCGCACGGCAGGGTGTTCCGCGCGGTGTCGCAAGGCCTGGAGATCCGGGAGTACGCCTTCGACGGCCCGGAGTATCTCGGCTTTCCGGCGAGCTTCGACTTCTACGGAGACGGCTCGGTGATCGTGGCCCTCGCCGCGGGCCACACTCCGGGTTCGGTCGTCGTGTTCGTCACGCTGACCTCCGGTAAGCGGTATGCGTTCATCGGCGACCTCACCTGGCAGATGGACGGCATCCCCCGTGGTGCGGAACGCCCGTGGTTGATGCGCCGCGTCGCCGATGTCGACGCCAACACCGTCCGGGTCGGCCTGCAGCGCAGCATCGCCCTCAGCCGCGTGCTGCAGGTCGTTCCGGCCCACGATGTCGCCGCGTACGACAGCATCCCGCGACTCTCACTGCGGAGATCGACCGGCTCGAGCGCATGGAACTCGTCTCACGGCGCGTCAACCCGCGAGACCGGCGGGTCCGCATCGTCGCCATCACCCCGAAGGGCGATGCGGCGCGGGCGGCTGTCGCTGCCGGCGCCGAAGCTCGTGAGGCCGACGCGGTCCGGCCCACCCCGGCGGCCGAGGTCGCACAGCTGCGACGGGCCCTCTACCTCATCATCGGCTCGGCCGAAGATCCGGGATCGTGCATATGAACGCTTCCGAAGACGTGGCCGACCGCATCACCGCCGGCCGCGCCGTGTACGCCCGCAACCTCGGCGTGCCAGAGGACGAAGCCGGTCAACTTTCCCGGCCGGCGGGGCTGAGCCGGGACGGGCACCGGCGCCGCCCGCGCACCCCGGTCCGGGCCGGGTCAGCGTGGGCCGGCGCAGGACGCCGCGGATACTGCGGCCGAGGTCGTCTCGGCGATGTGTCCGGACGCGGGAGAGCTGGTCGCCTGCCAGTACGCCCAGGTTACGTTCATTGACCAGGGCGCCAACTTCGAGGCAGTCGACTGCCGGCTGGTTCCTGTTGCCATCACCATCGGCGGTCTGGCCCCTCATGAGCCCGGTGCCTGACCGACGGCCTGAGCGATGGCGAGAGTGTGCTGGTACTCGCGCCAGTGGGCCAATTTGCCGTCTCGAGTCCGCATCACCGCGATGAAGGGCGCCGAGGCGGTTACCCCGGTCGCGGTGTGCGTGCCGACCAGTTCGTACTCGATCACGACCGTCTCGGGGTCAGCGGTCTCGTGCACGACCACGTTGCGGCAGTCGTCGAAACGGACAGGGAAAGCCGCCTGGCTGGCTCGTGTGTACTCAAGGACCCGCTGCTTGCCCTCGGTACGCGTCGGGCGGTCGGGTGCGGCGAACGGCGTCTCGATCACGACATCGTCGGCGAGCATCTCAGCCTCGTAGGTGGGCTGGTTCGCGAGCCAGTGGGCGCGCATCCTGTCGAAGATTGCTCTTGGTGTCACGATGACCCTCCCCCGATAATGAGTCGACACTCGACTTGCGTCGAGGATAGTGAGTGGAGGCTCATTTTGATAGAGGGCACGCCACTGCGCGCCGACGCGCGGCGCAACCGCGCACGCATCCTGGACGCCGCTGAGGCGGTCTTCGCCGAGTTCGGTCCCCGCGGCTCCACCGAGGAGGTGGCCCGACGAGCCGGTGTCGCCATCGGCACGGTCTTCCGCCACTTCCCCACGAAGGACGACCTGCTCGCCGCAATCATGAAGCGGCTGCTGGCGCAGCTTGTCGAGGACGCCGACCAGCGGGACCTGTTCGATTTCTTGACCCACATGGTGGCGCAGGCCGCAGCGAAGAAGACCGTCGTCGACCTGCTCGCCGGCTCCGGGGTGGACATCCGACTGCCGGACGCGGTCAACCAATTGGAGGACGCGGTCGACAGGTTGCTGCAAAAAGCCCGAGCCGCCGGAGACGTCGCGGCCACGGTTCGGTTACCCGAGGTGATGGCACTCCTTGCCGGCTTGTGCCAAGGAGCCCTGCACGGTGGGTGGGACGAGCAGCTGCAGACTCGTACGCTCGCGGTCATCTTCGCCGGCCTGAAACGCAGCTGACCGCCACCCGTCGGCGACGCAGACCATGCCTGACACCGAACCGGCCGAGGTCTCCCGGCAGCTAGGTCTCCGGCTGAACCACCAGCCTGAAACGCAAACGGTGCGCGCTGAAGTGGATCTCAGCGCACACCGTAGAAAAAAATTGGTGTCCGAGGGGCCACACGAACCAATGCCCCGCCGCCGATGACGCTCAGCGCAACGCTGAGGCTCGCGCAAGTCTAGCTGCGGGTCTCCTGCGGCGTGCCGGCAGTTGGCTTCCTCGGCCCGCCGTCGCGTTGCCGCGGCATAGACCCACGCGACCTCGACAGCCCCACGCGCCGACATCGTCAGGAATTTCAAACAGGCATGGGAAGCCAAGGACATCTACGCCCTCATCGGCTCCTCGACCCCGACGCGACGGCGATCGCCGACGGCGGCGGCATTGTCGGCGCCGTGCTCCACCCGATCGAAGGCGCCGAGCAGATCGGCCGCTCCCTGATCCACCTCGAGGGCAGACTTCGGAATCTGACGATTCTGGAGCGTACGGTCAACGGCCAACCCGGCCTGATCGCCCAGCAGGACGGCGTCACCGTATCGGTGTACGCCTTCGAGGTCGTAGGCGACCGGATCAAGCGCATCTGGGCGGTACGCCACCCCGACAAGCTCCGGCCTTGGGACAGCTCGCCGGCCGGGTGGTCGAGGTCGCGCAGGATCGGCGTGACCTCCGCCCTCTCGGGCACGTGCAGGGCGTGTAGCCGCCTCATCCCCCTCCGGCAGCACAGATCGGCGACCGGCGACCGCGAAGCTGACTACTCCGTCCCACGCGAGCGGCAGCCCGCTGAGGATCAGCCGGTACAGCAATAGGTAAACAACGATCGTCACTGCCAGAGCGGCACAAAGCGCCCACCACCGATGCCGCGGACGGCCACCACGTGCCACCACAACGCCACCAGCGGGCCACCCGGAGCCAGCACCGCCGGACGTACCCACAGCGCCGGATCACTCCCCCTCGCGGCGCCGGCCACAACGACGACGCCAAGCATCACGACCGTCGCAAGGGGCGGCCCCAGGACCGCCCAGCGAAGGCGCAGAGAGTTCGCTACGTCTGGCACGACGGGAACAGTACGGCCAGCTGGTCTGGCTAGCGGATCATCTCGAAGGAGATGCTTTCTCACACCTGGACTTCAGCGGGTTGCAACAAGTTCGGGACGAGGGCCATGGCGCAGGCCAAAGTTCCAGCAGGCTGTTCGGGGCGACCGCCGCAGGTTCGCCCACCACGACGGTGACCGCCAACCCCCGATGGCCTGGTCGAACTGACCCTGAGCGCCGTACCGACTCGAAAACGTATCGACGGCCAGTGGAAGGACCTTGGTCAGCCCTCAACGGAGGGCCGAGGCGCTAACGGATGGTGAAGGTCAGCGGGTTCGAGATGCCGATGCCGCCGTGGGAGTCGTGGACCCGCACGGTGAAGGTGGACGACGTGCCGGCCGCAAGGGCCGTCTGGAACTGGTAGCGCTGTCCGCTGTTGGTCGGCGTCACGGCCAGCCGGGTTGCGCCGAGGTAAAGCTCCACCCGGCTGACGAGATCCCCGGGATCGGTGTCGGCGACGTCGGCGGCCAGCGTGACGGTCGTCGGCTCGAGGAAGTAGGTCTGCCCGCCGGGGGTGCTCAACGCCACCGCCGGCGGGTGGTTGGTGCCGGTGGACGCCGGTGTCACCACCGTGACCAGCAACGGCGGCGCAGCGCCAGACAACGACTGGTCGGTGCCGGCCGAGACGTACAGCACGAAGGTGGTGCTGGTGCCGGGCTCCCCGATCGGTGGTGTCCACAGCGCCTCGTACCGGTCACCGGTCGCCCTCACTCCCCGGGCCACCGTGACGCCGTCCACCCGGAACGACACCGAGGTGATGCTGTGTCCGCCTCCCACGGTCGCGGTCGCCGCCAGCGGGACGGCTCCCGGCGTGGTGTACACCGCGCCGGCGGTCGGGCTGAGCCAGGTGACGATCGCCGGATAGTCAGCGACCGGCGGTGTGGTCGTCCGGGTCGGCGTCACGCTGGGCAGGACGCCGCCGGTGCACGTGACGCCGTTGAGCGTGAACGACGCCGGTATGGGGTTGCTGCCCGACCAGGAGCCAACGAAACCGATGTTCGCGGAGCCATTGGTGCCCAGGGTCGCGTTCCAGCCCAGATTGGTCGCGCTGACCTGCTGGCCCGCCTGGGCCCAGGTGGCGCTCCAGGTTTGCGTGAGCCGCTGGTCGACTGCAGGGAACGCGAACCGCAGCGTCCACCCGTTGACTAGGTCACCCAAGTTGGTGACCGCGATGTCGGCGTGGAAGCCACCGGTCCACTGGCTGGTGACGACGTAGTTCACCCGACACCCGGCCGCCGCGTTCGCCGCACTGGCGTGTGAGATCGCGGCCATCATCGCGACCATGGCAACAGCGGTGGCGGCCACAGCAGCCAGCGACTTCCGCATGGCACACCTCGCCGTAGATAGCTGAGCATCTATGAATATGTCGACTGTCCTGCTGCTCCGCCTTCCTGTCAAGGCACGCACGGCAATCCTGCCGCCGGCAGGACAACGGACAGCCCGCCCATGGCTGATCGGTAGCGGCCACCGCGCCGAGCAGGCAGAAGAGTGGATAGCGCAGCTTCCCGCCTGGACCGCGACTGAGCGCCATGTCCTGGACGACTTCGCGTCGAAGAACGCAACGAAGTGGGAGGCCACGGCCCGGCAGAAAGCCGAGCGCCGGGTACGCGACCTCGCAATGTGGACCCGCAAGTGGGCAGATCACCAGACCGACGGCCATCAGTCAGCCCAGAGCCACAGCGCGGGGCCACCCTCGTGATGTGGGCGCCGGTGCCGCTCTCCTGCCACAGTGGAAGCTGGCCGACGCCGGCGACCACATGACGACGACCTACCGGGCCGATTCCGACACAACTCCTCCATCGCCGTACACCGCACGGCTTCAGACCCCCGGCGATGTTGTCACCGCTATCGTTCTCGACCTTGAGGGGCGGTCGCCGCATCCGGCAGGCTCACGACCGCCGACGCATTCGGGATCGTCGACCAGGTCGAATACCGCACCTACACACCGGAGCGCGGACTGGGCAACGCGGTCATGCGCTCACTCGCGCGCCGCACGCCCTCCAACTCGGCACGGACACCGGGTGTCCCGGTCGCTACTGACGACAGTCACCGTCACTATCGAGCTCTCGGATGGAGAGTACGCACACCCGTCGCGGCCACGTACGTACCAGAGCCCAGAAGTGCCTGATCCACGCACGCTCGTCGGCATGACCGAACGTCCCGACTGGACGATCGAAGGCATCATGGCTGATATCTTCGGTGCCGCCGAAGAGGTCTCCAGCCTGAAGAGCCTGCTCAGGACGTTGCCGTGGGATCGGTGTCAAGCTCAACCGCAACCTCAACATCGATCTGCAGAACGCCTACAGACGTGGCCTCAGGCGGCCCGGGACGCCGGCCGGCGCCAGCCATCCCGGGAGCAGCAACGCCTGACCACTTCGACCACTACTGAAAGGTCACGCCGCACCGCTCCATCGCATCACCACAGATCAAAGCCCTCGTCTCCGTCCGGTGTCGGTGAACACTTCGGGCGCGGAGACCACTTCGCCAACCTGCACCCAATCTGCTCCCAGTTGCAAGGTCGGCCAACCAACGGCTCCTTACCGCTCTGGCCTGCGCACACTCCCCTACCAGGCAACGTCGAGCGTTGTCGGCGCGCCCGGCGGTTGACCGGGATGCGAGCAGCAACAGCAACACACCGTAGGCGAGTAGGTTGCGCTGCCCGAACGGTCCGCCAGAGTCCATGGACGTGCAGCGTTGCGCGCGTCTGTCGTCACTCAGTTGGTCACCTCACCCGGGCGCAGACGTTGATGCGGAAGTAGACGGTTTCCCCATCTCGCTGGGTCGGAGCCGCAGCGCCCACGGCTCAGGGCCGGGCAAGCTGCGCTGGGTCGTCGAATGGACCTTTCCCGGCTTCACAGCTTCCGACGTCTCCGCAGCTTCTACGAACACCCGGCCGACATCTACGAAGGCGTGGTCAGCGTCGCCTGCTCGTTGATCTGCCTACGTTAGCTACTCACTCACTGAACTGACGTCTTACAAAGCGGGCGTCGCACGGCGGCCGGGACGCCACCAGTTCGCCGCGCCGAGGAGGGACATGACAGAGGGCAGCAGCAGTCCACGGACCACGGTGACGTCCAGCAGCACGGCCACAGTCATGCCGACACCGATCTCCTTGACCGCTATCAGTTCGCCGAGGGCGAAGCCGAGGAAGACGATACCCAGCGCCACGGCCGCGGTGGTGACGACCGGACCGGTCGCGGTGATGCCGGCGAGGACTGCCCGGTCGTTGTCGATCCGGCCGTTGGCGGTACGGCGGTCCCACTCCTCCTTGATCCGGGCGAGCAGGAACACCTCGTAGTCCATCGACAGCCCGAAGATGAACACGAAGAGCAGCAGCGGTGTGGTGATGTCCAGGGCCCCCCAGGGTTCGAACCCGAGCAGGGCCGAACCCCATCCCCACTGGAACACGGCGACCAGGACGCCGAGGGTCGCCAGCAGCGTCAGGATGTTCATGCAGATGGCCTTGACCGGTACGACGACCGAGCCGGTCAAGGCGACCAGCAGCAGCCCGGTCGCGACGACGATGACGGCCACCGCGATCGGCAGCCGCGCGGTCGTCGACTCCCGCGCGTCGATGAGCTCGGCAGCGGGCCCCCCGACGAGGAGCGGCACCGGCATGTCGAGGGCCCGCAGGTCACGGACCAGGCGTTGGGCCGGTTCGCCGCTCGCCGGGCCGGCCGGGCGCAAGTCCACCACGGTGACGTCGGCCGGCAGGTCCGAGCGCAGGTCGAGCTCCTTCTCGCCGGTGAGGTCGCGCAGCTGTTGCAGCAACGCCGGCACCGGCGGCTCGGTGGCACCGGCCTCGATGAGCACGGTGACCGGCTGCGCGGCCCAGGTGGCGAAGTCCCGTTCGACGGCCTCGTACGCCAACCGCTCCTCGCTGGCGGCCGGCAGCGACCGTGCGTCGGAGTTGGCGAGCGTGATCTGGAACAACGGAGACGCCAGCAGAAGCAGGCCGGCGGTCACGGTCAACGCCACCGCGGCGGGACGGCGCTGCGAGAACGCCGCCAGCCGCGCCAGCAGGCCCGGCCGACCCGGCGCCGGGCGACGGGAGCTGCCCGCCGAGGACCGTGTCCGGGCGCCTCGCGGCGGCGGGATACGCCGGTGTGCCAGGGCGATCAGCGCGGGGACCAGGGTCAGCCCGATCACCGTGGCCATGCCGACGACCAGCGCTCCACCCAGCGCCATCGCCGCCAGCAGCGGCTCGGCGAAGACGAAAAGACCAGCCAGTGCCGCACCGACGGTGAGACCGGACACGAGAACGGCACGTCCGGCCGTCGCGGTGGTCGCGGCGAGCAGCTCCGCCACCGATGCCTTAGGGGCCGCCTCGCGTTCCTCCCGGAACCGGGCAAGGATCAGCAGGCTGTAGTCGACGGCGAGACCGAGACCGAGCAGGGTGACGACGTTGACCGCGTACTCGCTGACCGGCATCGCCTCGGCGAGCCCGCTCAGCGCCAGCAGCGTTGCGGCAACCGCGGCGAGGGCGGCCGCCAGCGGCAGACTGCCTACGATCAGCCCGCCGAGCACGACGGTGAGAACGCCGCAGAGCACCACCAGCGCGATCGACTCGCCGATGGCGGCGTCCTTGACGGCCTGCTCGCCGAAGGTCCGCTCGGCAAGCAGCTCCCCACCGACCAGCACCCTGGGGGCGTCGATGCGGCGCAGTGCGGCGGCCACCTGGTCAGCCACCGCGAGCGCCTCGTCGTCGCTGAGTTGCGGGCGCAGCTCGACGACGACGAGCGAGCTTTGATCATCGGCGGCCACCTGCGAAGATCCTGCGGTGTAGGCATCGGTGACGGACGCAACTCCCGGGATCGCGCGGATGTCGAACATCACCCGCGTGGCGCTGTCCACCAGTGCCATGGCGTTGAAGTCGCGGCCCGCGATGACCGCCACGATCCGCTCCCCCTGCGGGTCGAGCCGGTCGATGCGCGACTGCGCGACCATGGACTCCGCGTCGGGTCGCAGACTGTCCACCGACTGGGTCCGGTCGTAAACCGCACCTCCGAGCATCGCACCGGCCAGCGTGATCACGCTCCAGCCAGCGAGCACCCACATTCGGTGTTTGGCGGTCCACCGGCCGAGCAGTGCAAGCACCGCAGCCTCCTCGGGCCGCAGCCGACCTAGCCGCTGCCGTAGGCAATACAACATCAACTGTCCTCGTCCCGCAATGTTTTGCAGGTCCTGCTGGTGAGCTGCTGCGACGATCGCCACCGCGACGCGATCGACGACTTGCTCCATCAGCTGGACGATCGTTTGGCGCGGTAACCTCGGACGATCGGCGTCAGCGACATCGACGCCGCGCTAGATTTGTGCGAGCGTTTCTTCCCCGGCGAGGAGTTACCACCACGATCACGGCGCAACTCGCCCGGGCGGGTTCGTACCACTACGGCGGTCGCCGAACCCTGACGACCGGTAACACCCGGGTCCTCGCCGAGATGATCCAGCAGGCGACCGGGTGCAACGTCTACCTCATCACCGCCGCCGACCCGTACTCCGACAACGTGGCCCGGTCCGGCGGACACGCAGGACTCTGGTGCCGCCGCACGGAACCGGCGGCGACACCAGAGTGTGCGTCAACTCAGCGGTTCGATCCAGATGTTGCGGAAGCGGGGATTCGCGCCGGGGTCGCCGTGGTCTTGCAAGGCTATGGAGCCAGGCGACGGCCCTTCGGGCTGGCCGTTTCCGGTGGGTCCGCTGATGGCGACGTTGTTGTGGACAACAACGCCGTTCCACACCACCGTGACCCTGGCGTCTTCGAGTTTCGCGCCTGTCGCGCTGAACCGCGCCGCGCGGAACGTAATGTCGAACGTCTGCCATGTGTTGGGCGCGGTGGCCATGTTCCGGTCGGGAGCACGCCTGAGGTAGATGGCTCCGGCCTCGTTGTTGGCCAGTGTCGTGTCACCGTAGGAGTCCAGCACCTGAATCTCGTAGCGTTCCTGGAGGTAGAATCCGCTGTTGCCGCGGGCCTGTCCGGTGACCTCAGGCGGGTAGTCGGGTTGCAGCCACTCGCCGTGCAGCTTGAAGTCGCCGAATTTTGCTCTGGTACGGATGTTTCCGCCAAGCGATTCCATAGATCCGCCGGCCACCGGCCAGGTCGCAGGGCCGCCGTTTGTGTTCTCCCATGCCGCCAGGCCGGTACCGTCGAACAGGGGGATGCGAGATACCGGAGCGACGACGACGTGGTCGAGGTTGGCGCCGTTGGCGCCCGTCGTGGTCGCACGGATCTTGCTCTGCCCGGCCGGTAGCGTTGTGCTCAGCGATACGGTTCGCCAGGTGTTCCACGCACCCGTCGGCGGGAACGAAAGCGCTGGGCTGACAGTCGTGCCGTTGGCCGCGATGGCCAGAGGCCGGTCGACGGGTCCGCCGTTGGCGTAACGGAATTCCAGCGAATAGGTTCCCGCACTCGGCGCGTTGACTGTCCATTCGGTGTGTGCGCCGGTGTTGGCGGTCGCCGCGAAGTCGGCGTAACCGGTTCCGCTGTAACCGGAATGTTCGGACCCTGCGGTCGCGCCGCTGAGCGCCGCATGCTCGGCTTCGTAGGGGCCACCGGGCAGAGAGTTGAGCGTGTACCAGGCCTCCGTGCTCCACAGGGAGTGCCCCGATGCCGAACTGAACGGCCGTGGCGAGTGCACGTACACGACCCGCCCGGACTTCAAGCCGTTGATCCGCAACGTGACTTTCTTGCCGTCGGCCGAAGGGATGGCCGAAGTGACGCTCAGCGTTTCCATGTCGACCTTTGGGCCGCCATAGCTGGAGGTCGGGGTGTAACGCCATTGCCGGACGGCGTACCGCGACGCCAGCGAGCTCAGCGTTGCGGCCGACAACGGCTGGGTGTATTCGAGTTCGAAGCCACCGGCGACCGCCCGCATCGCCAGGATGTCGAAGGCGTTGCTACTGCTGGGGGTGAGTTTTTGCAGACCGAAGGTGAGCTTGCCCTGCTGACGCCAGTTGCTGCTGGCCTGTCCACCGCCGATGCCGCCCGCGTAGATCGCACCGTCGGGGCCGAGGGTGATCCGGCTGATGCCGGCCTCGAGTCCCTGGGTGAAGCGGAAGACCGCACCCTGATACTCGCCGTTGACCTTCTCCAGATACCCGCGTTGGATCCCGCCATAGGTCACATCACCGAACAGCATCTGGCCGGCGAACAGGCCTTGGGTGAGCATGAGCGGCGTGCTCGGCGAGTTCGCGATCTCGTTGTGCGGCAGCCACAGGACCGGCTGTGTGACCGCGTTCGAGTCGAACGGACCGGCCGGATCGTTGTAGTGGTTGAAGAACCGGCCCGGCTTGAGATGCACCAGCTTGTTGGCCGGTAGCCAGTCGCCCTGGTTGTCGGTGACGAAGATGCCGCCTTCGGGGCCCCAGCCTATGCCATTCGGGGTACGCAATCCGCTTGCCGTGTACTCGACCTGTCCGGTCGCCCTGTTGACTTTGATCGCGGTGCCGCGATTGTTGGCGAGCTGCGGTTTGGTGGAGCGTCCGCCAGGAGTGATCTGGACCGACAGGTTGAGGTAGAAGTAGCCGTCCTTGTACAGCAGGCCGATCGCGAACTCGTGGTAGGTCCCGCCGAACGGCCAGGTCGCCACCGTTCGCCTGCTGTCGATGATGTCATCGCCGTCGGCATCGGTCAGCTCGATCAGCCCGTACCGCTCCGCGACGTACAGTTTGCCGTCCACATATTTGATTCCCATGGGGTCCTGCAACCCTGTGGCGATCCTCTTCACCGTCACCTGCGCGGCAGAGGTGGTGCCGGTGACGTTGCCCAGCACATAGACCTCGCCAAGCGGCGTAGTGGTGCCGTAGTCGCCGCCCCACGTGGTGATGGCCAGCCTGTTGTCGGGCAGCCAGTCCATCCCGGTGACTTTTGGCTCGAACCCGCTGGGACGCAGATTGGTCAGCGTGTAGTTGGGATGCACCGCGTCCAGTGGCAGCCCGTCCCCCGGGCTGTCCACCCCCTCGACGCATTCCTTGGTGCCAGGTGCGGTCACCCGGGTCACTCCGGATTCGGTGCTCAGCGCCGTGGTCGGCACGAGCGAGAACTGTGTGGATCCCGGTGGCCGCCACTCGAGTCTGAGCGCCTGCCCACTGGTGTTATCGAAATGTTCGATTCGCAGCTTGTGATAGCCGGCGGACAGGTCGATGGTGCCGTCTTTCGGCGACGCGCCATGAAGGCCGTCGTGGTCGATGACCGTCGTGAACGTGCTGTCCGCGTCGTCATTGTCGACGACGGTGCTTCTGTCGATGCGCAAGCGGGAGCCATCGTCGCTGGTGAGCCGGAACACGTACGAGCCGGCCGTGGTGATGTTGATGTTCGCGACGACCTGGGTGTGGAACCTGTCGGCGACGCCGAAGTCGGCCTGGGTCGACCAGTCGATCACCGGCATCAGCTTGTCGACGTTGGGAGTCTGTCCGGGCTTGAGCGTGCAGAGTCCGGACCGATCGATTCCGAGGTTGTAGGTGCGCAATGTGACCCCGGGATCCTGCGGTGGGATCGCGGCGTGTGCCTGACCAGGCACCAACAGAAATGGCAGCAATACACTCAGCCCTAGAACGAGGGCTGGCGCCCGGCGCCGCCGGCGGGCGACCTCTGGGACGGTTTGAATGCTCATGACAATCCTTCTCGCGCTCGCATCCGCGCAGCAGCGCACACGCCGGCCCGGATGACAGGGGTGGGATCAGGTAGTTGCCTGACGCAGGTAGGACGCGCGCCGCCGCGTCGTCTTCTCAACGGAGCAGGTTGCTACCGCTTCGGAAACATTCCCAAAGTCGGTCTAGGAAAGCGCTTTCCTGTCGGTTACTATATATGACTCATCAAGATGTTTCAATGCCCCGCACGGTCGGCACGGGGCTCCGGTGGTTACACGTTTCGCCGGCCGGGCGGGGCGTTCAGCGTCGCCCGGGCTGAGCGGGTCCACGAGATCCAACGGTGGACCGCCTGCACCGACTGGATCATCTCCCGCGAAATCGCGCACCCTCCGCTGGTCAGCGAAGAACACTTCGTCGCCATTCAGGCAATCCACAGCGCACCGACCCCTACCGACGGCATCCCCCGCCGCTATGTGTTGGCCGGAGTGATCTGCTGCGGCGTGTGCGGCCGAATCATGGACTCCCACTGGATACAGAGCCGACCCGGCTACCGATGCCGCCACGGACACACAAGCACCCGCACCAGGACCTCCGCCCAACCGACGATCCTCTACATCCGGGAAGACCATCTGCTCGACCGCATCCGATACGACCGCGGGCTACACCGTCGCCATCCCGAACTGCGCAGCCCAAGCTGAACGGCTACTTACGCTCCAACAACATGATCATTGGTGTGACCACCACGCGTGGACCATCGAAGCCGAAACCGCGATCTACCCGCTCACCCCGGCGGCGAACTTCCTCGCCACGACAGCAAAAATCCCCGCCCAACGGGACGGGGATCACGCAAAACACGAACAACCATCATAGTTCGTGTGGAAATAGTGTGTCAGAGGGGCGACACGGCCCATTGCCCCACCGCCGATGATGCTCGTCGCAACGCTGAGGCTCGCGCAGGTCTAGCTGCGGTGGCCGAGAGCCGTGTACGAGGTCAGACTAAGTGCTGGGCGTGGTGCAGCACTTCCGTGATGAGTCGCCTGGTGGCTTCCCCCTGCAGCGTGTAGGTGACCTCCCGCCCGCGACGCTTGCGCCGGATCAACCGGGCCTCCTTGAGGTACCGCAGGTGGCGGGCGATGAGCGTCGAGTCCGCGGACATCGCCTCCGCCAGGGACGCCGGTGTCTGTTCGCCGTCCTGCAGCAGGACGAGGATGCGTATCCGGTGCTCGTACGCCATGGCGCGTAACACGACGACCGCGCGGTCCAGTGTGCGCCTCGTCTCGTCGAAGTGTGTGGCGCTCACGCGGGGACCGCCCGGAGGCCGGTGGTCGCTGTGGGCCTGGATTTGACCAGCCGGGACAGCACGGTCGACAGCGCCAGGACCGCGGTGGCGGTCAGGGTGATGCTCGCGCCAGCGGCGGCATCCCAGCGGCTCGACGCGTACAGACCACCGAGCCCGCTGAGAGCGCCGAGCGTGACAGCCAGTGCGGTGATGATGCTCAGCCGGCGCGACCACTGGCGCGCCGCCGCTGCCGGCGCGACGATGAGGGCGAGGGCGAGGATCGTGCCGATGGCGGGGACGACGGTCACGACCGTCACCTGGATGGCGAGCAGCAATACGACGTCCCAGACACCGGTGGCGAAGCCGGCCGCCTGCGCGCCGGACCGGTCGAAACCGGTGTACCGCAGTGGACGGGCGCAGGCCAGCAGGACGACCGCGACGACCACGAGCACGACCGCCGTGGTCACGAGATCCTGAGGGCTGACGGTGAGGATCGATCCGACGAGGAACGATGTCAGGTCTCGGCTGAAGCCGTTCTGGGTGGCGACGAGCCCGGCGCCGAGCGCGAAGCCACCGGAGAGCATGACGCCGGTCGCCGCAGCCGTGTTCTGGCTTCTGTGACGGCTGAGCGCGGCGACGCCCAGCGCGACGATCGCGCCCGCGGCCACGCCGCCGACGATGATGTTGACGCCGATGATGGAGGCGGCCACCACCCCGGGGAACGTGGCGTGGGTCAGTGCCATGGTGAAGAAGGACAGCCGGCGGAGCACGACATGAACGCCGACGAGTCCGGCGAGCGCGCCGGCGAGTAGCACTTCGGCCGTGGCCCGGTGCAGCGCGTCATCCCACCAGTTCATGCGGGGACCTCCTTGCGTCGGAGACGATCCGCCCGTGGTTACGCCTTGACCGCAGCGCGCCCAGTGGGAGCAGCAGCAGGTAGGCGAGCACGAGCAGCAGGACGACGGCGGAGGCCGAGGTCAGGGCGATGCCGTGGTCGACCGATGCGGTCCAGCTGGCCAGCAGGCCGCCATATGCGGCGATGAGGATGAGGCCGGTGCCGATCACCGCCATCATTGACAGGCGTGTGGTGAGCATGCGGGCGGCCGCGGCCGGCACAATGAGCAGCGCGACCACGAGGATGGTGCCGACGGCGCGTACCGCGGCGACGACGACGAGCGCGACGATGATGTTGAGCAGCAGGTCGAGCCCGGCGATCCGGAAGCCGGCTGCGGCGGCGCCGGCCGGGTCGAAGGTCCGAAAGATCAGAGCGCGGGCGCTGATCAGCAACAGCCCGAGGATGACGACCGCGAGCACAGCGGTCTCCGCGATCTGTCGCGGCGTCACCGTCAGGATGCGCCCGAAGAGGAACGACGTCAGATCCGAGGTGTACGAGGAGCGCCGCGACACGAGCACCACACCGATCGAGAACATGGCGGTGAGCACCACGGCGGTGGAGGCATCATCGGACAGTGCCCCGCCACGGCTGAGCACTGTCAACACCACAGCGGTCACCACGCCGGCGACCAGCGCCCCGACGACGACGCCCTCGATGCCGCCGGCCAGGAACCCGATGACGACGCCGGGAAACACGGTGTGCGTCAGCGCGTCGGAGACGAACGACAGGCGGCGGGCGAAGACGAAGACACTGACCGGTCCGCAGATGAGGGCGAGCAGCGTGAGTTCGGCCAGGGCACGGCCCATGAACGGTACGGTGAACGGCTCGATCACGGCTCCACCAGCACTGTCCGGCCGTCTCTCAACTCGATGGCGTGCCCACCGCAGGCGCGGCGCAACGTATCGGACGTCAACGTCTCGTCGGGCGGGCCGACCGCCCACTGTCGCCCGTTAAGCACGCAGACCGTGTCCGCGAGTTCGTGGGCGACCGTCAGGTCGTGGGTGCTCAGCACCAGGGTGGTTCCGACCGCGCTGAGGTCGCGAAGGACCGACACGATGGCGTCCTGGCTCACCGCGTCGACGCCGTTGAACGGCTCGTCGAGGAGCAGCAGTCGTGGCTCGGTGGCGATGGCGCGGGCGAGCAACACCCGCTGGCGTTGTCCACCGGAGAGGACGCCGAAGTGGGTCTTCGCGTGGTCGGCGAGGCCGAGACGGTCGAGGGCCTCGTGGACGGTTCGACGGTCGACGCTGCGGGTGGGGCGCCACCAGCCGATGCGCCGGTAGCGGCCCATCATGACGACCTGGCCCGCGGTCACGGGGAAGTCGGCATCGAGGGTGTCGGTCTGGGGGACGTATCCGGTGCGGGTCCGGGCCTGGGCCGGCGCGCGCCCGAGCACGGTGGGTGTACCGGCGAGGACCGGCACCAGGCCGAGGATCGACTTGATCAGCGTGGACTTGCCGGCACCGTTGGGCCCGATCAGGGCCAGGCGCTGCCCGGCGACCAGGTCGAGGTTGACGTCGGTGAGCACGGGCGTGCCGTGGTAGCCGACGCTCACCTCGGTGAAGCGGAGGGCGGCGTCGGCCACCGCGACATCGCCCATGTCAGCCGCCCAGAGCCGAGACGATGACCTGGGTGTTGTGCCGCTCCGCACCAAGGTAGGTGCCCGCCGGCGTGCCTTCGGCACCGATGCTGTCGCCGTAGAGGGCGTCCTCGCCGCCGATGACCTTGACGCCGGCCTGGTTCGCGATCGCCTCGGCGCTCTTGGGCGGCAGCGACGTCTCCGCGAAGATAGCCTTCGTACCCGTCGCCTTGATCTTCGCCACGAGATCGTTGAGCTGCTTCGCGCTCAGCTCGGCGGAGGTGTCGAGGCTGGGGATGACTGAGCCGACGAACTGCAACTTGTACCGGTCGACGTAGTAGCCGAAGGCGTCGTGGTTGGTCACGAGCTTGCGCTGGTCGGCAGGGATCCTGGCGAAGGCGGCCTCGTTGTCCGCGTCGAGCTTGTCGAGTTCGGCAGTGTAGTTCTTCAGATTGCCGGCAAAGGTCGCGGCGTGCGCGGGGTCGGCCGCGGCGAGGCCCTTCTCGATGTTGGCGACCATCGTCTTGGCGTTCAAGGGGTTGTGCCAGATGTGCGGGTCGTGCTCCTCGCCCTCGTGCGCGCCCTCGCCCTCCTCGTGGCCTTCCTCGCCCTCCTCGTGGCCGCCCTCGCGCAGGGTCACGCCCTGGCTGGAGTCGACGACGGTGCCCTTGAAGCCGGCCGACTCGATGGTCTGGTCGAGCCACTCCTCGAGACCGACGCCGTTCTTGACGACGATGGCGGCCTTACCGATCGCCTGGATGTCGGCAGGGGTGGGCTCGTAGTCGTGCGGGTCCACGTTCGGCTTGATGATCTGTGTGACGGTGACGTCGCTGCCGCCGATGGCGCGGACGAAGTCGGCCACCTCGGGGGTGGTGGCGACCACGGCGAATCTCGTGCCGGCCGAGGCGGTGCCACCACCCTCGGCGGCGTCGCCACCCGAGCCACAACCGCCAAGAAGAACAAGCGCGGCGGCTGCCGTTGCGGCGATGATCGTGCGTTGTCCATGCTTCACGAAAACACTCCGTTCCTGAGATCCGGAACGGTAATCGTTTTCGCTAAGTATCGTCTAATAGCGAGATGACCATGTGTCCAGGCGTTACCCCCAGCCCGCAGGGACCCGCCGGTCGACTCTCAGGCCACGGCCGCCAGCGCCGCATGTCTGCCACATCGCCAGAGGATCCCGGCCTGGTCGAATCCGGCCTCACGAGCGGCGGTCGCGTGCCATGACGCTGGAGCGGTGAACTCGGCCGGCAGGCGGTTCCCGAAGATCGCCGCCCGCTGCGCCAGCAGTGGGCGCAGCACCTCCAGGTCCGCGATGTCGCTCCACCAGTGCGCCCAGGCCAACTCGGCGGCGGCCTCGTTCGGGGCGGGGTTCAGCGCGCTCATCAGGGACGGGAGCCCTTCGTCGGGCATCAGGTCCGCAACGATGAGCAGCCCGCCGGGGGTCAGGCAGTGTCGCGCGTGGTCGTAGAACGCGCGCACCTGGGCCGGCGGCAGGTAATGCAGGGTCATGACCACCGTGATCAGGTCGTAGCCGCCACCCGTTCGGTCCACCCAGCGCGGCGTCGACAGGTCTCCGTCCAACGCCCGCACCTCGCCCGCCAAGGCTCCACGCGCCAGCGCGAGCAGCACGGGATCGATGTCCATGAGGATGACCTCTGCGTCAGCCCACCGCCGGGCCATTCGCTCGGCCAGCAGCCCTGGTCCGCCGCCGAGGTCCAGCACCCGCCCGGGCGCCCGGCCGCGAACAGCCTCGGCGACCCGGCAAAGCGTTTCCTCAAGGCTCGCGAGGTGCGGCACGAATCCTTCCATGACCTGAGACCATGTCTTGCGCCACCGGACGATCTGCGTGGGGTCGAGCTCGGCGGCAGGCGCGCCGGCGGTCGTTGCCATGGGTGCACTCCGGACGACGCAC
This sequence comes from Micromonospora sp. DH14, assembly GCF_029809455.1. Lineage (NCBI taxonomy): Bacteria > Bacillati > Actinomycetota > Actinomycetes > Micromonosporales > Micromonosporaceae > Micromonospora > Micromonospora sp. DH14. The sequence continues at coordinate 179,356 of NZ_JARVKT010000012.1, read as the reverse complement.
GGACGGGAAGGCTAACGATAACGAGAGCCGTTTCCGACAGGATAGGTGAGCCGAGACGGAGGAACCGGCGAATCGCGGCGTGTCCGTCAATCGTCGTCGAGCTCGACCAGGACCGACAGGAGTCGGTCCACCTCCTCGGCGGTGTTGTAGACGTGCAGGCTCACCCGTACGGATGCCGTCTCCTCGCCCTGGTCACCCTGGCAGTGACCGTCCGCGCGGACCAGAAGACCATGCGCGGCCAGGATGAACCCGAGATCGTTGGAGCCGATCAGGCGGTGGCGGAAGGCCACGATGCCCTGGCGTTGCTGCGTCGGGCTGTCAGCGGCCAGGCTGCTCTGACAGCCCAGCACCTCGACGTTGGACAACGTGCGCAACCCGTCGGTAAGCCGTGCGCCGAGGCCGGTGTTCCACAGGGCGATGCGATCCAGGCCGGCGGCGTCGAGCCAGTCCAGCGCGGCGACCAGGCTGATGATGCCGCTGGTGTTGGGTGAGCCGCGCCAGCCGGCTGGCTCGTAGGTGAGGCCCCGCTGGTTGCGCGCCCAGATCGCGCCGGTGCCCGGCAGCGCCATCGCCTTGTGCCCGGAGAACACCACGAAATCGACGTCGGCCGTCGCGGTGGACAGCGGCAGGTGCCCCACTCCCTGCGCGGCGTCGAGGCAGATCGGGACCGACGGTCCGACCACCGAACGCAGCCTGTGCACGTTCATGTCGTTGCCGTAGACGTGGTGCACGTGGGTCGCCGCGATCAGACGCGTCCGGTCGTTGATCATCGCCGCGAGCCGGCCGGTGTCGTAGTCGTGGGCGGCGTCGTAGGGCATCGGCCGCACGACGATGGCGACGCTCTGACGACGGAGCAGCTCCGCGACTTCCAGCCAGGGCGCGTTGTTGGCGGCGTGATCGGCGAACGGGACGATGATCTCGTCGCCGTCGCGCAGCTGCGGAGCGAGCCAGTCACGGGCGATGGCGCGCAGTCCCTCAGTGGTGCCACTGACGAAGTGGACTCCGGATCGCTCCGGCTCCGGATCGTCGAGGAAGCCGCGCAGCCGATCGCGGGCCTGCTCGATGCGGGTGGTGGTCCGGTTCGCCCACGGGTACGTGCCCCGGGCGGCGTTGGCGTTGCCAGTCGTCAGGTAAGTCAGGACAGCGTCGAGGACGGCCTGCGGCTTCTGAGATGTGGCGGCGCTGTCCAGGTACGTGACATCGGGGTTGGCGGTGATGAGCGGGAATTGGTCGCGCAGCTTCTCCTGCCACGGGCGCAGCTCGTCGAGGACGTCCATGTCAATCGCGCACGAGTTCGGCGCCGGCGTCACGCCAGGCGATGATCCCGCCGTCGAGCGAGCGCACGTCCGGATGGCCCATCCGGGTCAGCAGAGCGGCGTAACGGGCGGACTTCTCCCCCACCGGGCAGACCAGCAGCACCGGTTGGCGGCGACCGAACGGCAGCCCACCGTGCAACAGCTCGGCGAAGAGTTCGTCGACGATGTTGATCGAGCCGTCGATGTGTAACGCCTGGTACGCGAATGGACTGCGTAGGTCGACCACCAGCCCCCGGCGCTCGGCGATCCACCGCTCGGCCTCCGCGACATCCACCGTGGCCGCCTGCCGCACGTCCGCGTCGGTCACCGTGCGGACGGAGTTGCGCCGCGGCGGCCGACCGAACAGCTCGGGGCGCCGCTCCCGCAGATAGCTCATGTAGCTCTCGACGCGGTCACACACGATGAAGACCGCCGTGCGGCGCTCGGTGAGCTGCGCGTCGACGGCGCGCAGATGACGGACGGCACCCTGGTAGGCGCCGCCACCGGTCGGCCCGGCGAGCGTGCCGCACCGACGTACGAGAGTCAGCAGACCATCGATGGCGTCGTCGGCGGTGATCGTCTCCATCGTGTCGTAGACACCGGGGTCGAAGAGGCCAACCTCGTGCACCTCGTCGATCGTGCGGATCCCCGGGATGAAGTCGGACTTGTGCGCCACCAGCCCGACGACGCATACGTCAGGGTTGTGCTGGCGCAGCGCGGCCGCCACGCCGGTGGAGGAGCCGGCCGTTCCGACGCAGGCGATGAAGTAGTCCGGGGCTCGGCCGTCGAGGTCCTTCACGATCTCCTGGCCGGTGCCGTTCAGGTGCGCGTCCACGTTGAGCTCGTTGAAGTACTGGTCGGTGTGCAAGTAGCCACCCGATCCAGCGAGGCGGTGGTACATCCTGGTCAGCGGGTCGTCGGTGTCGGTGGGGTCGAGGCATTCGGCCTGCCCGGGCAGCTCGTCGATCTCCGCGCCGAGCAGCAGCAGCAGGTCCTTGATCTCGGCGACCTTCATCCGGTTGGTGACGCTCTTGAAAGTCAGCCCGTGCATCCCGGCGATGACGGCGAGGGCCTTGGCCGTGTTGCCGCTCGACAATTCAACAACGGTGTCGCCGCGCTCAACGGCCTGGGTGAGCAGGGGTCGGGCCATGTTCCACGCGGCGCGGTCCTTCAGCGAGCCGAACGGGTTGAGCAACTCCATCTTGGCGTACAGGTCGATGTTGCGTAGACCGTGCACGGCGGGGTCGATACGCACCAGCGGGGTGTTGCCGATGGCCTCGGTCATGCTCTCGAACCTCATGGTGCCTCCGCACGATGGTGAACGGGCCAGTACTGCTCGTCGAGGCACCAACGCCACGCGCCGTCGTCGCGATACAGCGCGACCTTGCGGCCGATCGGCTGGCGCAGCGCGTGCGTGGCGCTGAAGTCCATCAGGTAGCCGGCGGTGTTGACGAAGGCCAGCAGGTCACCGGGGCGGGGCCGGGACGGCAGGAAGACCTTGCGTCGGGTGACGAGATCCGCTTCGAGACAGAGGTTGCCGAACAGGTACACCCCGGTAGGCCCCGGACCAGCCGGAGTCGTCCGGTGCACGACGACCGGGTCCATCAGCACGCCGTGTTCCTCAAGGCTGACATCACGTGCGTTGCAGTCCAGGCGCACGATCGTGTCGCCGTTGGCCTCGTCACGGACCTCGAGAACGCTGGCCAGCACCAGGCCGCACTGGTCGAGCAAGGCCCGACCCGGCTCGACGTGCAGGTCGTACATGTTGTCCAACAGCAGTGTGCCGAGTGGGCGGCGCTGATCGGGGGCGGTTGTCCGCAGCAGCCGATCGAGGTACGCGGGGCCGGAGACGGGCCGGTGAGCGGGGTACAGGTTCAGCGAGCCCCGAACGTGGTCACCTTCGGCGCGCAACCCGTAACGGTGCCCGTTCCAGGTCAGTGGCGCTCGCTTGCCGAGCACCGCCTCGGTCAACGCGGAGGTGTACTGCTCCCACTGCGTGCCGTCAGCGAGATAGTTCACGCCGAACCCACCGCCGATGTCCACCGACCATGGCCGCAGACCGCGTCGGCGGCACTCGTCGAGGACCCCGAGGCAGCCCTCCAACGCGACCGCCTTCTCCGGCAGCCCGATCGTGTCGAGGTGAAACGCCAGTCCGACCAGATCCAGGGCGTCGGCGTATTTCTCGATCACGTCGAGAACCTCGCTCGCCGCGGCGGCCGGCACCCCGAAGCGGCTGCGGCGACTGCCGAGCTGCACGCCTGTCGAGGTGAAGCCCGACAGGCGTGTCATCACCCGTACGCGGGGCAACGACCAATCAGTGACCAGTGTGGCGAGCGCCGCCAACTCGCCGACCGAATCAGCACTGACGGTGACTCCAGTGCGGGCGCACAGCCAGAGGAACTGCTCGTTCTTCGGCCCGGTCGCCATGATCCGCTGCGGTACGAAGCCGGCACCGAGCGCGTGCTGCAGCTCGGCGAGCGACGCCACGTCGATGCCCGCGTCGGTGGCGGCGAGTTCACGCACCAAGGCGCTGGATCGGTTGGCCTTGTGCGCGTAATAGATCTGGCCGGAGAGACGGTGGTCGGAAAGGATTGAGCGAAATGCGGCGACGTTGTCGGCCACTTGCTGTGGCAGAATCACGCCGAGTGGAGACCCCATCGCGTCGGCTAACTGCACCAACAGGACGGTTTCGTCGAGCGCCGACCGCAGCGTCGGATCAATTTGCGGAGCCAGATAAAAAGGCAATGCGACTCCTCAGGCGAGTCGTGGCGCCACGGACGCCCGCCACCCCTCTCGCCGAAACCCTTCGTGACGACGGCCTGCTTCAACGTAACCGATGTTCCGACGCCCGCCAAGGGGCGCTGGACTAACGACCGGGCGAACGTCCTTATATAGTCAGTTGTGCATGTGCGTCTGCGTAATCACCAACCATTCAGCGAACCGGGCGAGATTGGCGGAAGTTCCATTTCTTCCCCTGCTCTGCGGCACACGCCGACGCGCGGCGCCTACCAGAAGTAGGCGCCGCGCAGGCCGACTCCGCCTCGGCACACGCCTCCCGCCGGAGCGGATGTCGACAGTGGTTCTGGCAGGTCAGCTTCGGTGTAACGGATCAGGACAGGACTTCGAAGGTGAAGGTCTGGGCACCAGAGCTCACGGTGGCGCCCGTGGCGGCGAGCTTGCCGGTGACCTCGAAAGTGACGGCGTACGTGCCGGCGGCATCGAAGCCCCAGTTGGCGTGAGCGTGGGTGTTGTAGTTGACGTTGAGGCTGTCGGGCAGGCCGTTCCCGCTGTCGAAGAGCACGGTGGGGGTGCCGCCGGAGACGGTGTAGATACTGAAGCCCGCGGGGCCGGAGACGCTGGTGAGCTTGAAGGTGACCCGGTTGTTCTGGAAGATGCCGCTGGGCACCTCGGTGGTGTTCCATCCGGCCCAGAGCAGTCCGGCGGTGCTGGACTGCGGCAGGACCCACGCCTGGCCACCAGTGCCGAGGAAGGACCAGGCCGAGCCCACGGGCACGGTGATCTTGGCGGTGTTCGGCACCTGGAAGAGCACGTCGGCGGGGTTGCGTTCGACGGCGCCGGTGCCGTCGAGGACATTGACGGTGAGCGCGCCGGCGGTGTAGTCGACGTCGATCACGTCGACGTGACCGCTGGAGAGCACGACCGGTGCCGCTGCGACGGGCGCCGCGGTGCCGACGAGCAGTGCGCCGGTCAGGAGGAGACCGGCGAAGAGCCGGTTGCGGGTACGCATGGCGTTCACGCCTTGACCGTGAAGCGCAGCGTGGCGGGCTCGGAGGTCACCTGCTGGCCGGTGGCGGCCAGGACGCCGGTGGCGCGCACGGTCACGCAGTAGGTGCCGGCCTTGTCGAACGCCCAGTTGGCGTGCATGTGGTCACCCACCGTCACAGTGATGGCGTCCGGGAGGCCGTCACCACTGTCAGCCAGGATGGTTGGCTGGCCGACGGCATTCTCGGTGTAGATCGCGAGCTGACCGGGACCGGTGACCGACTGCACAGCCAGCGTCAGTGCGTCTCCTGCGAAGACGCCGGCTTCGATCTCCTCGGCAGCGATGCCCGGCCAGATCAGGTCGGTGTTCTCGATCTGCGGCAGGACCCAGACCTTGGACACGCCCGGGGTGCCGAGGAACGCGTAGGCAGGGTCGGCGGGGACGGTGGCCTTGGCTTGGCGCTTGACGATCAGCTTGACCTCGTCGGCCCCGTACTCGATGTCATTGCCCTCGTCATGGACGCCGACCTCCAGCGTGCCGGCCTCGTAGGCCACATCGACGAGGTCGAGATGGCCGGTGTCGAACACCACGAGAGACGTGGTGGCGGCCTGGGCGGGCAGGGCCGTGGCGACCAACGCCACGCCCAGGACGCCCGACGTCAGCAGATGACGGATGGTGCTACGCACGAAGAGACTCCTCTCCACGCGAGGGTCCCGAGTGGACCAACGCTTATTGCAAATGATAATCGTCTTACCTTGCCTGCGATAGAGCTGGACGGGGGCTCGGATGTTCGTCGTCGAGTTCGTGCCCGCCGGGGCGTCGCCACCGTCGGGTCAGCAGGCCGTGTCGCGGGGCGAACAGCCAGGCGGCCAGGAAGACCGCGGTGGCGACCAGGACGATGGTGCCGCCGACCGGTGTGTCGTAGCTCCAGGACAGGTACAGCCCGACGATCGCCGATACGCCGCCGATCAGCGGGGCGAGCAGCATCATGACGCCGAGCCGGTCGGTGAGCAGACGGGCTGCCGCCGCCGGGGTGATCAGCAGCGCCAGGACGAGGATGTTGCCGATCGTCTGCAGGGAGATCACCACGGCCAGGGTGACCAGGACGTAGAGCACGATGTCGAGCCAGAAGACGGACAGCCCCATGGCGCGCGACATCTCCCGGTCCAGGCAGACCGCGACGAACTCCTTGTGCAGGGCGAGCACCAGGCCCAGGATGACCAGGCCGGCGCCACCGACGACGTACAGGTCCCGATCCGGGATACCGGTGATCGAACCGAAGAGGAACTGCTGCAGCGACCCCGCATAGCCGGGGGCCTGTGAGATGATCACGATGCCGAGGGCGAACGCGCCGACCAGGAAGACACCGATGATCGAGTCCTCCTTGACCCGTCGGTTCTGCGAGAAGATCGCGATCAGCAGGGCGGTGGCGACACCGGCGACGGCGCCACCGAGCACCAGGCTGCCCTGGAGGACGAAGGCGACCGCGATCCCCGGGAAGACCGCGTGCGCCACGGCGTCGCCGATGAACGCCATGCCGCGCAGGACGACGTAGCAGCCGACGACGCCGCAGACGACGCTGGACATGACCGCGATCGCCAGCGCCTTGGGTAGGAACGCGAGGTCGGGGTTGAGCAGGTCGGTGAGGAAATCGGTGATCGACATCAGGTTGCCCTCACGAGCTTCAGCAGCGGGGAGGTCGCGCTCACCCCGAAGGTCTTCGTCCACAGCTCGGCGTCCTGCAGGTCCGCCGGCTGCCCGTCGGCGATGATCCGGCCGTTGAGCAGGACCAGACGGGAACAGGAGTCCACCGCCGCGACGAGATCGTGAGTGGTCATCAGCACCGCACGGTCCTCTGCCGCCAGGCTGGTGAACAAGTCACCCAGCAACTCCTGCGTGGGCATGTCGAGTCCGGTGAACGGCTCGTCCAGCAGCAGGATGTGCGGAGCGAGGGCGAGGGCTCGCGCGACCAGGACGCGTTGACGTTGTCCGCCGGACAGCTCACCGACCGGCCGGTGCCGCAACCCGGTCAGCTGTACCCGATCCAGTGCGTCGCCGACCGCCCGCCAGTCGGTGACCCCAGGCCGACGGAGCAGACCGAGGCGCCCGGTCCGGCCGCTCATCACGGCCTGCTCCACCGAGGTGGGAAAGTCCCAGGTGAACTCGTGGCGCTGAGGGACGTAACCGATCTCGGACCGGCCGGGACGCGACGGCTTGCCCTCCACCGTCACTGTGCCGCCGCAGGTACGAGTCAGTGCCAGGATGGCGCGAAGCAGGGTGGTCTTCCCGGCGCCGTTGGGCCCGAGCAGCCCGACCAGTTCGCCCCGGTCCAGGTGCAGCCGGATGTCCCGCAGGACCGGCCGGCCGCCGAGGTCCACGTCCAACCCGTCGATGTCGAGTGCTCTCACCGCTGCCCCTCCGACACCGCGGCGGCACGTTCCTGTTCGGCCCGGCGCTTCGCGCCGCGTCCGCGTAGCAGCAGGAGGACCAGTCCGACGGCGAGCAGGGCGGCCGCGCCTGCCAGCGCGATGAGCAGCAGTGTCGTGGGCTTGCCGGCTGGCTCGTCGTCTGCGGTCCGGTCCTCGCCGGTTGGTGCCTGCCCGGCTGCTGTGGGGATGTCCGCGGTGACGGCGAACGCCTCGTCGGCGCTGGTGGTGTCGCCCACGGCGAAGCGCAGCGTGCGGGTCGCCGAGACCGTCTCACCGTTGATCAGGTCGGCCGACGCCCGGATCGCGACTAGGTACACGCCGGGTGCGGTGAACACCCAGTTGGCGTGGGTGTGGGTGTTGACCTCGGCCCAGAAGGGCTGCGCGGTGGAGTCGGCGGAGCGCCACAGTGGCTGGGGCGCGGCGAAGTTGCCTGACTGCAGGTAGGTCGTGAGGTTTCCCGGTCCCCGTACGCCGAGCAGGGTGAGGGTGACGCCTCGGTCGATGGTCCGCATCACCCGGGGGTCCTGGGTGTTCCAGCCGAGCCAGACGACATTCTGGTTCTGGGTCTGCGGCACCACGTACACCCGCTTGCCGGCCTCGACGCCGAGGAAGGCGTACGCCGGGTCGTCGGGAACGGTCTGCAGCGCGGCGTCGGAGACCCGAAGCAGGGCTTCGTCGGGGTTTCGCCACACCGGTCGCGCCTGCGTGCCGTCGTGGATCAGCAGTTTCCACTGATTGTCGACGTAGCGGGGACCGATGTCGACGTGGCCGGTGGCCAGTTCCGCCCGGCCGGTGGCCAGGGGCTGGTCAACGGCGATCGACTGGCCGAGGCCGGGTGTCGGCTCCTCGGCCCGGGCCGGGGTCTGCGTCGTGGCCAGCACGATCATCGTGGCTACCGCGCAGCGCAGGCTGGCACTGGTCGTACGAGGGCGGCGTCGCGCCCGTCCTGCCGTCACTGGCTCCTCCATCACTTGTCCGTCAGGCAGTCGTGCAGCGATTCGGCGTTGAACCGCATCATGTCGGCGTAGGTGGTGACGTTCCGGTCGAAGGTGTCGCCGTAGATCGCGCAGACCCGCAAGCCTTCTTCCCGGGCCACCTCGGTGAGGGTGGTGGATCGGGCCGCCAGGTTGGGTTCCAGAAAGACGGCGGGGATCTTCAAGTTGCGGATCGTCTCGGTGAGCCGGCGGCGGTCGGCGAGACTCGGCTCGGTGGCGGGGTTCGGGGTGACGAAACCGGAGATCTGGACCCCGTACGCCTGGCCCAGGTAGCCGAACGCGTCGTGGGTGCTGACCATGTGCCGGCGCGACGGCGGGATGCGGGCGATGGTGTCGCGGACCTGGGTGTCGAGCGTTTCCAGTTCCCGGATGTAGGCCGAGGCGTTCGTGCGGTAGTCCGTCGCGCCCTGCGGGTCGACACCGATAAGGGTGTCCCGGATCAGCTCCACATAGGAGATCGCGTTACGAACGTTCTGCCACAGATGCGGGTCGATCTCGCCGTGCACGTGCCTGCCGAGCACCGCCTGCGGAAGCTGATAGACCTGGGTGTCAGGCCGGCCGAGGAACCGGAAACGGCGGTCACCGGGCACCTCCAGCAGCGCCTTGTTGGGCACCTCGATCACGGTGCTGGCTGGGTCGTACACCCGCTGGTTGGCCTCGCCGCTGCCCTCCGGGTCGGCGAACAGGTAAAGCCGCCGCTCGTCGAGGTCGACCGTGACGTCGGCGTGGCCGGAGTTCAGCACCTCCGCGCCTGCCATGCCCGGCACCGAGTGCGGGTCCACTCCGACGGCGAAGGTGAACACCTGCTCCCCCAGTGGGACGGGCGCTGTCTCGGGGGTCACCGCCAGTTGCGCCCGCATGGTCAGCCGGTAGATGCCGGGCTTGGTGAACGCCCAGCTCATGTGGGTGTGGGCGTCGGGCGGCAGCGTGGCGGTGTCGTCTCGGTAGCCGTTGGCGGCGTCGAACCCGTCACCGGAGTCGACGTAGAAGGACGGGTTGCCGAACGACTCGGTCAGGTACGCGAGCACCCGGCCGGGCCCGTCCGCGGCGGTCGCGTTGAGCAGCACGTCGGAGGAGCGGTTCGCGCCCTGCGCCGTACCGGTGCCGCGTACCCGCATGCCCAGCCAGATGGTGTCCAGTGATACGTCCTCGACCAGGGGGATGATCTCCGCTGCGTACTTCACCGCGCCCTCGGCCAGCGAGATGTTCGGTACGCCGTCGCGCAGGTTCGCGTCCAGCGCCTTGATGACGGCCTGCTCCTCCAACAGCAGGTAGTTGCTGAACGCCACGTCGGCGTAGACCACATCCCGAACGTCTCGCAGCGACGGCTCGTAGCTGTGCGGGTCGGCCCTGTCCGGCACCAACGAGTTGACGGCCACCCGCTCGCCGCCGACGTTGCTCACCAGATCCCGCAGGATGCCGGTGGTGGTGATGACCTGGAGCCGGTCGTCGTTGGCGGTCAGTGCCACCTCCGACCGGCAGCCGGCGATCAGCCCCATGATCAGCAGCGGCAGGATCGCCTGTCGCAGCCGTGGCACGACCAGCGGGCTCATGCGTCTGCCGTTGAGAGGCCGGCACGGCGGCGACGGCCCAAGGCCACCAGCAGAATCCCGACCGCCACGGAGACGATGCCGATTGCTCCGGCGGTCATCACCCAGCCGGCACCGGTCCGGGGCAGGGGCCCGCCACCGCCCTGAGCCGCACCGCCGTTCTTGTCATCGTCAGCGCCACTGCCACTGCCAGAGCCGAAGCCGCCGTTCGGGTCGGTGCTGTCGCCGACGGCGAGGGTGAGCGTCTTCGTGTCGGTGACCGCCTTGCCGGCGCTGGTGGTGCCGTCCATCTGTACGGCGAGGCGGTACAGGCCGGGCTTGCTGAACGCCCAGTTGCCGTGCGCGTGCGTGTTCAGCGGAACGCTCAGTTGCTGCGGGAACGCCTTGGCGGAGTCGAACAGCACGTCGGCCTTGCCGAACGAGCCGGTCAGGAAGAGGGCGAACCGGCCGGGCCCGTTGACGCCCTTCAGCGTCCAGGTGACGTTGCCCTTGACACCCGACACGACGGACTCGTGCTGGGTGTTCCAGCCGGGCCAGACGATACCCGCCTGCTGGGACTGCGGCAGCAGCCACACGGCGTCGCCCTGCTTGCCGAGGAAATCGGCACCGGCGGGCACCGTGATCTTCGCGTTGTCCTTGACCTGCAGGACGACGTCGGCGGTCTCCCGCCAGACGGGAGGGCTGGTCCGGTCGTCCTTGATCCGGATCGTCCAGGTGTCTCCGGACAGTTGGGGGCCCATGTCGACGTGCCCGTCGGCAATCACCTGTCGGGCACCCGTGGCGGTGGTGTTCGCCGCCTTCGCGGCCGCCGCCGGCGGGGCCGCGACGGACTTCGGCGTGGCGGCGGGCTTCGGGGCCGCTGGGGGTGCGGCGAGTGCGCGCGCTGCCGACTGCTCGTCCGGGCGCGGCGCCGATTTGGCGGCAGCCGGTAGCGGCGCCTGCTCGACCGGGCTGATGGCCGGGACCCGCACCTGGTACGTCGCCTCGGTGCTGATTTTCTGGCCGGTGCGCAGGGTGGCCGAGCCGGTCAGGGTCAGCCGGTAGTCACCGGCCGCGTCGAAGGCCCAGACCACGCCGCCGGTACGCGTCGCCACCGGCAGCTTCGCCGTCCGCGCCAGACCCGGGCCGCTGCCAAAGAGCGGGGTCGCCGTGCCGAGACCGGTGAGGGTGTATGCCGTGAACGTTCCCGGGCCCTCGACCGAACGCACGGTGAGGGCCACCGTGTCGTCGGTGAAGACGCCGGGGCGTACTCCGGTGGTGTCCAACGTGGGGAACCCGCTGTCGCCGGCGGACAGTGACCACACGGCCTGCCCCGGCGAACCGAGGAAGGCGAACGTCTTCCCGGCCGGCACTCGGCCGGCGAGCCCGCCGTCCGGGCCGAGCACCACGTCGGCCGGGTCGTGTCCGATCGCGTCGCTGGACACCTGCGCGGCGTCGCGCAGCCGCAGCGACATCGAGTCACCGTCGAGCGCGACGGACACCAGGTCCGCGCCTGCCGCGGTGACCGCCGCCGGTTCCGCAGCCGCCGGCGCACTCCCAAGGGCCAACGCTAGTACGGCCAGCGCGATACCGGTGGCACCGGCGCGCATGGTTCTCATCCTCATTGCCTGCTCCCCAGACGGCTTCGTAGTGGTTCATCTATGTCGTGTCTCGCCGGCCGACGTGACTGGTGGCGGGAGCCGCTGCCGCACCGCCGCCCGGCGTCTGCTCGGTCTGCCGGCCGGCCTCGGAACGACCCTCCTCCCGGGCGGCCGCTACCGCCCGGGCGAGCTGTCGGGCGCGCCGCCGGCGGACGGCGGTCAGCGCCCAGCCGACGAGTGCGAGCAGGACCAGTAGGACCAGCTGCGGCCAGGGCACCGCCCAGACGGAGACCCAAGCCGTGTCGGCTGCGGGCTGTGGGTCGAGGACCTGGTCACCCACGGCGGCGGACGTGACGGCGGCGCTCACTGCCAGCCGGAACAGTGGCGGCACGCCCGTCATGCGTACCGTCGTGGTCAGTTCGCCGCCGGGCAGGATCTCCGGCAGGGCCGCCCCGTCGGTCGAGCGCAGGCCGATGCCGAACGGGCCGGCCGCGGCGAGGGTGGGGTGCCCGGTGAGCCGGACGTTGCCGGTGTTGCGGACGGTGAAGGTAGCGGTGAGCGTGCCACCGGCGAAGGGGTTCAGCGAGCCGGTGTGTCGTACCCGAAGGTTGTCGACGGTCATCGCCGGTTGCAGCTCGCCGCTCACCCGCAGGTAGATCCGCGCGCCGACCCGGTGGTCGACGGCGACCTGGTTGCCCTGTGCGTCTGGTGCCGTGGCGGCGAGCGAGGCGACGACCCCGCCGGCATGGTCCCCGGGCGTGGCGTTCTTCGGCACGGTGAGCGTGAACGGGATGTCCACGCGGGACGTGGACGGGATGGTCACGGTGCCGCCGGTGAAACGGACCCAGGCACCGACGTCGGTGGGCTTCTGGCCACCGGCCAGCAGGTCGAAACCGCCCTGCCCGGTGGTGAACGCGTCGCTGGCATAGAGGTTCAGGGTCAGCGGGCGCACCGAGTGGTTGGTGATTGCGACGTAGTCGGTCACTGTGGCGCCGGGATCGAGCTTGTAGGTGAACGCCGGCCGACCGTTCGGGCCCTTGGCACTCGACGGCGCCACCCCCCACGTCGCGACGGATGCCGGCGGTGCGGGGGGCGTGGGCGGTGCCGGAGCCGCGCCGAGCAGGGCTATGCCGGTGGCGATCGCGGCGAAGAGGCGCATGGGTTCCGTTCCTGGATGCGAGGGGTGAGGCGGGGTGGGCGGGTCGCGGCAACGGCCCACCCACCCCGCGACCGTCCGGTGGCGGTTCAGCGCCGGGTCACCGGACGGGTTCGGGCGATCAGATCGCGGTGAGGGTGAGGGTCGCGGAGTACGTCCCCGCAGCCGTTTCGGTGGGCAGGCTCAGCCGCAGACCCGCACCCAGTTGCGCGGTGCCCCAGCCGGCACCGCCCGGCGCTGCTCCCAGCACCGCGCTGTTGCCGAGACCGCCGCCGGACCCGACGACGTACGGCGTGACCTCCGGACCGGCGACGACACCCTGCCCGGAACCCTGGGCGATGACCCGAGGGGTCCAGCCGAGGTAGCCGGAGCTGAACGTCGCACCGTCCGGCCCGGCGAAGTCCGCCGGGATCTGCCCGGACGCGCTCCATCCCGGTCGGCCGGCACGGGTGTCGGTCACCGTGACCGGGCGGAGCTCCCCGGTGCTCTCCCACCGGTCACCGCCGGCGGTCAGCTGTGCGGGTGGCAGCACTACCGCACGGTCGTCCGGGTTGACGCTGATCACCAGGGAACCCTGTGTCTCGTCGATCGACGCGGTGATCGTCTGCGAGGTGCCGGGCTCCTGCGGCGGGAACGCCACCCAGAGGGCTACGGGTTCGCTGGTCGCCACCACGTCGTGGGCGTCGCCGTACAGCTTGACCACGTACTCGCAGGCGTTCAGCTCACGGGTGGCCGTGAACGAGTAGCTCGCACCCGCCTCACCCGCGATGATGGCCCAGTCGCCCGTGCCGGGGCACCTGCTGAACCAGTGGTAGTGGTCCAGCTCGGTCTGCGGCGTCTGCACCGCGTTGAGCGTCACCGTGTCGTTGGGCTGGTACTCGGCGGCCATGCCGCTGACCGACAGGCGGACCTCCGGCCCACCGCCGGACAGCTCGCCGACGACGAACGAGTAGTCCACTGGTCCCGTGCTGACCGTCGTGCCGTTGGTCAACGTCGCGTCGGCCTGGAACGTCAGGGTGTAGCTACCCAGCGCGCCGAACGCCCAGTTCGAGTGCGCGTGCGTGTGCACCGGCACGTCGATCGCGTCCGGCAGACCGTCGTCGGAACGGAACTTGATGATCGGACCGCCGAACGAGTCCTGCGTGAACAGCGTGACGCTGCCCGGCCCCTGCACGTCGACCAGGCTCAGCCGCACCTTGTTGCCCTCGAACACCCCTGAGTCGAGCGTCGTGGTGTTCCAACCCGGCCAGAGCAGATCCGGGTCCTGGGTCAACGGGAGTAACCAGACCTGGCTGCCCGCCGGCCCGAGGAAGGCGAACCGCGGATCGTCCGGAACTGCCATCGCCGCCTGCGGCAGAACCTGGAACGTCACGTCCGCCGGAATCCGCGTCACCGAAGGGCTGACCGTGTCGTCGTTCACCTTCAACGACAGCGTGCCATCCTCGTAGTGCACGTCGAGCGCGTCGGTGTGCCCCTTGGACAACACCACCTTCTCGGCCGCCGACGCGGCGGTGGGCGCCAGCACCGTGCCGGCGACCACCACCGCCCCGGCAACCAGGGCCGCGAAACCGCGAACCCTCAGAGTCGCATTCATACCTCCCCTTTCAGCACCGCGCGTACCTGCGCGCGGTGGTACATGTGCTGCCATCACCAGGACGCCTTGCGCACCCCGGGCAGCTCGCCACGCAAAGCCAGCTCGCGGAACCGCACCCGGGACAACCCGAACCGGGTCAGCACGCCGCGCGGGCGGCCGTCGATCTGGTCACGTGAGCGCAGCCGCACCGGGCTGGAATCCCGTGGCAGCCGGCTGAGCCGGCGCACCGCGTCGGCGTGTACCTCCGGGTCGGTGTCCGGATGGGCGACCAGCCGCTTCAACTCCGCCCGCCCCTCGGCGTGCCGGGCTACCAGTTCCTCGCGGCGCGTCTGCCGGTTGACCAGGCTCTTCTTGGCCATCAGCGTGCCTCGCGGAACTCGACGTGTCGGCGTACAACCGGGTCGTACTTGCGCAGGACCAGCCGGTCCGGGTCGTTGCGACGGTTCTTGCGGGTGACGTACGTGTAGCCGGTGCCGGCGGTGCTACGCAGCCGCACGATCGGTCGTACGTCGGTCTGGCGGGCCATCAGAGCTTCACCCCACGGGCGCGCAGCTCGGCGACGACCTTCTCGATGCCCTTGCGGTCCACGGTCTTCAGCGCCTTCGTCGTCAGGGTGAGGCTGACCCATCGCCGTTGCGACGGCAGCCAGTAGCGGTGGTTCTGCAGATTCGGGTTCCACCGGCGGCGGGTGCGCCGGTGGGAGTGGGACACGGCGTTGCCGAAGCTCGGCTTCGCGCCGGTGACGTCACAACGTCGGGACACAGTGCACGCTCCTTGCTGAGGTTGACGATAACGACAACGGTTTTCAGTTTTACATCATCCGTTCGGTCAGACCCGCAGCGGGTCGATTGCCGGCGACCCCCAGCTGGGCCGGCGCACCCGCCGGCCGTCCGTCATCCCTGATGTGCTTAAATGACAATCGTTTTCAATTACGTCGAAAGGAGTGCCATGTCGTCGTCACCACAGGCACCGACGCACGTCGCGACCACGGACGCGGATACCCGCCCGTCCTTGACCGTGCTGTCCGGGTTCTGGCCAGCGGCGACCTTCGCCGTCGCTCGGGCGCTGCTCGCCGCCGACGAGTCACTGCTGCTGGTACGCCACGACCTCAGCGGGATCCGCGACGGCGTCGTGCGCCGGGTGGTGCGCACCGGCACCGGCATCGTCGAGGACGAGCAGGTCGACCTGAGGCACGGCTGCGTCTCCTGCACCCTGCGCGAAGACGTGCTGCCCACCCTCGTACGGCTCGCCCGCAGCCATCCCGGCCACGACCTGGTGCTCATGCTGCCCGAGGTGGTCGAGCCGGAGGCGGTCGCCGCCGCCTGCGCCCACTGCCTCGTCGACGGCGCACCGATCACCGACCTCATCCGCGTCGACTCATACGTGACCGTCCTCGACGCCGAACACCTGCTCGACGGTCTCGCCAGCACCGACGACCTCACCGCACTCGGCATCCAGGCCGCGGAGGACGACCACCGCGCGCTCGCCGACGTCGTGGTCCGCCAGATCGAGTACGCCGACACCCTGGTGCTCTGGGGACAGTCCCGGGAAGGCGCCTTCGACACCAGCCGGCTGTCGGTCCTGCTGCAGCGCATGGCGCCCTGGGCGGTGCACATCCGCATCGACGGTGACCGCGTCGACGCCAGCACGCTGACCCACCAACTGCGCCACACCCACCGGCACCGACCGGAGACCCCCGGGGTACTCGCCCGCGGCCTGCAGGGCTACACGCTGGGCACACACGACCCGGAATCCGACTGCGGGGTGGTCTCCGCCGTCTTCCGCGCCCGCCGCCCGTTCCACCCGCAACGCCTGCACGACGTCCTGGAGCAGGTCAACGCCGAGATGATCCGCTCCCGAGGCCACCTCTGGCTGGCCAGCCAACCCGACACCGTGGTGGCCTGGGAGTTCGCCGGCGGCGGTCTGGCCATGGGCTCACTCGGACACTGGCTGGCAAGCCTGCCCGAGGACCGCTGGGAGCACGTCGACGACCAACGCCGCCTCGCCGCCGCCATGGAGTGGGACCCCTACTACGGCGACCGCCACCAGCACCTGGTCTTCATCGGCCTCGACGTCGACCCCGTCGAGCTGCACCGCACCCTCGCCCGGTGCCTGCTCACCGACGCCGAACTCGCCGACGGCGAAGAAACGTGGCGTACCTACCACGATCCGTTCGCCGGCTGCTTCCCCCTTGTGGTGGAAGAACTGGCAGACACCGACACCGAAGGAGCGCAACCCGCATGAAGCCCGGAATCCATCCCGACTACCGACCCGTCGTCTACCGCGACAAGGGCGCCGACTTCGTCTTCCTCACCCGGTCCACCGCCACCAGCGACCACACCATCGAGTGGACCGACGGCAACACCTACCCCGTCATCGACGTGCAGATCTCCTCCGCCAGCCATCCCTTCTGGACCGGCAAGCAACGCCTGCTCGACACCGCCGGCCGGGTCGAGAAGTTCCGCCAGAAGTACGCCCGGCGGGGGCCGCAGGGCGCGTGACCATGAGGTGCCGGTCGACTGGACCGACCGGTGCCGTGACAGGTCGACGGCCCCCGTCACAACCGGGCATGGCAGCTGACGCTCGCCCGCGAGCCGGTCGCCGAGGGCAACCAGCTCGCGGGCGACCGTCAGCAGCGCTCCGGCGGGGCTGCCAATCCCTCTCGTTCTTTGCAGGCGCCGAGCCCGCGGGCGGTCCCGCCAACGCCGACGAGCGCGCCGCCGCCGCCGGGGACAACATCACCCGAAGTCAGGGTGACTGCCATGGGTCAGACCTGAACCGGATCGACATGCTCGTGTTCGTGCAGGTCGCTCAGGTCCCATTCGGGGAACGGGTCGGGCAGCGCCCGCCAGGCAGGCTCTCCGGCGGCGATCTCGGTGCCGGTGAGCAGGCAGGCGGTCAGGGCGGCCCGCAGGCCCTGGCCGTCCAGGTCGACACCGATGAGAACGAGTTCCTGCTGCCGGTCCCCGAAGACCGGATGCCACCGGGACTCCAGCTCGATCCGCTCGTCGGGGTCCTCGGGCCACTCCCCGGAGACCACGACGGGGACGCCGATCGGATCGCACCGGCCGGAGGGGCCTGCCTGCGACCACAGTGCCTGCACGTCCGGGCGACTGGCCAGCCACAGGAAGCCCTTCGAGCGCACCACACCGAACGCGTCCAGCCCGCCGGCCAGCAGGTCCCACAGTCGCTGCGGGTGCAGCGGCCGGTGGTCGCGAAAGACGATGCTGGAGATGCCGTACTCCTCGGTCTCCGGCACGTGCCCACCGTTGAGCTCGGCGACCCAACCGGGCGCCGTCTCGGCCCGCTCCAGGTCGAACCGGCCGGTGTGCAGGATCTCCGCCGGGGCCACCCGGCCATGCACGGCACGCACCTGCCGGGCGGCCGGGTTGAGGCGGGTCAGCAGCGCCTCCACCACCGCCAGATCCTCCGGGGCGACCAAATCGGTCTTGTTGACCACCAGCACGTCGGCGAACTCGATCTGGTCGACCAGCAGATCGGAGACGCTCCGGTCGTCCCCCTCGTACGCGGCCAGCCCGCCCGCCTCGAGGGTCTCCCCCGCCTCGACGCGGGCCAGCAGGCCCGCCGCGTCGACCACCGTCACTGTGGTGTCCAGCCGAGCCAGGTCATCCAGGACCTGCCCGTCCTCCACACCGAAGGCGAACGTGGCGGCCACCGGCATCGGCTCGGAGATGCCACTGGACTCGATCAACAGGTAGTCGAAGCAACCCAGCCGGGCCAACCGGGCCACCTCGTCGAGCAGATCGTCGCGCAACGTGCAGCAGATGCAGCCGTTGGTCAGCTCGACCAGCCGCTCCTCCGTCCGCGACAACGCTCCGCCGTCACGCACCAACGCGGCGTCGATGTTGATCTCGCTCATGTCGTTGACGATCACCGCCACCCGCAACCCGTCACGGTTGGCCAGCACGTGGTTGAGCAGGCTGGTCTTGCCCGCACCGAGGAACCCGGACAGCACCGTCACCGGCAGCCGCTCCGTCACGGTTGATCCACCACCTGACGACCCCTGTACAGGCCGCAGTGCGTACAGGCGCGGTGCGACAGCACCATCTCCTTGCGCGGACACGGGCAGGGCGTCGACTGCGGCACGGTCGCCTTCCACCGGGCGCGACGGTGGCGGGTGTTGGACCGGGACATCTTGCGCTTGGGCACGGCCATGAGAGGTCTCCTCGATACGGGTTCAGCCACATGTTAATGGGTCCCGTTTTCGATAAGGAGTTCGGGGCTCGCCTGATTCAGCTCACCGCAATGACGCTCGGACCTCCTAGAGCAACCAGGGCCGAGCCCTCCGACCCCCGTCGCCTTCGATCAGATGATCCGTCGACCGCTCAGCGCGCACAGGCGGCGCAGGTGCCGAATATCTCCAAGGTGTGACCGACGTCGACGAACCCGTGCTGTGCGGCAACCTGGTCGGCCCACCGCTCCACGGCCGGCCCGGCCACCTCGACCGTACGCCCGCAATCCCGACAGACCAGGTGGTGATGGTGCTTGCTCTGACTGCATCGGCGGAAGAGTTGTTCGCCACCCGGCAACCGGGTCGAGTCGATCTCGCCGGCGTCCACCAGCAGCTGCAATGTCCGATAGACGGTCGTCAGACCCACGCCCGCCTTGCGCGCCAGCAGCATCTGGTGCAGTTGCTGCGCCGAGTGGAAGCCCTCGACCTCGCGCAGCAGCGCCAGCACCTCTGCCCGCTGCCGGGTGTTCCGGGTCACATTAGGCACCGTCTGGTTCACCGTGGCCGCCATCCTCCCGTGATGTGGGCGCCGCCGGCCTACCGCTTCCGACACTTCGCCTCGCTGCCCGTCAGACCATTATGCGTCGTCGTGCATGAGCGTGGCCGCACCGTCCCCCTACCCCTGGCCTGTTGCGGGGTAACGCAGACCGGCCGGCGTCCAGGTCCAGCAGTGCTGGTGATGTCACGGAGAGATCACAACGTCCAATCATCTATCGACATCGACTACCAACACCACGAAGGATTCCCTCACACGCCCCGTCATCTCGGGACCCGTTCTCAGGGGAGGACCCCGCGGTTTCGCGACGATGGCCCGTCGCTCTCAATACACTCACATCGCTGTTGGTGTGTGAGCGAACCAAAGGTCGGCACACACGTTGCGCACCACAGCCCTCGGAGCGCGGGCAGGCAACCGGTTCGACGCCATCTCCACATGCCCAGCACAGAAGGGGGCGGCGTGGCCGCATCCGAGCCCACCACCTCATCGAGCACAGGAACAGCCGGCGCCCCCGACACGCCGCCAGGCCCCGACACCGTCCAGCACGACCACGGTCACCGGTCCCCGTTTCCGTTCACCGGACGGATCGGCTCGGTCGAGATCCTCGCCGCCGTGCTCGTCCTGCTCATCTTCCTGCGCGAGCCCCTGGCAAGGTTGCTGTCCGCACCCTCGCTGGCGACCTGGACGACGGTGTTCGTCTCGGTGATGGTGCAGGCCGTGCCATTCCTCGTCTTCGGTGTGTTGCTGTCCGCCGCCATCGCGGTCTTCGTACCCCGGTCGTTCTGGGCCAGGGCCCTGCCGAAACACCCGGCCCTCGCCGTACCGGTCGCCAGTGCGGCAGGGGTGATCCTGCCGGGGTGCGAGTGCGGGGCCGTACCGATCGCAGGTTCCCTGATCCGCCGCGGTGTCACACCTGCGGCGGCACTGGCGTTCCTGCTCGCAGCACCGGCGATCAACCCGATCGTCCTCGCCGCAACCGCCGTGGCCTTCCCCAACAACCCTGAGATGGTCCTTGCCCGCGCGATCGCCAGCCTCGTCGTCGCCATGATCATGGGGTGGCTCTGGCTGCGCCTGGGCCGCACCGACTGGATCCGGCTCCCGCACCGACCGGACCTGGACGGGCTGCGACGCGGGGAAGCGTTCTGGTCCGCCGTACGGCACGACATCGCCCACGCGGGCGGGTTCCTTGTCATCGGCGCGATGGCCGCGGCCACCATCAACGTCGTCGTCCCCGAACAGTGGCTGCAGACCCTCGCCGACCAGCCGGTGCTCTCCGTGCTCGCCCTGGCCGCGCTCGCGGTCCTGCTGTCGATCTGCTCCGAGGCGGACGCGTTCGTCGCCGCCTCCCTGTCGCAGTTCTCCCTCACCGCTCGACTGGCTTTCCTGGTGGTCGGGCCGATGGTCGACCTGAAACTCATCTCCATGCAGGCCGGCATCTTCGGCCGGCGCTTCGCCGCCCGATTCGCGCCGGCCACCTTCACGGTCGCCGTCGCGGTCGCCGTCATCACCGGGATGGTGCTGCTGTGAACCGGATGGCCCAGGCCTGCGTCATGATCTTCTTCGGCGCGGCAGTTCTGCACGCCAGCGTCACGGACCTCTACCTGCGCTACGTCAAGGAAGGGCTGCGACCGTTCCTCATCGCCGCCAGCCTCCTGCTGATCGTCGCCGCGGTGATGACCCTCTGGTACGACCTACTTCCCCACGCGGACGGGTCCGAGGCCCAGAGCGACCCCGCCGGCCGGACTCGACCGGAGAGCGACGAGCGGAGCCCGAGCGGATCAACGACCGAAGACCTACACGACGAGCACACCCACCACGAACCGCGAGTCGCCTGGCTGCTTCTCCTTCCCGCTCTCGGGCTGCTACTCGTGACTCCACCCGCCCTGGGCTCGTACGCGGCCGGCCAAGCGGGCACCGCACTCACCGCTCAGCAGGACTACGACTACGACTACCCGCCGCTGCCCGCCGGGGATCCGGCGACCATCAACGTCTTCGACTACGCCGCCCGAGCCCTGTTCGACAAGGGCCAGTCGATCGGCAACCGACGGGTCCAGCTCACCGGCTTCATCACCCCGGGGCCCGATGGACAACCCATCCTCGCCCGCATGATCCTGTCCTGCTGCGCCGCCGACGGCCGACCCGTCAAACTCGGAATGGCCGGCAACGCCCCCACCGGTCTGGCCGACGACACCTGGATCCAGGTCACCGGCCGCTACACGGACCGCGTGACCCGTGACCCCATCAACGACGAAGAGATCCCCTATATCGAGGTGGAAACCTGGCGACAGGTGATCGCCCCCAAGGACCCGTACGAGTAGCCCTCCGCACCACCGGGCTGCACCTCAGGCGTCAGCGCCACCCCACCGCAGAGTGCAGGCGATCACTCAACCGCCAGAGCCTTCCGCAGCACCGTCGGGCGTGAAGGCGCCACCGTCGGGACCAGTGTCCAGGTAGACATGCTGATGGTCTTGGCCCGCATCGATGTTGACCTGATCGAGTTGGGTACATCGTCTGTTGCCGCTGGCGGACCTGGTCGGGGCCGGGCTGCCCGCCGATAGGCGTGTCGGTGCGCAGAGCGTTGAGGATGGGGGAAATCTCCTCACACGCCTACTCGCAGGCGAACCCGAGGTCAATCGCGAGCGGTACGCCTCACCGGTCACAGCGAAGGCGCGCTGACAGCACTGCAGGTCGCGGTCACCGCCGAACCTCGTACGGCCGGGGCCATCCAGGCTGGCCTGTCACGGGAAGACGCTCGACTGCCGTCTCCGGGCCATGGGGAGCGCGGCGGAGTCAGCCGGCCAGACTCCGCGCACAGCCGCTCGACACCGATCCGCTTCCTGCGAGAAGCCATCGCAGTCGCAACTGCCGTGTCCGGTAGGTTGCGGTCCTGCGAGCCCGTCCCGGCGGCCCTTACCGACGCTGCCCGGCTCGGCGACGACACCCCCGATCAGCCGTACGGTGGGGTGGCGCGTCATACCGAGCCGGGCGGTGAAGGAGTCTCCGGCTGGAGACCATCTTGAGGTAACGGGCTATCGCCAGTTGCTGCACCGGTCGGTGCCAGGCCCGGCGCAGGTCCTGATCTGGTAGTTGCGAACATTCAAGAGTTCGCTGGTGCCGCTGAAGTACCGCACGGCACCCTGGCCGCCGGACGTGGTGGCGAGTAGGACCGGCGCGTGCCAACGCCAGCCTTCGATGGGGTTGTTCCAGTATTGGTACTGCAGCCAGGCCCGGCCCGCCCGGCCGTCCGCTGCGGTGTCATACACCGCGCCGTCGACTACGGCATGGTTACCGCTCCAACAGATGTTGAACGTGATCCTGGAACCGGACGAGCTGGCGTCACCGCTCCAACTGCCGTCGAATCCGTCATATGTGCATTCGCTGTAGGGCGAGGACGAGCTGCTGACCCTGATGTCGCCCTCCGCGGCGAATGCTGGGGCCGCGCCGAGCAGCAGGGTGGCGACGATCCCGGTGGCGACGAGCGCGAGCCGGGCGGCAAGACGATGGTGGTAACGCATAGGGGTGCTCCTCCGGATGGGCTACGCGGTGAGGTGAATCCACTGGCTGCAGGTCGAACTGAGAATCTGCAGACTGCCGCCTTCACCGGCACACACCTTGAAACGCACCGGCGTGCCCTCGGCGAGGTAGTCGACGTATTCCACCGTGCTGTTCCCGACGCCGTCGACGTGCCACACGTTGCTGTACGCACCGGTCGACTGGTTCTGCCAGACGGCGACAACGCTGTGGCCGTCCCTGTTCTGGTCCATGACCGTTATCTTCTCGATGTTGCCGGGGTCGTCGAATGTTGCGATCCCACATCGGTGCCAACCGTTATCAGGGCCATAGGTGTCTCCGCAGTATGCTGTCAACTTCTCCGCTGCGGCCGGCGCTGCCGCCGTGGCCACGGTGGCAGCAGCCAAAGAGAGCACCGTCGCGATGCGCGCCGTCAGACGCATGATGAGGTGACCTTCCGTCGGTACGGGGGAACATTGCTCACGGCACGATGTAGCAGGCGTAGTTGCCGTCGCCGGACGTGGACGACTGGAAGTCGGCCCGCAGGCACAGCGTGGACCGCGACCTGAACGTCGTGTTGACGACGAAGGTCTTGTACTCCGCCTCCGCCGGCCTGGCGTATGTGCCGTTGACGTCGCAGGCACCCGAGCCGCTCATGGCGAAGCTGGAACCGTTGCTCCGGGTCCCCCAGAGCGTGAAGTACATCTCGGTGTCGTCCCGGTCCGCCCCGAACGGGCCGCCGCAGTACCAGGAATGGAACCTCAGAATGGCCTTGGCCCTGGACACGGTGGCACCGGAGTTAGTCGTTTGCAGGCACAGGTTGCCGCTCCAGTTGTCCACGCAGCGTTCCGCGTTGGCGTGCGCCGGTTGGACGAGTACGACCGGGCTGAGCAGGACGACCAAAGCGGTCACGAGTACGCGCCGCAGCCCTATGGTGGATCGCACGTGATCACGTTCCTCTCGAAGAGGGCGGTTCGGAAATGTGTGGTCATCGCATCAGCTGTCGAGAAGCGTCACAACGGATTCTGCGTTCGGCTGTGTTCGGAACACCACCGAACTCGGCTGACCGCGCACCCTCCGACAGTTGGCCCGCTGCTGGCGACCACTCCCTACGCCAGCTTCGCTCTCCGGTTAAGTCTCAGTGCGCGTCCGGCGGGGGCAGGAGAGTCGGTGGTGAGGCCTGCTCGGCGGTGACGAGGAGGCGGGCGGAGATCGCACGGGCCTCGTCGAACGCTTGTTGGGCGGCTGGCGAACCAGTGCGCGCGTAGGCGTGGCCGAGGCGTTCGAGTGCCGTGGCGTGCAGCGAATGCCAGCCACGTGTCCTCCAGAGCGCGACGGACTCCTCCAGGCGGTCAATCGCCTCCGCGGGATGGTCCTCGGCCAACTCGATCTCGCCCAGAAGGAGCAGCGCCTCGGCTAGGTGGTGGGTCATGTTGTATTCGCGGCTGAGCGTCACTGCCGCCTCGGCCGTCTCCCGTCCTGTCGACGATCCCCGCCGCAGGTCGAGGCGGGCCAAGGCGACAAGCGTGAACACCTCGGTGTAGGTATCGCCGTAGCGCTGGGTGATGCTCAGCGACTCGTGCAGCATCTGTTGGCTGCGCGCGAAGTGACCGAGATCGGCAAGCGCGGTGCCGGCGAACTGCAGTACGGTCGCGACCCAGCGCGGATTGTTCAACGCACGTGCCTCGTCGAGTATCTCGGTGAGCAGCGCGGCGTCAGCGAATCGTCCCTGCTCGTAGCTGATGAGGGACAGCGCGAGCCGAGCTCGGACCCGGCCGCCTCGATGATCTGACCGTTCGGCGAGTTGCAGAGCCTCACTGGCATGGGCAGCGGCCGCGGAATAGTCGCCGGCGGCCGTGAGTGCCCACGCACACATCACCGCGGCGTCGGACATGCCCGGCTCGTGCCGCAGTTGGGTGAACATCTCCAGCAGCCGCGCCGCTTCGTCATACTGGCGGGACATGGCGTCGCCGGCCGGCTGGTCGTCGACCCACGTGCTGAGATCGATGAGTCCGCGTAGCATGACCGCCTCACCCAGATGGTTGCCTGCGGCCTGGCACACGGACATGACCTCGGTGTTGACGTCGGCCCAGTCGCTGTACATGCCGCGCACGTCGAAGTACTTCTCCATGCATCCGGCCAGGTCGAACGCGACGTCGTCATAACCGAGCACGCACGCTTGCCGGATGGTGGAGAGCACCGTCGCCCGTTCGGCGTCGAACCACAGTCCTGGATCGGGAGCCGACAGGTCCGGGTGGGACCAGTCCATCAGCGGGCGCCGGGCCGGACCGCTGATCGCCGCGTAGCAGGGCCCCGGCATGTGCCTAGCCATCCGCTCGGCGACGGCGAGCCACCCACCGAAACCACGACGCAGGGCGTCCGCCACGGCCTCGCCGGTCTCCTCCTGAGCGGCGCGTTCCCTCGCGAAGAGCCGGACCAGATCATGAATCCGGTACCGCTGCTGGCCGCAGACATCGGCGCCGGCGGCAGTGAGCAGTTGGGCGTCCACCAGCGCCTCGGCATGTGCGATGCCGCTCGCCAGCGTTTCCTCGAGCACGACCGCGACAAACCACGCTGGGAAGTCCGGCAGGTCGAAGACGCTCAGAAGGCGCAACAGCCCACGTGTCCGCTCATCGAGCGCTTGGTAACTTAACGTCAGCGAGGCACGAACGGCCAGGTCGCCGGTTGCCAGCCAGTCCAGGCGTCGTCGCTCGTCGCCGAGCATCGTCGCCAGATGTCCGAGACGCCAGGCGGGTCGGCCGGCGAGCCGGGCACCAGCCACGCGGATCGCGAGCGGTAGCCCGCCGCACAGGGTGACGATCTGCGTCGCATCGAGGTGCTCCGCGGCGACCCGGTCGCCCCCGGCGACAGCGGCCAGCAGCCGCAGCGCGGCGGCCGATGAAAACACATCCACGTCGAGTCGCCGCGCGCCCTCGATGCCCGCCAGCCGCGATCGGCTGGTAATCATCACCGCGCATGTCGCGGTCCCCGGGATGATGGGTCGGACCTGCTCCTCGCTGGCGGCGTTGTCCAGCAACAGCAGCACCCGCCGGCTGGCAAGGTGGGTACGGAACAGTTCGGCGCGCTCGGCCTCGTCGGCGGGAATCATCCGGCTGTCCACGCCCAGCGCGCGGAGGAACTTTGCCAGCACGTCGCCGGACCGCAGCGGTGACGTCTCGACTCCACGCAGGTTCACATAGAGCTGGCCATCCGGATACGCCGTGGTCAGCCGATGCCCGACGTGCACTGCGAGAGTTGTCTTGCCCACGCCGCCCATACCGCTGATGGTCGCGACGGGCGTGGCATAGTGGCGACGGGTGTCCTGATCCAGGCCCAGCAAATGCTGACACAACGCCGTGACGTGCTCTTCGCGGCCGGTGAAATCGGCGATGTCCGTGGGCAGCATGGCCGGAACGACGTCGCGTTCGGGAGCGTGCCACCGACCTTGGTGTGGAATCGGCGGTGTGCCCCCACCGGACGCGGACTTTGACGCGAGGGCACCACGGACGGCTACCCAGCGAGCGGCAGCGGCTTCGTCGAGCCCGCAAGCCCGGACGAACGCCGAGACCAACTCTTCTCGGGGGAGGCTGGAGCGGCTCAGCATGGTCACCGTCGTGCTCGCGGGCAGGATGTCGCCGGCAGTCTCCGCCTGACGCGTGAGTTGCCGATAGGTCTGCCCTGACCAGTCTCTCAGTCGGCGTAGGGCCGCGATGAACTCCGCGGTGCTGCTGACCTCATCCGGACTCGGCGGTGGAGTTGCTGGCACAACCAACCGTCCTCTCACGACAGCCACCGCTCATACCCGGAGAGCGCGTTGACCAGCAGGTTCAGATACCGCGTCCGGGACTGTTCGGCACGGTTCCGCACGCATCGATGCTTGAGATCATTTCCCCTCCGATGCTGCGATGAGCAGACCATCATTATCATCCATCGCTCGGAGGTCGGACTTGCTGAAGAAGATGTTGGCGCTCGTCGCGACAGCAGCACTGGCTACGGTCGTGGGAGTGGTGGGCACCGGCGCTGCCGCGCACGCCGCACCCGCTCGCGACGACAGCTTTAACGAACCTGTCTACTTCGTGCCCGGGTTCACCTTTGACCTGCTTGGGCGCGATCCCGGCCACCACTGCTGGGAGGGTTACTGGAAGCCGATGGCGGATGCCATGCGCTCGTGGGGGTGGAAGGGCTCGTACCACACGGTGAGCTTCTACAAGGGCGACAACGGCTGCAACACGGTCATCCGGGAGAACGGAGATCGCGATGTGTCCATCTACGAGCTGGGTCGCCTCCTGGCCTGGAACATCTACACCTCCTTCTCGAAGAACAACATCTCGGTCGACGTCGTAGCTCACTCCATGGGCGGACTCATCGTCCGCTCGGCGCTGACCGGTGTGGCTGCCAAGGGCAGCGGGTGGCCCCCGTATCTCTACATTGAGGACGTCGTGACCATCGGCACGCCACACCGCGGCACGAACCGGGCGAGCGCCTGCGCAGCCATCTACGGTTACCGGCAGTGCACCGAGATGTCCCCCGGCTCCGCATTGCTCAACGCGCTCTACCAGAGTCCGCAGTCAGCACAGGGCACCGACTGGACCCTGATCGGCTCGGACGACGACGACATCATCTCAACCGAGTCCGCGCTCGGCATGACCGCCGGCCACTATCTTCGCTACGACGCGAACCAGGGACTCGAACACAGCAACGTCCACCAGGTGGTGAGCGGCAACTACTACCAGCGCTACAAGAACTACTACGAGGCCAACTGGTCGCAGGGCTGGGGCGCCCCGCCGGCACGCTCGGCCAACAACTCCCTGTACTACTGGTGGCGCTGGTAGGGGATGACTCGACCGGCCCGACCGACCGCCATGCTGAGGCGGCACCGGCCGGACGATCGCACACCAACCCGCTCGAGGCGGGTGGCCGTCACCGAACGACGGCCACCCGCCTCGGGAGTGTGGATCTAACGGTGTTTCCGGCCTGACCTGCCAGGCGTTGCGCCTGGTGAGGAGGTGCCATGATGACCGCGACATTGAACGACCAGACCGGACGCAAGAAGCGGCCCGAGCCGTCGGCGGAGGCGAAGGCCGCTGACGAGCCAACGGTGCTCCAATGCTGGGCCGCCGCGGTCGAGGTGCCGGTACTCGGTGGCACTCAGCTCATCGATCCGGGCGGTGCTCGCGTAGGCGGCCATCACCGGGAAACGTGCGCGGGCGCGCGGGGCTCAGCCGTCATGTCGAGGGGGTTCGGACCGACTCAGGGCACGCCTGTCGAGTTTGCCGTTGGGCAGTCTGGACAGCGACTCCACCTGCTCGAACACGGTGGGCACGGCTACGGCGGGCAGCCGGTCGAGCAGATGTGCACGCAGGGTTTTCTGCTCCACCGGCTCGCCACAGACGACGTACGCGACCCCCCGGTAGGGGACGGCGACGCCGGCGAGGAGCACCGCCGGGTGGGCCATCAGCGCGTGCTCGATCTCGGCTGGCTCGATCCGCATCCCACCAATTTTGAGCTGCTCGTCAACGCGTCCGTGGTACCGCAGCAGGCCGTCGGCGCCCATGCTGACCCGATCCCCGGTGCGGTACGTCGGCGTACCGGACACCACGCCGGGCGAGGAGATGCACAGCTCGCCGTCGTCGATCGAGACCGTCGTGCCGGGGATCGGACGGCCGATGGGCACCGGGTCCTCGCCCACCGCGCAGCGGTGCACGGTGCTCCAGACGGTGCACTCGGTGGGCCCGTACTCGTTGTAGAGCGTCGCGGCGGGCATCCGCTCGTGGTGCAGGTCGACCAGGCCGGGCGGACAGCTCTCGCCGGCCACGATCACGGTTGTCAGGCTGGGCACCGGCGAACGCAGCACCAGGCGGTACAGGGACGGCACCATCAGCGTGTGGGTGGGCCGGTATGCGGCGCCGGCCCGGACGATCGCCCGCACGTCGAACGGGCGGTCGCTCGGGATGACCAGGGTGCCTCCCGTGCACAGCGTCCAGTAGATGCCCGCCACGGAGCTGTCGAAGGAGATGGACGAGCACAGCATGAACCGCTCGGGTGGGTGACCGTAGTACTCCAGCCGGGCCCCGGTCGAGTAGCTCAGCGCCGCCCGAGTCACCGTGACGGCCTTCGGCACGCCGGTCGAGCCGCTGGTGAACAGCGTGTACGCGTCCGGCCCGTCCTGCCAGTCGAAGCGGACCGGACGCAACGTCGCCAGCAGCTTCTCGGTGAGCGTGACGTGCGCACCGCTGCCGGCGGCCATCAATTCGCGGCGGGCGGCGGGGAACGCCGTGTCGATGGGCACGTAACGCGCGCCCGCTCGCAGTACGCCGAGCATCGCCACGATGGCCCAGCCGGACAACCGGGTGTGCACGATGACCGGTTCTCCGACGGCAACCCCCTGCTGCGCGAGATGGGCGGCGACCGCACCGCTCAAGCCGTCCAGATCGGAGTACGTCAGGGACTGCTCGGGATCCACCACGGCCAGCGTCTCCCGGCGTGAGCGCAGCTGGCTGGCCAGCGCGTCGGGGATCACCGCCGGCCGGCCTGGACCGGCATCCGCTTGATCCCGCCCAACCAGATCGACCGTACGCGCTCGACCTCGCCGGCCGATTCGAAGGAGGAGAAGGTGGCGAAGAGTTCCTCGAAGAAGACGCGCAACGTCAGCCTGGCGACCGCCGCCCCCAGGCAGTAGTGCCGCCCCTCCCCGAAGGCCAGGTGCCGGTTCGGGTGACGGTCCGGGTCGAGGGTGTCGGGATCGCGGAAAACGGACTCGTCACGGTTTGCCGACCCGAGCCACACCACGACGGCGTCGCCCGCCGCGACGCGGACGCCGCCGAGGGTGGTGTCGCTCGTCGCCAGTCGCATGAAGTGCCCGGCCGGTGAGGTGAACCGTAGCGCCTCCTCCACCGCGCGGCCGATCCGCTCGGGTCGCCGGGCCCAGTCCTCGTAACGCCCGGTGCGAATCAGCTCGGCCAGGACCGCGCGGGGCACGTGTGGGAAGGCCGCACTGGCGCCGAGCAGCAGGCTGTAGCAGTTGGCCACGATCGCCCCTGCGCGCAGCGGCATCGCCCCCAGCAGGTCCACCAGGTCGCCGCGCGGACGCCGCCGGTGCGACATCACCAGGTCGAGCAGGTACGCGAACAGTTCCCGGTGTCCACGGTCGAGGGTCGCGGACGGCCCGCCCGGCAGCATGACATCCGGGTCCTCTTCGGCTACCGACATGGACACCCAGCGGGCCAGGGCGGGCCAGTCCGCCGCCGGGATGCCCATCAGCGGTCCCAGGAAGGCCATCGGCAGGGCAGAGGTGAGCGAGGCGAAGTCCAGGAGCCCGTCGGCGGGGCCGAGCATCTCCCGGACGAAGGAGCGGATGGCCGGCTCGTGTCGGGCTACCGCCCGCGCGGTCAGCTGCCGCTGCAGCGGCCCCCGGATGAGGCCGTGCCGCGGTGGGTCGCTCGCCGCGAACTGCTGGTTCTGCGCC
The DNA here is from genome assembly GCF_029809455.1 of Micromonospora sp. DH14. Taxonomy (NCBI): domain Bacteria; kingdom Bacillati; phylum Actinomycetota; class Actinomycetes; order Micromonosporales; family Micromonosporaceae; genus Micromonospora; species Micromonospora sp. DH14. The sequence goes on along the minus strand of NZ_JARVKT010000012.1, from coordinate 149,310 downwards.
GGTTCGGGCCGGCCGAGCATGGTGAGCACCACGCCACCGGTGGAGGTGAACCGGGCATGGTCGGCCAGGACGGTGCTGACGTCGCGGTGGCGGGTGACCGCCCAGAAACCTGACCTGTCCTGCACCGGTTGCCAGCTCACCGGATCCCACCGGCGCAGCAGCCGCCACGCGGCGTGGGGGTCGCCGCCGCCATGCAGGTCGGGGTCGGCGAGGTCGACCCGCCCCGGAGGGCGGGCGTACCCACACGGCGGGGTCCTCATGCGGCCAGCACCTCATCGACCAGCTCGGCGATAGTCGGCTTGAGGAACAGCACCGCCGCGTCGACCTCGACGCCGAGCTGATCGTAGAGGTCCATCAGCAGGTCGGCGGCGAGCAACGAATCGCCGCCGAGGGCGAAGAAGTCGTCGTCGACACCCACCGGTGTGACGTTCAACTTCTCGCTCCAGAGCCGGGTCAACATCGTCTCAAGCTCGCTGCGCGTCTGCACGGATCTCCTCCCAACTGTCGATGAATCGACCGACCAGCGCCTGCATGTCGGCCTCCCGGTGCGAGCGGCGGTAGCGCACGCAGGTGGTGTAGGCGCCGCCCGCGCCCGGCTCGAGCCAGAACGTCATTCCGTTCACGGGCAGCAACGGCCCGCCCAGCCCGAGCCCCGGCGGGATCGTCAGCGGCTCGATCCCGGCGCCCTCCGGCACCTGGATCACCTCGAACTGGGCCAGGCCCGGCCCGCCGTCGGCGAACAGCGCGTCGGCCTGCGGCACCGCGTCCAGCAGCACCGGGAACGGGATCTCGTGCGCGTACGCCTCGGCAAACGCGCGGTGCACCGCGCCCACCGTCGGCGTGCGGAGCCGTACCGGCAGTGCGTTCATGTACAGCCCCACGGTGTCCCAGTCGGAGCGCTGCCGGCCGTGCGTCAGCACGGGGACGACGGCCTCGCCGGGGCTGAGCGGGCCGAGGGCCTGTGCGAACGCGGTGAGCAGGACGACGAACGGGGTGCTGCGCACGCTCCGGGCGACCTCGGCCGCCTGCTGCTGGGTGATGCCGCTCGGCGTTCTGATCTCGGCCGTGCCCCCGTCGTCGCCGGAGCCCTGGCCCGGGACCAGGGCCGGTACGTCGGCGAGCATCTCCCGCCAGAACGGCACGGACCGGTTGACCCGCTTGGGCGCCGGAGTCGACGTGCTGGCGTGGTAAGAGGGGGCCGGCCCGGTCCCCGGCTTCAGCACCTCGCGCAGCAGCAGCCGCATCGACCAGGGGTCGGACACGTTGTGGTGCGCCACGAGCAGCAACTCCCGACCGGCCAGGTACGCCCAGAGCAGGCATTTCGCGTCGGGCGAGTAGTGGCCGGCGGCGGCGGCGGCCCACACGTCGTCGACCGTGCGCAGCGGGACCGGCCCCGCACCCAGCACGGGGTGCCGGGCCAGGATCGCGTCGAGGGTGTGCCGCAGGGCGGCCGGGTCGGGTTCCGCGGGCAGTCGGAACCCGCCCAGAGCGACGAACCGGTCGGGGTTCGCCGGCCCGCCCGTCCAGGAGAGAATGCGCTGGCCGAACGGCTGGTCATGCACCTCGTACACCTCCGATGGCCGTGCCGGCCGGGTCGACCGGCGCCCGCTCACGCGGCGCCGGGAAGCTCGTCGTCGGCTGCCCGCCGGCTGGCTCATCGGCCTCGTCGGGCAGGTCACGCCGCCGCCGCAGCGGCGAGAAGTAGAGCAGCAGGCCGGACGCCCACACTCCGACGGCCGCGATCCACAGCGTCGGTCGCACCCCCAGCCAGTTGCCCAGCAGCCCACCCGCCAGGGCACCCACCGGCATCACCCCGAAGATCACGAAGCGGACCGATGCGGTCATCCGCCCCAGCAGATCCGGCGGGCAGACCCGCTGTCGGTAGCTGACCGCCGCCGAGTTGTAGATGGCGAACACCATCCCCATTCCGGCCATGCCGAGCGTGTACGCGGCCGGACCCCAGCCGGGCTGGGCGGCCGGTACGAGCAGCACCGTCCAGCCGATCCCCAGCGGGGCGATCCAGATGATCCGGGACGTGCCCACCAGGCGCGCCAGCCGTGCGGACGTCAGACCGCCGACGATCCCGCCCAGCGTGGTCAGCCCCAGCACCACACCGACCATGCTTTCGCTCAGCCGCAGGTCGCGCACCAGGTACAGGACCGCCAACGCGAAGATCATCTGACTGAACAGGTTGAACGAGGCCGAGGCCGCCACCAGTCGGGGCATGACCGGGTGGCGGAACACGAAGGACAGGCCGTCGCCCAACTCGCGGCGGAAGTCCCGACGCCGCGCCACCGTCGGCGACTCATCGGCGCCCCGGATCAGTAGGAGGGCCATGGCGTTCACCACGTAGGCGAGCGCGTCGACGCCCACGGTGCGTGCCACGCCCAGCGCCGACACCAGCACGCCGCCCACGCCGTAGCCGGCGATCTGCGAGACCGAGTACGTGGTCGTCAGCTTGCCGTTGGCGTCGAGCAACTGGTCCTTGGTGACGATCGACGGCAGGAAACTCTGGTGCGCGGTCTCGTACAACACGGTGCAGACGCTGGCCAGCAACGCCACGGTCCACAGGTGCGCCATCGTGACCCAGCCGGCCCACGCGCCGACGGCGACGGTGGCGACCAGTCCGGCTCGTACCAGGTGACAGACCACCATGACCCGGCGCTTGCGCATCCGGTCCACCCACACCCCGGCGGGCAGGGACAGGAACAGGTAGGCCACCATCCGGGTGGCGCTGAGGACACCGACCTCCACGGCGGAGGCGTCCAGCACGGTGACGGCCAGCAGCGGGATGGCCAGCAGCGAGACCGCATCGCCGACCTCGCTGAGGGTCCGGCCCGACCACAACACCATGAAGTTGCGGTGTCGCCACAGACCGTTGCTCATGCCGCGTCCTTGACCGCGCGCAGCAACAGGTCGGTCATGGTGCCCAGGAAGCGTTCCACCTCGTCGCGCCCGTACCCGCTGCGCATCACCCGCATGGTGAGCTGCACGGACGGGTACACGTGCGCCAGCACGTAGAAACTTGCTCCGCTGTACGCCCGGGGAGCGAGGAACTCGATCCGCCGGGGCTCCGGCGGCGCGGGGTCGAAAGCGGCATCGGCCGGCGCCGGGATGCAGGTGAAGAAGCTGCCGTGGTCGAAGTCCATGGCCTCGACGGCGTACGGGTCGTACACACCGTGCTGCAGAGAGCGCACCGCCGCGACGTTGATGTCACGGGCCAGCGGGCGCAGCGGCCCGTCGGTGCCGCACTCGACCAGCATGGGCACCCACTGGGTCATGGAGGACACCAGGCGCCGCGCCGTGGGGTCCATCCGGTTCGAGGACATCTGCCACAGCAGTTGATCGGGTCGGCCGGTGGTTGCGGCCAACGCCTGCGCGTACACGGTGAGCAGCAGGGCGGGCAGGGTGACCCGCAGCTGCCGCGCCGCGTCACGAACCGCGCCGTACGGGATACCGGTGTGTGCGCACGCCCGTACCAGCGGACCCCGGGACACCGGCACCCGTGGGGCGGCGGCTTCGATCCGGCGGCGGTATTCGCCGGCCGCGACCAGCCTGGCCCGGAAGGCGTCGGCGCGTTGGCGTTCGGCCACCTCGCGCGGCGCGGGGGCGTCGGCCGGGCGCTCACCGCGCAGCAGTGCGTGAAAGTCGGACTCGAGGATCCGCACCGCCGCGCCATCGGCCGCGAGGTGGTGGATCAGCACGTGGACCTGAGGTGATCCACAGTCGTCGGGGGTGCGCACCCAGGCCCGCCACGCCGGCGCGGCGGCCAGGTCGAACGGGTCACGCACGGACGCCTCGCCGAACCGCACGATCGGGTCGCGCAGGACCACCTGCCGCACGCCGCCGAGATCATCCGCCGCGCGGTACACGGTGCGCAGCGACTCGTGCCGCACGGCCAGCGCGGTGAGCGCCTGCCGCACCTGCTCCTCGGAGGTCCCGGGCGGAGTCGACCAGACGAAGTCCATGTTGGATTCCCACAGCTGCTCCGGCGGCCGTACCGAGAGGGCTCGCCACATCGAGAGTTGACCCATGGTGAGCGGGTGGTCACCCGGATTGTGCATGGCTTCTCCAGCGTCGAGGGGTGGGTGGGTGGTCGCCGGCCGGCGGCCACCCACCGCGCTTCACACGGAACTCAGATGGTGCAGTCGCCCTTACGCATCGCCCCCACCTCCTCTCGGCCCAAGGGTCGGTCTCCTCCGGCCATCAGATGGCTCCGGAGGCGCTCCAAAGGAAATGGAGCGTCACGGTCAGGTCCAGCTGATGCCACGGTTGCGGACGTTGCGCATGCGCTTCCCCTCTCCTGTAGGTGGCGGCCCCCGTGCCCGCCAGGTGATCTCAGCGTCGGCCGCCGCTCGCTTCGGCGGTAGGGCTGTCGGCGTTCGAAGTCGTTCGGACCTGTTCGACCGGAGACTCGAACGTCACCGGCGTGGAGGCAGGCTGCCGCGGCCACCGCGGTACGAAGGCGAGGACCGCCACCGCGCCGGACAGTCCGCTGAACCCGATCACCGTGGTGGCCGACAAACGGTCGGCGGCCAGACCCGCCAGGACCATCGCCGCACCCTGGAGCCCACTGAGGCCGGTGATGGCCACCCCGAACGCGCGTCCCCGGTACTCCGTCGGCACCGCCCGGCCGAACAACGCGTTGAGCGGGATCGCGAAAGCACTCGCCGCGCCGGCCAGCACCAACAGCAGCAGCATCAGCCACAGCGGAGGCACCAGCCAGGCCACCGTCAGCACCCCGCTCGACACCGTGGCCAGGGGCAGAATGAGTCGTGGCCGGGCCGCCGGTGGGCAGAACCGGGTGAGGGCGACTCCGCCGACGGCCATCCCCAACGGCGCCGCCGCGAGCAACAGGCCGACGATGCCGGCGCCACCGCCGTACTGCCGGGCCAACGGTGCCATCAGCCCTTCGGCGGCGTAGGTGAAGGCGCTGGCCGTCCAGAGGACGAGCACGTAGGACCGCAGCCGGGTATCGGTGAAGATCACCCGCAGACCGATCGCCCGGCCACGGCGGGTCGGGCGCGATGGCGGTCGGGGCGCGGGCCGGGACCGTACGCCGATCGTGATCAGCAGGGCGGAGATGAGGAACGTGCCGGCATCCACCAGCAGGGCGCCGCGCAGCGACAGCAACGCCACCAGACTCCCCCCGACGGCGAAGCCGACCACCTGCACGACCTGGGCGCAGATGTTGTCCACGCCATTGGCCACGGCGTAGCGGTCACCGTCGAGCACTTCCGGCATCAGCGCCGCCCGTGCCGCCACGAACGGTGGCCGCATCAGGTTGACCACGAAGAGGAGCACCACCAGGGCCGGCGCGGGGAGGGCCGGCAGCGCCGCCAGCGGGATGAGCGCCGCGCGGCCAAGGTCGCACGCGATCATGACGGTTCGCCGGGGGAACCGGTCGGCGAGGCCGGTCAGCAGCGGTCCGCCGGTGAGCCAGGCGAGGTAGGAACTCGCGTAGCCGGCCGCGGCCAGGGCGGCGGAGCCGGTCTCGGTGAAGATCAGGTACGCCACGGTCACGGCCGTGAGCTGGTCACCGGCCAGAGACAGCAGGTACGCCCCGAACAGGTGGCGGTATTCGCGCACCGCGAACACCTCGGCATACGTCGCGGCGCGCTCGGACACTTCGCCCCCGTCAGGTCCCAGCGCCCGCTGTCGTCAGGGCGCTCGGCCCAGACCGTAGCCGCGCTGGCGTGGTCAGGGCAGCGACCAGGCGTTCGGATCCGTTCGGAACGAGTTCGGACGGCTGACGGGACGGTGTCGCGCGTCGTCGGCGGTGGCCGAGCTCCTCGCCGGAAGCGAGGATTTCGCCCGGCTGTGGGCCTCACGAGGTGGGCGCCGAGCACACCCTGCGTAAGACCTTCCAGCACCCGCTGGTTGGTCCGGTCACCGTCAATTGCGACGTTCCGTCGGCAATTGCGGGCTGTTCCGCGGCTGCCATCGAAGACGCCACCAAACATCCTCGTCGTCCGGCCTGCGCTACCACCTTCAGCGGATAGTGGGGCCCTTTGAAAGGAGCCGACAGATGAACGCCGCTTCTGACAAGTCTGCCCAGGAGGCAGGAATGCCAACCGTCGTACTCATCCACGGCGCTTTCGCCGACTCATCGAGTTGGAATGGGGTGATCGCCAACCTCAAACGTCGAGGCTACCCGGTCATTGCCGTCGCGAACCCGCTCCGCGGCGTGCAGAAGGACGCTGCCTACGCTCGGGCCGTTGTGGACTCGGTGTCCGGCCCGGTCGTGATGGCGGCTCATTCGTACGGCGGAGCGGTGATGACCGAGGCTGCGGAGGGCGCCCCCAACGTCAAGGCTCTGGTGTACGTCGCCAGCTTGAGCCCGGACGTTGGCGAGAGCGCGGCCGACTTGATCACCAAGTTCCCGGGAAGTGCGCTCCTCACCTCCGTCAAGATGGTGCCGATTCCTCTCGACGACGGCGGCACGACCATGGAGCAGTACGTCGACCAGGACCAGTTCCCGGCGGTGTTCGCCGCCGACGTCGACCCCGACACCGCTGAGCTGATGGCGGTAACGCAGCGGCCGGCCACTGAAGCGGCCCAGACCGAGAGCGTGACCAAGGTTGCCTGGAAGACGATCCCGTCATGGACCCTGATCACCACCCAGGACAAGGGCATTCCGCCGGACCTGCAGCGCTTCCTGGCCAAGCGGGCCGGGTCGACGACGGTCGAGATCGACGCGTCCCACGCCGTGGCAGTCTCTCAACCCGGCCCGGTCGCCGACCTATCGACACAGCCGCCCGCGCCACCGTCCACTAGCTACCCGCGCCAGACGAGCGACGCGCGGCGTCGATCTCATCGATGTGTTCTTCAGCCCACTGCGTCACCACGTGCATCACAGGCAGCAAGCTCTCCCCGAGCGGCGTGAGCCGGTAGTCGACACGTGTGGGCACTGAAGCGGTGACCACCCGCGACACCAATCCGTCACGTTCGAGGAGGCGCAGGGTCTGAGTCAGCATCTTCTGCGTAACCCCGGCGATGGCGCGCGCCAGGTCCCCGTAGCGGCGCGGGCCGTCGGCGAGTTCCTTCAGCACCAGACTGACCCATTTATCGCCGATGCGGTCGAGCAGCCGGTGCGTCGGGCAGTTCGCAAGGCGAGCGAGGTACGCAGCTCGGGCCTGCTCACGTCGGTAAGCAGCGGTATGAGTCGCCATGGCATCCCCCGGGTGCGTTGGGCACTTTGAAGTGCGTACTGCCTGATCAACGGTAGCGGCTCTAGCTTTGTCCGAGGCGGCTCGATCAGTCGCGCCGCCGATCCCAGGCCGGCGTAAAGCGAGTACCACCACATGAACGTGAAGGAGTCAGACCATGACCGCCATCGCGATCCTCGGATCCGGAAACGTGGCCCGGGCGCTCGCCGACAAATTGAAGGACTCTGGGCATAAGATCATCATCGGATCCAGGGATCCGCGAGGTTCGGCAGTATCGGAGTGGGCTCGGGTACGCGACGTCAACGTGTCCGTCACCGATGTCTCCGACGCCGCCCAGTCGGGCGACGTCGTGATCAACGGTCTACCTGGCGCCGTGTCACTCAACGTGCTTCGAGGTCTGGGCCCAGCGCTGTCCGGCAAGGTTCTCGTCGACATCGCCAACGCCGTCGAGCAGGGCCCTGACGGCTTCGCCAAATCGCTGCTCTACCCCACGAGCAGCCTGGCCGAGCAGATCCAATACACACTGCCCCAGACGAAGGTCGTCAAGACTCTGAACACGGTCGGGCCAGCGCCCCTGATGGCCAACCCAACGAGCCTACCGATGCCGCTCTCGGCGTTCCTGTCCGGCAACGACCCCGAGGCCAAGGACGTCGTCGCCGATCTACTCTTCGACCTCGGGTGGCCGCGAGAGTGGATCATCGACCTCGGCGACGTGGTTACCGCCAGATGGCCGGAGAGCTTTGTCCTGATGGTTCGCCACCTTGTCACCGCTCTTGGACCAGTCCCGTTCGGCCTAGCCATCGCACGATAAGTCAAGCCCTTCGTCGAAGCGCTCGAGCCATATGAGCCAAACGCGATCAAGGCCGACCGGGATGGAAGGGATCCAGCCGTCGCTAGTTAGCAACGGGACGTCGTGCCGCTGCCAGGCCTAATCAGTCCTAGTCCAGGCGTCCGGGCTCAGCTTCGCCTGGTGCTCGCGCACACGCTTACGGCTTTTGGTGTAGCTCCTGACGTACCGGCCACGCACGTTGTCCACATCGGAAGCCGATGCCGACCACGGTCAAGGCAAGACCAGCGAGGGCAGTCCAATCCGAGGTTTTCATCGTGTTTCACGAGTGACGGAGTGGCATCTCGCGGCTCCGACAGGCTGAGCATCGCAGGCCTCGCTCAGGCGCCTCCAGGCTTGGTGCCAACGGCCACGATATCGAGCGGCCAGCGCCGCCTAGTGCTGTGACCGGAAACGTTGGCCGGTTTCAGGCCGCCGTCTTGGCGGGGGTCTGTCCCCAGCGGCGTTGTCGTTCGGAGCGGATCCGGGCTCGTTCGCGGCGTTGGGCGGCGAGGACGTCGGGGTGACGGGCGTTGGCGTTGCGCCAGCGCAGGTAGTTGTGCAGGGCTTGGGTCGCGGCGGGATGGTTGGGATGGTTCGACCCGGCCACGACGAACATCCGCAGCGGTCCGAAGTGCGCCTCGATCGGGTTCGCCCACGACGAGTACGTCGGGGTGAAGCACAACTCGACCCGGTTCCGGGCCGCCCACTGCCGGATCGTGACGCCGCGATGCGCGGAGAGGTTGTCCAGGATGACGTAGACCGGCGCGCCGTCAGGGCGGGCGGCCCGGATGCTCTTGAGCGCTGCCAGGGTGTTAGCCGCGGACTTTCGCCGGCGCACGACACCCCAGAGGGTGTCGTCGCCGACGCTGTAGCAGGCGTGGAACTGCCGGACCCCGTGCAGCTTGTGGTAGTTACCCGGGAGCCGGTCCGGATACCCGGCCCGAGTCCAGGACGCTCCAGCGTGTGGCCGGATCGTCAGCGGACCGAACTCGTCGAAGGCGAAGACCCGGTCCGGGAACGCCGTGGTCACCGCCTCGATCCGGGCGAGTTTCGCCTCAGCGTTCGGGTCGTTGGTCTCCTTCCACGTCTTCGTCCGCTGGAAGGTGATGTCGTGGCGGTGCAGGAACTCCCGCAGCCGTTCCCGGCCCACGAGCACCCGACGCGGGCCGTGGTTGTGAGCCAGGTAGTCCGCGAGTTTGCGCAGGCTCCACCGGGTGAACGGCTGGCCGAGCGCTTGCGGTCTGGTCTTGGCCGTCGCGACGATGAACGCTTCGTCGTCTTCACTGATTCGGCGGGGACGGCCACCCGCCCACCGAGGGTCCAGGCAGGCCAGGCCCATGTCGTTGAACCGGTGGATCACCTCACGGACCGCGTCCTCGTCCCCCTGCACCAGGCGGGCGATTGCCGCGACGGTGTTCCCACTGGCCGAAGCCATGATCACCATCGCCCGGCGCAACCGGATCGGAGACCCGGTCCCACGCCGCACGATCTGCTGTAGTCGCCGGCCCTCGTCATCACTGAGCCGACGAGCCCGGACAGGTTCTGCCATCCCGACAGCCTGAACCCTCCACCAGCCACCACCACAACCATTGACCGGCGTGTCACCCAACCCGGCCAACGTTTCCGGTCACAGCACTAGCGCCCCGACACAGCGCACAGGGTGCAAGTCGACGTCGGACGTCGTCAGTCGCGCCACTCCTTTGCGAGCAGCTCGTACGAGCCGACCCGGTCGCCGTGCGCGTGGGTGATCGTGGTGATCAGCAGTTCGTCGGCGGCGGTGACGTCCCGCAGGACGCGCAGCCGCTCGACGACCGTGCCGGGCGACCCGACGAACTGGGTGTCCACCCGGTCGGCGACGAGTTCACGGTCCTCGTCGGTCCACGGCAGCGCGGCGGCCTGCTCCGGGCGTGGAAACGGGATCGCGCCCCCACCGCTGCGGATGCTGCGTACCCAGGGCCCGTACGGCGCGGCGAGCCGACGCGCCGTCTCATCGGTGTCGGCGACGACCACGTCGGCGGAGACCACCACGTACGGCTGGGCCAGCACCGACGAGGGCCGGAACGCGGCCCGGTAGGCGGTCACGGCATCGAGCACCGACGAGGGGCTGACGTGGTAGTTCGCGGCGAACGGCAGACCGAGCGCGCCGGCGAGTTGGGCGCTCTCGCCGCCGCTGCTGCCCAGCAGCCACACCGAGAGGTCGCTGCCCTCCCCCGGCACGGCGTGCGCGTCCAGACCGTTTTCGTCGGTGTAGTCGCCGCGCAGCAGGGCCAGGACATCGGCCACCTGGTCGGCGAAGGCCGGCGGCTGCGCGCCCGGTTGGTGCAGCAGCGCGCTGGCCAGCGCGAAGCGCGGTGAGGCGAGCACGCTGGCGTAGGAGAAGGGCGGCGGGATCAGCAGTCCGTCGACGACGCGGGCCTCGACCCGTGGCGGGTCGGCGGGGGCGGTGACGGCCCGTGCCGCCTCGACCCGGCGTTGCCCGGACCGGCCGAGTCCAAGGTCGATCCGCCTGGGGTAGAGCGCAGCCAGGGTGCCGAACTCCTCGACCACCGACAGGGCGGTGCGGTGACCGACCTGGACGGCGCCGGAGCCGACGCGGATGGCGCTGGTGGCCGCGGCGACCTGCCCGATGAGCACCGCCGGTGCCGAACTGGCGACACCCGCGGCGAGGTGGTGTTCGGCCAACCAGTAGCGCTGGTAGCCGGATTGTTCGACCCGGCGGGCCAGGTCGACGGTGTTGCGCAGGGCGTCGGCGACGGTGCCGCCGGCGGGCACCGGCGACAGGTCGAGGACGGACAGTGGCGTGGATGGCATGGTGGGTTTCCCGTCTCTCTCAGACCGCCGGCGCGGCGGTCACCGCCGGTGCGAAGGGGCGACTTGGTATCTCTCGACGCAGCACCGGCGCCACCTCGGCCTGGAACAGCTCCAGGCTCTCTCGGTGCTGCTTGTCGGTCAGCCCGTCGTGATCGGCCTGAAGGTGCATGACCTCGTGGCCGAACTCCGCGTGATAGCGCAGCACCTTGTCGACGATCTGCTGCGGGCTGCCGACCAGGATCGAGCTGCGCTCGATGGCGTCCTCCAGAGTGGGAAAGACCGTCGGTACGCCGAGCCGCTGGAACGCGGCGACCCGGGCGTCGAAGATCGGCCGGTACCGCTCGATCGCCTCCTGGGAGGTACGCGCCACGTAGAAGCCGGCCGAACCGGCGCCGACCAGGGCGTCGGCCGGGTCGTGGCCGTAGTGGACCCAGCGGTCCCGGTAGTGGCGGATGAGTTCGGCGTACGGCCCGATGGGGTTGGTGACGTTCGCGGAGAAGAGCGGGTCGCCATAGCGGGCGGCCAGGTCGACCGACTCCCGGCTGGTGGCGCTGCCGTGCCAGACACGGATGGGCTGTTGCAGCGGGCGCGGCCAGGTCTCGGCTTCGGTCAGCGACGGCCGGTACGTCCCCGACCAGGTGACCCGGTCCTCTCGCCAGAGCCGACGGAACAGCTCGTAGCCCTCCCGGTTTCGGTCCCACTGGTCCTCGGCCGTGACGTGGAACAGTTGGGCCTGCGCGGCGCCGTTACCCTTGCCGATGATCAGTTCGAGTCGGCCGCCGGAGAGGTGGTCGAGGGTGGCGTAGTCCTCGTACGCGCGGACCGGGTCGAGCAGGCTGAGCGTCGTGACGGCGGTGAAGAGCCGGATGGTGGACGTCCGGGCCGCGATGTGGCTCAGCACCACCGGAGGCGAGGAGGAGATGAACGGCCGTTCGTGCCGCTCGCCGACGCCGTAACCGTCGAAACCGAGTTCCTCGGCGAGGACAGCCGTGCCGACCACCTCCCGGAACCTCTCGGTGGTGGTGCGGCGCTCACCAGTGACCGGGTCGGGCAGATGCGTGATCAGGGTGATCAGCAGGAACTTCATGCGGGGACCGTCACTTTCGGTGGCAGGGTCAGGGTCGGGCGCACCGTCAGGGCCAAGCAGCGCGAGTACGGCAGGGTGTCGTACGGGGCGAAGACCGGGATCGGCTGGTAACCCGCCTGCTCGTAGCGGCGGATCGCGTCGGGTTGGCGGTCGCCGGTCTGTAGCACGATCCGTACCGCGCCGAGCTGACCGGCGGCCTCCCGGGCCGCGTCGAGCAGACTCCCGGCGATGCCGCGCCGCCGATGAGCGGGCGGTACGTACATCCGCTTGAGCTCCAGGTCGGGACCCTGCCACCGCAGGGCGGCGTGCCCCACCGGCGTGGCGTCGGCCGTGTACGCCACGCCCGTCCACGCGACCGAGCCCGGGCTGAGCACCTGGGCCGTGGGCAGGTGGATCGGGTCGTCGGGGCGGTCGGCGTACCGGTGGCGCAGTTCGGCGGTCATGGCGGCCCGCAGGGCGACGGCGTCGGTGTCGTCCCACCGCCGGCGGCAGACCGTGACGAGCGTGGTCACGCCGCACCGACGCGGCCGACCGGGCGGGCGGGGCCGAGACCGAGGTGGTCGCGCAGGGTGGTGCCGGTGTACTCGGTGCGGAAGACGCCGCGTTCCTGCAGCAGCGGGACGACCTGGTCGACGAACTGGTCGAGACCGCCAGGGGTCAGGTGTGGCACCAGGATGAATCCGTCGGCGGCGTCGGACTGGACGAAGTGGTTCATCCGGTCGGCGATCCGTCGGGGGGTGCCGATGAAGGACTGCCGACCGGTGACCTCGATGATCAGGTCACGGATGCCGAGGCCCTTCTCCTCGGCCAGGGCGCGCCACCGGCGGGCGGTGCCGACCGGGTCCGGGTACATGCCGGCCCGGCCTCGGCTGATCGCGTCGGCGCTCACGTCCGGATCCTCGACGGGCAACGGGCCCTCCGGGTCGTACGCGGACAGATCCCGGTTCCACAGCTGTTCCAGCAGCAGGATCGCGGTCTGCGGGCTGACCTGCTGGCGGCGGATGTGGTGGGCGCGTTCCTGCGCCTCGGCGTCGGTGTCGCCGAGCACGAAGGTGACCCCGGGGATGATCTTCAGGTCGTCGGGGTGGCGGCCGTGTCGAGCGAGCCGGGACTTGACGTCCCGGTAGAACTCCTGGCCGTCCTCCAGCGTGCCGTGCCGGGAAAAGATCGCGTCGGCGCTGGACGCCGCGAACTCCCGTCCGTCAGGCGAGTCGCCGGCCTGAAGGATCACCGGGTGCACCTGCGGGCTGCGCGGCACGGTGAAGTGCCCGGCGATGTCGAACTGGTCGCCGTGGTGGGCGAACGCGCCGGGGTCCGCCTCCGTCACGTACCGGCCGCCGTCGCGGTCCCCCACGATCGCCTCCGCCGGCCAGGACTCCCACAACTCGCGGGCGGTCCGGAGGAACTCGGCGGCCCGCTCGTAGCGCAGGGAACGGTCGAGGTAACCGCCCCGGCGGAAGTTCTCCCCGGTGAACGCGTCGGAGGTGGTCACGACGTTCCAGGCGGCGCGACCACCGGAGAGGTGGTCGAGGCTGGCCAGTTGGCGGGCCAGCTCGTACGGCTCGCGGAAGGTGGTGTTCAGGGTGCCGGCGAGCCCCAGGTGGCTGGTGACGCTCGCGAGGGCGGCCAGCAGGGTCAACGTGTCCGGACGGCCCACCACGTCCAGGTCGTGGATGCGCCCGCGCTGCTCGCGCAGGCGCAGCCCTTCGGCGAGGAAGAAGAAGTCGAACTTGCCGCGCTCGGCGGTGCGGGCCAGGTGGACGAACGAGGAGAAGTCGATGTGGCTCCCGGAGTCGGGGTCGCTCCACACCGTCGTGTTGTTCACGCCGGGGAAGTGCGCGGCCAGGATGATCTGCTTGGGCATGGCGGTCTCCAGGTATCAGGCGGTCGCCGCGACGGCGTACCGGCTGGCCGGTCGGGGCAGGCCGAGCAGGTCGCGCAGTGTCCCGCCGGGATATCCGGTGCGGAACAGACCCCGTCCCCGCAGCGCGGGCACCAGCGCACGGGTGATCAAGGTCAGGTCGTGGGGAAGCACTGCGGGTCGCAACCGGAAACCGTCCACACCCGAGCGCTGCCAGGTGGCGAGCAGGTCCGCCAGGTCGGCCGCCGTTCCGGTGAAGGTGGCCGCGTCCGAGCTGGGCTCCTGGCCGTGCAGCTCGTCGAGACGCGCACCGCGTCGGCGGGCGAGGGTCGGCGACTCGTCGAGCAGGACATTCAGGTCGGCGAGCACGCGCAGCGGCGGTTCGGTCCGGCCGACGGCCGCCTCGGCGGCCCGGACCTCGGCGACGATCGCGGCGGCGTGCGCGGCGTCGGTCGGGGTGACGAAGACGACGTCGGCGTGCCGGGCGGCGAAGGCGTACGGCACCGACGAGTGGGCCAGCGCGGCCACCACCGGCTGGCCCTGCGGGGAGCGGGGCACGATGGAGGGGCCCTTGACCGAGAACCACCGACCCACGAAGTCGATGTAGTGCAGCCGTTCCCGGTCGACGAACCGTCCGCTGGCGACGTCCCGGATCTCGGCGTCGTCCTGCCAGCTGTCCCACAGCCGGCGGACCACCTCGACGGCGTCGCCGGCCTCGGCGAAGAGGTCATCGACGAGTCGGACGATCTCCGGGTCGTCGAGCCGGGCCGGATCCAGCGCGGGGATCTCCCGACGGCCGAAGTGACCGGCCTCGGCTCGCCGGGCGGAGACCCGGGGCCGCCAGCCGGCCCGGCCGCCGCTGAGGTGGTCGAGCGTGGCGACCCCGGTGGCGAGGTGGAACGGTTCGGTGTGGGTGGTGCTGGTGGTCGGCACCAGCCCGATGTGCCGGGTCAGCGGGGCCAACCGGGCCGCGATCTGCACCGCGTCGAGGCGTCCGCGGAGCTGGTCGACCCGGCCGTCGGGGCCGTCGGGTCGCGTCGACTGGAGGTCCAGGCTGTCCTCGAAGGTGAGCAGGTCCAGGGCGGCGCGCTCGGCCTCCCCGGCGAGGGCCGCCCAGTAGCGGGCGGTCAGCGGCGCCGACGCACCGGCGCGGGAGAGACGCCAGGCGGCCGGGTGCCAGCCGAGGCCGTCGAGGGCGACTGCCAGGTGCAGGGTCTTCTCGGTCATGGGCGTTCCTCCTGCGGTCGGCCGGCGGCGACGAGCGTGGGCAGCGCGTCGAGCAGCGATCGGGTGTAGTCGTGTCGGGGGTAGGTGAAGACGTCGCCGACCGGTCCCTGCTCGACCACCCGCCCGTCGTGCATCACCAGCACCCGGTCGCTCAGGTGGTGCACCACGCCCAGGTCGTGCGAGATGAACAGCAGCGCGGTGCCGTCGACGGCGCGTAGCTCGGCCAGCAGGTCGAGGACCTGCGCCTGGACGGAGACGTCGAGGGCGGAGACCGGTTCGTCGCAGATGATCAGACTCGGTCGCGGGGCGATCGCGCGGGCGATGGCGACCCGCTGCCGTTGCCCGCCGGAGAGCTGTCGAGGGTGCCGATCGAGCAGGTCCGCGCCGAGACCGACGCGACGCAGCAGCTCGACGACGTGTTCGCGGCGGTCGGCGCGGCTGACGTCCGGGTCGAGGTTCTCCGCGACGACCCGCCCCACCGGGTAGCGGGGGTCGAAGGAGCTCAGCGGGTCCTGCGAGATGAGCTGCAATCTGCGCCGTAGCGGGCGGCGGGCCCGTTCCGGCACGCCGGCCCACGCGGTTCCCTCAAAGGTGACGGCGCCCGCGTCGGGGTCGAGCAACCCAGTGACGATCCGGGCGACGGTGCTCTTACCAGAGCCGGACTCGCCCACCAAGCCGAGCGTCTCGCCCCGGGCGATGGTGAAGGAGACGTCTTGCACGACGGTGTGCTCGCCGTACCTCTTGGTGAGGCCGCTTACGTCGAGCACTGTGTCGTCGGCGCGGACCTCGGGCCGGGCGGGCAGCGCCGCCCGTGCGCCCCCGGGCGGGGGTGCCCCGGCGAGCCGGCGGCCCCGCGAGGTGGCGGAGGGCACCGCGGCCAGCAACTGCCGGGTGTACGGATGTTCCGGTGCCCGCAGCAGCCGGTCGGTGGGTCCGTGCTCGACGATGCGACCGTCGCGCATGACCAGCACCCGGTCGGCGACCTGGGCGACCACGGCCAGGTCGTGACTGACCAGCAGCAGGCTCACCCCGGCGGCCCGCCGTTCGGCGAGCAGCCGCAGGATCTGGGCCTGCACGGTGACGTCCAGCGCGGTGGTCGGTTCGTCGGCGATGAGCAGGGCCGGTTCCCCGGCGATCGCCGAGGCGATCAGCGCGCGCTGCCGCAGCCCGCCGGAGAGCTGGTGCGGATACTGTCGCGCCCGACGCTCCGGCTCCGGCAGGTGGACCAGGTCGAGCAGGTGGGCGACCCGACCGGCCCGTTCCCGGCGGCCGACGATGCCGTGGGTGGTGAGCACCTCGCCGACCTCGGCGCCCACCGTCCGCAGCGGGTCGAGGGAGACCAGCGCGTCCTGGAGGACCAGCCCGGCGAGGCGTCCACGGACCCGACGCCAGTCCCGTGCGCGGTGCGTCCGCACGTCCTCCCCGGCCAGGTCGAGCCGGGCGGCGCGGACCCGTGCGCCCGGGCCGGCAAGACCGACCAGGGTACGGGCGGTGACGCTCTTGCCGGAGCCGGACTCCCCGACGACTGCCACGCACTCGCCACGCTCGACGGTGAAGCTGATCCCGCGCACCGCGGCCACCGGGCCGGTCGGGGTGTCGAAGTCGACGTGCAGGTCCCCGACCGTGACCAGCGGCGCCATCAGCGCCGCCGCCCGTCGAAGCGGGCCTGCCAGTGCCGGCCGACGACGGTCAACGAGACCACGGTGGCGGTGACGGCCAGGCCGGGCAGGATGCTGATCCACGACGCCACCTGGAGGTAGTTGCGCCCCTCGGAGAGCATCGCGCCCCACTCCGGCGACGGCGGCTGGGGGCCCATGCCGAGGAAGCTGAGCCCGGCGGCGGCCAGGATCGCCTCACCGAGCCCGATCACGGCGAGCACCGGCACCGGGCCGACGACGTTCGGCAGCACGTGCCGCAGCACCAGCTGCGGCCGGGACTGCCCGAAGGTGACGGCCTGTTCGACGAAGCCGGAGCGGCGGACCAAAAACGTCTGACCACGAACCACCCGGGCGTGGTGCGGCAGGGTGGCGATACCGATGGCGCCGATCAGGCTGGCCGTGCCGGGGCCGGCGATGGCGATGAACAGCAGCGCCAGCAGCAGCATGGGGAACGCCGACAGCGCGTCGAACGTGCGGCTGAGCGCCTCGTCGGCGACCCGGTGCGTGAGCCCGGCGAGCAGGCCGAGCAGCACGCCACCGGTCACCGCGATCGCGGTGGCGGCGACACCGATGGTGAGCGAGTGTCCGGCGCCGTGCACCACCCGGGTCAGGACGTCGCGGCCGAGGTGGTCGGTCCCGAACCAGTGCGCCGCGCTGGGCGGCGACAGCACGGCGAGCGGGTCGGCGGCGAGCGGGTCGGCCGGGGCCAGCGCGGCAGGCCAGGCCGCCGCGATGACCAGCAGGATCAGGTACGCCCCGGCGACGAGCAGGCCGGGCCTGGGCCGACGGCCTCTTCGCACGACCGGGGTGGGCGGGGCGGTGCGGGCCAGCGCGGGGGCGTCGCTGGATAGCGGGCCGAGGGTGACGGTCATCGGTCAGCTCCTTCTCAGGCGCGGGTCGACCAGCAGGTACGCCAGGTCGGCGGCGGTGTTGACCACGACGTAGCCGGCGGCGGACAGGGTGACCACGGCCAGCACCACCGGCATGTCCTGGTTGGAGACGGCCGAGAGGATGACCTGGCCAAGGCCGGGCCGACCGAAGACCTGTTCGACGATGACGGTGCCGCCGATCACAATGCCGAAGACCCAGCCGGCAAGGCTGACGGCCGGCAGCAGGGCGTGCCGCAGCGCGTGACGCAGCAGCACACCCCGTTCCCGGACGCCTCGCGACCGGGCGGTGAGCACGAACGGCTGGTCGAGTGCCTTGTCGATGCCGTCGCGGAGCACCTGGGCCAGCAACCCGGCGATGGGCAGCGCCAGGGTCACGGCGGGCAGCACCAGCGCGCCGACCCCCTGATCACCGGAGACCGGGAAGAACGTGAACCGGAACGACAGCACGCTGAGCAGCAGGAGCCCGATCAGGAACGACGGGGTGGAGACCAGCAGCAGTTCGGTGCCGGAGCTGAGCCGGCGCAGCCACGGTCGCCGGTTCCCGGCGGTGGCCACCGCGATGACCAGGGCGAGCAGCACCCCGAGCCCGGCGGCGGCGACCGCGAGCGCGAGAGTGGGGAGGAGCTGTTCGCCGATCACGTCGGAGACCGGACGTTGCAACAGGTAGGAGCGGCCCAGGTCACCGTTGACGAGCCGCACCAGATAGTCGCCGTACTGCACCATGGCGGGCCGGTCCAGACCCCACTGGGCGATGATCTCGGCGCGGATGTCCGGGGTGTCAGCGCCGTCGCCGATGATGTTGTCCACCGTGTCGCCGGGAGCGGCCAGCAGTGCCAGGTAGGCGGCGGTCGCGGCGACCCAGAGGACGACCAGGCCGGCACCGATCCGACGGGCCACCGCGCGCAGGGCTGTCACTTCCCGATCCACAGGTCGTACGCGCTGGCTGGTACGCCGGCGGTGGGTTCGAAGCGCACCCCGCCGACGCTGGTGCTGGCGGCGATCTGGTCGGCCGGAGCGTAGAGCGGCAGCAACAGTGCCTGCTCGGCGACGACGCGCTGCTGCAGTTCGGCGTAGATGTCGGCCCGCTTCGCCGGGTCGGCGGTGACCTGGCCGGATTCCAGGAGCTGGTCGATGCGCGGATCGTTGACCCGGGCGCGGTTGATGCCGCCCTTCGAGTGCAGCAGCAGGTTGAGCGCGGCACCGGCGTCGGTGTCGGCCCGGGAGTTGTCGAACACCTCGTACTCGTTGCGCTCGAACGCCTCGTTGGCGGTGCCCTGGTCGACGAGAGAGACCTTCAGGTCGATGCCGGCGCTCTGCTTGACCGCGGCCTGCACGGCCTGGGCGAGGACGTCGCGACGGTCCCGGACGAAGGGCGCGGACTGCACCAGCCGTACGGTGAGCCGCTTGCCGTCCTTCACCCGGAAGCCGTCGGCGTCCCGGGCAGTCCAGCCGGCCTGGTCGAGCAGGGTGTTCGCCTTGGCGGCGTCGCCGCCGTATCCGCCTTCGAGGCTCTTGTCGTAGAGCGGGCTGGACGGGCTGATCACACTCCAGGCACGGGTGGCGGTGTCCCGGTAGACCGACCGCAGCACGGTGTCGACGTCAATGGCCTCCCGGAACGCCTGCCGGACCCGCAGGTCCTCGAAGGGGGCATGGGAGCTGTTGAAGTAGTAGGAGTAGGCGGAGCCGGAGTTGAGTTCGCGGCTCAGTCGCAGTCTCGCGTTGCCGGTGACCAGTGGCTGGTCGGTGGCGGGTACACCCTCGACGAGCTGCACCTGACTCGACGTGATGGCGCCGACGCGGACCGCCGACTCCTTGAGGAACCGGTAGGTGATCTCGTCGAGGTAGGCGGGGCCGGTGTGGGTCGCGCTGGGCGGCGCCCAGTCGTAGCCGGGGTTGCGCCGGTAGTGCAACTCCTGACCGGGGACGTAGCGGTCCAGCACGAACGGTCCGGTGCCGACCACGTCGACGCCGCCGGCCTTGAGGTTCTTCGCCTCGCGCAACGACTTCGGCGAGATCTGGGCGCCCTGCGGGGAGGCGAGGAAATCGAGGATGAGCACGTCGGGCTTGGTGAGGGTGAGCCGTACGGTGCGCGGGTCGACCACCTCGACGGCCTTGAGGTTGCGCAGTTGCACGGCGGCGACGGCGGGGGCGTACCCGGGTTCGCGGAGTTTGTCGATGTTCGCCTTCACCGCCCCGGCGTCCAGGGGCGTGCCGTCGGAGAAGGTGACGCCGTCGCGCAGTGTCAGCGTGTACGACGACCCGTCCGGGGCGGTCTGCCAGCCGGTGGCCAGCCACGGCACCAGCTTGCCCTGCTTGTCGTAGGTGAGCAGGGACTCGAAGGTGTTCCAGACCAGTAGGCGGGCCTTGGCCTGGGCGTACTGGTGCGGGTTGAGGGTGATCGGCTCGGTCTCCACGGCCCAGGTGAGGCTTCCGCCGGAGCGGGGTTGACCGGCGGCTTCGGCGGCCGGCGTGGCGGCGGTGGAGCAGCCGGCGACGACGGCGAGCAGCGGGGCGAGCGCGGCGGCGGCGAGGGTTCGCAGACGGTTGGCGGGCATGGCGAGGTCTCCTGTCCAGGCGGGCGGTTCGGGTACGCCGACACGCGGCCCGGCGCGGTGGGCGCGGGTCGTCACGGGTCGGTGCGGAGGGCTCGGCGGTCGGCTCGGCGTTGAGCGCCACCCCGGCGGGCCGGTGGGGCGGGCCGGGTAAGCGGGGTGCCGGTCAGGCCAGACAGGAACTCGACCACACCCGACCGAAGTCGATGTGGCCGCGGATCGTCAGCCGCAGCTCGCTGGACATGAGCCGAGTCCACCTTTCCCGCACGGTGGTGTCAACGAATCGCCCGACGGATGTCGGCTATCGCACGTGAGGACGCCGATTCGTTGACGCAATACCTACTATGGCTATAGGATTTACAGGGAATGTGTCCGGCGGGTCGACCTGGACCCGCGCTGTGCCGGGACCGAATCCGCCGGACACGTCACCGCTCGGGTGCGTCAATCCAGGTCGAGCAGGACCTTGCCCGGCACCCGCCGCTCCCGCAGCGCCTCGATCGCGACCCCGAGGCGACGCCACGAGCCGCGCCAGCCGATCGGCGCCCGCAGCACCCCCCTGAGCCACGAGGTCCATGAGCAGCGCCAGATCGGCGGCCGGGGCGGAGGCGTCGCCGAAGGACCGTAGCGTCCGGGATGCGCCCGGGGCGAAGGTGGAGTTCACCGGAAAGACAGCCGGCTCACCGGATGCCCAGCCGATGCTGTGCAGCACCCCGCCCGGCGCGAGCAGGCCCCACGCGGCCACCAGTTGGGCGCCGCCCACGGTGTCCAGCACCACGTCGACCGGGTCGCCGACACCCGTCAGGCCAACCACCACCTCGTCGGCCCCCAACGCCGCCAGCCCGTCGCCCCGGACCGCCGACCCGACCGCGGCGATCACGTACGCTCCCCCGTGCCGAGCCAGCTGGACGGCCACCCGGCCCACTCCCCCGGACGCCCCGGTGATCAGCACGCGACGCCCGGACAGCGGACCGGACTCACGCAGTGTTCGAAGCGCGGTGAGGCCGACCATCGGCAGCGCGGCAACCTCGGACAGGTCGACGTCGGGGGGAACCACCGCGACGCTGTCCAGGTCGAACACCGCGCGTTGGGCCCACGCCCCCGGCCCGAAGGCGAGCACCCGGTCTCCCACCCGGGGACCAGGGCCACTCTCGGCGGCGCGCAGCACCTCGCCGGCGGCATCGTGCCCGAGAACTCGTCCGGCCGGCCAGAGATCGAGGTGACGGATCTCGCCGGCGTTGACGGCGGCGTGCCGCACCTCGACGAGCACCTGCCCCGGCCCGGGTACGGGCTCGGGGACATCGATAGCCCCGAACCCCTCGACGACGTCCGGAGCGGCGACGATCGCACGCATAGCAAGCCTCCAAGTCCTCGCGAGGTTCTCGACAGGTGGCCCACGCTGACGATCCTGTCGACCTTGACCGGCGAGAGACACCGGCCCAATGGTCAGGCGGCGGCGCGACGGGCCGTGCCGTCCGGTGCGTCCGCGAGACCGGCGTAGCGACCCCGGTGGTAGAGCAACGGGGAGCCGACGTCGGCGTGCCGGAGCAGCTCCGGCTCGGCCAGCACGACCACGTGATCGCCGACGACCACCCGGTCGACGACCCGGCACGCCAGCCAGGCCAGGGTGCCGTCGAGGATCGGCAGTCCGTTCGGCCCGGGCCGCCAGCGGGTCGGAGCGGCGAAGCGGTCGATGCCGCTCGTGGCGAAGGTCTGTGCCAACTCGTGCTGGCCGTGGGCGAGCAGGTGCACCGCCACGTGCCGGGCCTGCGCCAGCGTCGGCCACGTGGAAGCGCCGAGGTTCAGGCAGAACGAGACGATCGGCGGCGTCAGCGACACCGACGTGAACGATGTCGCGGTGAAACCCACCGGCGGCGCTCCGGGGGCGGTGACCACCGTGACGGTGCTGGCCTGGTGGCGCAGCAACCTGCGCAGCGCGTCGACGTCGGCGTCCGTCGGGTCGTCGGTGGACGAGGTCATGCGTTCCTCCCGAGGGGTGAGGTACGGAGCGCTAGGAACGGGCGGCGAGGTCGGCCGTCAGCCGCTCGAACGGGATCTTTTCGCCGGCCTCGACGGCGACCGGCAGCCGGTTCTCCGTCGGTGGCAGCGGGCAGGTCGCGAAGTCGGTGTAGGCGCACGGCAGGTTGACGGCCCGGTTGAAGTCCAGCGTCACCCGGCCGTGCTCGTCCGGCGCCCCGACCGCCAGCGACCGGTTGGCCCGGTAGGTGGTGACGCCGGAGGTGCTGTCGGTGAACAGCACCGAGAGACTGCCGGGTGTCAGCCCGTTGAACGCGGTCAGGCTCAGCGGCAGCCCGTCGACGCTGAACTCGATCCGACCGGGCGCGTCGTAGACGTGCTGGAGGCCCTCCACGGCAGCGCCGACGGTGGTCGGTCGGGGATCGTCGAACGCCACGAACTGCCCCTGGAGCACCCACCGCTCGGTGGGCGGGTAGGTGGCGGTGCCCCGGTAGCGCGTCCGCAGCGGGTGGTCGGGGCGTCGAGGTCGGAGGATGTCGTGCCCACCCCGCCGGGCCACCTCGAGGACGCCCCCGTCGATGTTTACCGTGATGCCGGAGCGTTCGGCGATCGCCCCGAACTCATGCCTGTCCCGGACGCGCCGGCCGTCGACGACGATCTCCTCGTCGTCGGCGACGGTCACCACCGGCCCGCCCGTCCCGGTGTGCCACGTTCCGGGCACACCGGGGAACCGCTGCGGCTCCGCGGCGAGCCAGTGCAGTCCGGCCACGGCGAGGAAGCCGTGGCCGTCCGCCCGCGCCTCCTCGTGCCTGCGGTGCCACTCCTGCCAGTCATCGGCGAACGTGCGGGTGGATTGTGTGGCGTCGGCGGGTGCGGTTGGTGCGAGATCACTGGTCATGACCGATCCCTCTCGTTGACGTGCGACCGCTCGGAAACGGGTGTGGAGCTGCCGGACGCGAGCCGGCGGGACGACGCCCGACGGGCAGGGACCGCCCGCTCAGGCCGGAAGGGTCGCCACGCGACAGAGCTGCGCGGCGACCCGCATCAGGTCGACGACCCGGCGGGAGGTGAACAGCCGAACAGGCAGCATGGACCGATTTTCCTACCAAACAAGTAGGATTTCAAGCCCCCGGAGCCAGGCGGCACCGGGTGGTGCCAGGCCGGATCCGCCGGGATCGCTGGTGCTGGATGTCGTGATGGCGTATCGCCGACGAGTCCCAGGGCCTGAAATCCCACTTGACACGTAGGAATTGTGGGTTAGCGTCGTATCCGTGACCAGCCAACACACCCTGCTTCGGGGCACCGCCATCGCGGTGTCGCGGGGATGCTGCCGTGGCTGGACCACCGCCTGCGGCTGCTGCCGCTGAGCCCGCGCTCCCCTCTTCCCCACTCGCGCCGCCGGCTCGACGACGACCGGCAGCCGACTCCTCGCACCGATCGACGGTTGCTCGCCGCCCTACGTCCACGCGTACTCGTGGCGGCACGCAGCTGTCTTCATCGACCCAGGAGGACAGCCATGACCGTCATCGCCGAACCCACGACTCCGGTCAACCCGGACACCTTCCGTGCTCTTCTACGCCGGCACGCCGCCTCAGTCGCGGTGGTCACCGCCGCAGGCGAGCCACCGGTCGGATTCACCGCCACCTCGCTGACGTCGGTGTCGCTACGGCCGTCGCTGGTGTCGTTCTGCCTGGCCCGATCGTCGTCGAGCTGGCCGACAATCGCCGACGCGGAGCACGTCGCCGTACACCTGCTCGGCGAGAACCAGGAGGACGTCGCGCGGACCTTCGCGACGAGCGGCATCGACCGGTTCGCCGCACATCCAGCGTGGCGGTACGGGCCGCACCGGGTGCCGCTACTGGACGAGCCGGTCGCGTGGCTCCTCTGTCGCGTGACCCAACGGGTGCCCGCGGGCGACCACGCAATCGTGATCGCCGAGCCGCTGGTCGCCAGTCACCGAGACGGTGCTCCTCTGCTCTACCACATGGGGCGCTACGCCGCCCTGCAACCAGCGACGAAGGAGTTGTAAGTGACGTCACCCTCCCTCCTGGACCGTCGGGCGTTCCTGTCCGCGACCCTCGGCGCGGTCGCACTGGGCCTGACCGCCTGCGCCGGCGACGACACCCCCGACGTGGCGTTGGCCGCGGGCGCGCCGCTGCCTGAGGCCGTACCGAAGGGCACCAAGCTGGTCGTCGGCGACAAGGAGCACCAGAAGGCGATCGAGTTCTCCGGCGAGGCGGACAAGTTCAGCTTCGAGGTGGAATGGGCGAACATCAGCGGCGGCCCGCAGACCCTGGAGGCATTCCGCGCGAAGGCGCTGGACATCGGCTCGGTGGCGGACATCCCGCCGATCCACTCGCATTGGACCGGCATCCCCACGAAGATCGTGGCCTCGAAGTTCCGTCAGGACCCGCTCAACCACGCCATCTACCGGCTCGGCGTCGCACCCGGCCTGACGGTCGCCACCCTCGCCGACCTCCGCGGGAAGAAGATCGCGTACAGCCCCGGGCAGGCGCAGGGAGCACTGGTGCTGCGGGTGCTCCACAAGGCCGGCCTTACCAAGAAGGACGTCAAGCTGGTCGAGCTGCCGAGCACCGGTGACGTCTACAACACGGCGCTCGCCAGCCGCCAGGTCGAGGTCGCGCCGATCGGAGGGGTGCAGATCAAACGGTACGAGACCAAGTACACCCGGGACGGCGCCACGACGATCGCGCACGGCCTGCGCGACGACCCCGGTCACCTGTACGCGCCCGTCACCGTGCTCGGTGATCCGGCGAAGGCGGCGGCGATCCGCGAGTACGTGCAGGCGTGGGCGCGGGCCTGGCGGTGGCGCGAGGCCAATCCCGACGAGTGGATCGAGCGGTACTACGTCAAGGACCAGGGCCTGACCGCCGACGACGGCAGGTGGCTGGTCCAGAACGGCGGCGTGGCCGACATCCCGGTGAGTTGGACCGAGGCCATCGCCCGGCACCAGGAGACCATCGACCTGCTGGCGAAGGAGACCGGCAACAAGCCCCTGAAGGCGGAGGACCTGTACGACCGACGGTACGAGTCGGTGGGCGCGCAGGCCTTGACTGCCGGAGGTGCCCAGTGACCGCCTCGACCCTGGCCCGACCTCGGTCGGACGCCGCCGCTCCCACCGGCCGGCCGCGACGCCGGCTCAAGCCGGGCCGCCCCATCCCGTTCGGGGCGGCGATCGGTCCGACCCTGCTCCTGGCGGTGTGGACGGCCGGCTCGGCGGCCGGCTGGATCGACCCCCGCACCCTGTCGGCGCCCTGGACCGTGGTGACCACGGCCGGTGACCTCATCGCCGACGGCCGACTACAGGACAACCTGGCCGTCTCGGCGCAACGGGCCGGCCTGGGCCTCGCCATCGGCACCGCCGTCGGCACGCTCCTGGCCGTACTCGCCGGTCTGAGCCGGTGGGGCGAGGCCATCCTCGACGGGCCGATCCAGATCAAGCGGGCCATCCCGGCGCTCGCGCTGATTCCGCTGCTCGTGCTCTGGTTCGGCATCGGCGAGGAGATGAAGGTCATCACCATCACGCTCGGCGTGTTCGTGCCCGTCTACATCCATACCCACAACGGGCTACGCACCATCGACAGCCGGTACGTCGAACTGGGCGAATCGCTGCGGCTGCGGCGTACCGCCTTCATCCGCCGGATCGTGCTTCCCGGCGCGCTGCCCGGCTTCCTGCTCGGCATGCGGTTCGCGGTCGTCGGGGCCTGGCTGTCCCTGGTGGTCGTCGAGCAGATCAACTCGACAAGCGGCATCGGCTACATGATGGAGCTGGCCCGCCAGTACGGCCAGACCGACGTCATCATCGTCGGACTCGTGCTGTACGGCCTGCTCGGGCTGCTGTCCGACGGCGCGGTGCGGCTTGCGCAGAGGAGGGCGCTGTCGTGGCGACGCACGCTGGCGGACTGACCGCCTCCCGCGCGGTACGAGTGCAGGGCCTGGCGCGAGGATTCGGGGACCGGGTGGTCCTGGACGGATTCGACCTGGAGATCGGCACCGGCGAGTTCGTCGCGCTGCTGGGGCGCAGCGGCTCGGGCAAGAGCACCCTGCTGCGTGCGCTCGCCGGCCTGGATGGCGATGCCACGGGGTCAGGCCTGGCCGACGTACCGGAGAACTCCTCGGTCGTCTTTCAGGACGCCCGACTCCTGCCATGGCAGCGCGTGCTGGACAACGTCGTTCTCGGCCTGCGCGGGCCGGACGCCATCGAGCGCGGCCGTGCGGCGCTCGGCGAGGTCGGCCTGTCGGGCAGGGAACAGGCCTGGCCCAGCGAGCTGTCCGGCGGCGAGCAGCAACGCGTGGCGCTGGCCCGGGCGCTGGTGTCCGAGCCGGACCTGCTGCTCGCCGACGAGCCGTTCGGCGCGCTGGACGCGCTGACCCGACTGCGCATGCACGCCCTGCTGCGCGTACTCCATGCCCGGCACCGACCCACGGTGCTGCTGGTGACACACGACGTCGACGAAGCGATCACCCTGGCCGACCGGGTGCTGCTGCTGGACAGCGGGCGGATCGCCGTCGACCTCGCCATCGACCTGCCGGCACCGCGGTCGTACCGACAGCAGCAGTTCCTCGCGTACCGCGAGACCCTGCTGCGGGCGCTCGGCGTCGACGAGACGGAAGGATGAGCATGCTGCACCTCAACGCGTTCCTGATGGGCGTCGGCCACCACGAGGCGGCCTGGCGGCTGCCGGAGAGCGACCCGTTCGCGCAGACCGACGTCGCGCACTTCACCCGGCTGGCGCGCATCGCCGAGCGGGGCAAGCTGGACTCGCTCTTCCTCGCCGACAGCCCGGTGCTGTGGAACAGCATCGGTCGACGTCCGGGCGGCACGCTGGAGCCGACCGTGCTGCTCACCGCCCTGGCCGGCGCGACGAACCACATCGGGCTCATCGCGACGGCGTCGACGACGTACAACGAGCCGTTCAACCTGGCCCGCCGGTTCGCATCGCTGGACCACATCAGCGGCGGCCGGGCCGGCTGGAACATCGTCACCACCGCCGGCGAGAAGGCCGCCCGGAACTTCAACCTCGACGATCTGCCGGCGCACCGGGACCGGTACGAGCGGGCAGCCGAGTTCATCGAGGTGTCGCAGAAGCTCTGGGACAGCTGGGACGACGCCGCGCCGCTGGGCGACAAGGACGGCGGGCGGTGGGGCGACGACGAACTGCTCTACCCGCCGGAGCACTCCGGGCGGCACTTCCGGGTCGCCGGACCGCTCAACGTCCCCCGCTCCCCGCAGGGCTATCCCCTGCTGGTACAGGCCGGGTCCTCCGAGGACGGCAAGGACCTGGCCGCCCGCTACGCGGAGGCCGTCTTCACCGCCCAACAGACGCTCGACGAGGCGCAGGCGTTCTACCACGACCTCAAGCGGCGTACCGCGCAGGCCGGCCGCGACCCGGACACCATCAAGATCCTGCCGGGCATCGTGCCGGCCATCGGGTCCACCGAGGCCGAGGCCCGCGCGCTGGAGGAGGAGCTGGACCGGTTGATCAAACCGGAGTACGCCCGGCAGCAGCTCGCCACGACGTTGCGGATCGCCCCGGAAGACCTCGACCTGGACAGGGAACTGCCCGCCGACCTGCCGAGCGAAGACGAGATCGAGGGTGCCAAGAGCCGTTACACACTGATCGTCACGCTGGCCCGGCGCGAACGCCTGACCGTCCGCCAACTCATCGGCAGGCTCGGCGGCGGACGCGGGCACCGGACCTTCGCCGGCACACCGGAGCAGGTCGCCGACGCCATCGAGGAGTGGCATCGCAGTGGCGCGGCCGACGGCTTCAACATCATGCCTCCCGTGCTGCCGTCCGGGCTGGAGACGTTCGTCGAGCACGTCGTGCCGATCCTGCAACGCCGCGGGTTGTTCCGCAACGAGTACACCGGGACCACCCTGCGCGAGCACTACGGGCTGCCCCGACCTGCCAACCAGTTCACGCGGCCGCTGGCGACAGCGAACCGCTGACCCGACACGAAGGAGAAGTCATGGTCGACCAGCGACCCTTCGGACGCACCGGCGTCCGCATCAGCTCCCTGACCCTCGGCGCGATGAACTTCGGACAACGGGGCAACCCGGACCACGAGGACGGCATCCGGATCATCCACCGGGCCCTCGACGAGGGCATCAACGCCATCGACACCGCCGACGTCTACTCCAACGGCGAGTCGGAGGAGATCGTCGGCAAGGCCCTCGCGGGCGGGCGGCGTGACGACGTCTTCCTGGCCACCAAATTTCACGGGCAGGTCGGTGACAACCCGCAGCACCGGGGCAACTCCCGCCGCTGGATCGTCCGATCGGTCGAGAACAGCCTGCGCCGGCTCGGCACCGACTGGATCGACCTCTACCAGGCACACCGGCCGGAGCCGGAGACCGACTTCGACGAAACCCTCGGGGCGCTCACCGACCTGGTACGCCAGGGCAAGGTCCGCTACATCGGCACGTCCACGTTCGAGCCGTCGGCCATCGTCGAGGGCCAGTGGATCGCAGAGCGGCGCGGGCGGGAACGGGTCGTCAGCGAGCAGCCGCCGTACTCCATCCTGGCCCGCGGCATCGAACGCGAGGTGCTACCGGTGGCCCAGCAGTACGGGCTGGCGGTCATCCCATGGAGCCCTCTCGCCGGCGGCTGGCTGTCCGGCCGCTACCACTCCGGGCTGACAGCGCCCATCTCCGGACGCGCCGAGAGGCTCCCGGCCCGCTTCGACCCGACCCTCCCCGCCAACGCCGCCAAACTGATCGCCGTCGAGGAACTGGCCACGCTCGCCGACGAGGCCGGACTCTCCCTCATCCACCTCGCCATCGCCTTCGTCCTGGAACACCCGGCGGTCACGTCGGCGATCATCGGACCGCGCACCCTGGCACACCTGGAGTCACAGCTCGGCGCCGCCAAGGTGACGCTGTCCAAGGACGTGCTGGACCGGATCGACGCCATCGTCCCGCCCGGCACCACCCTGAACCCGGCCGACGCTGGCTACCAGCCGCCGTCACTGGCCGACCCGGCGCACCGCCGGCGCGGCGGGACGACGCCACGCGCCGCCGGGCCGGCCCGGTGAGCAGCCGTGGCGCGTCGCCTTCCCTCCGGTTCCAGCCCTCCCACGCGAGGAGACACCGCATCATGACCCTGTCGAGCCTCCGCGGCTGGCGCCACGGCGTGACGCTGATCACGGCCGCCGTCCTGGTCGCCGGACTGCCCGCAGCGCCGGCCGCCGCCACCACAACGACCGACACCGCTCTGGAGTGGTACGACGCCACCGCTGCCGCCGTCGCGACCGGCACCCGGCCACAAGTCACCAACAGCCGCGCGTGGGCGATCAGCTGGCTTGCCGCGGCCCGCGCCACCCGCACCGCGCCCACCGGAAACCCCCGCCACTACCGGGACGCCGCGCTCGCGTCCGCCGTCCATACCGCGCTGAGCACCCTGATACCCGACGGTGCCGCCGCGCTCGACACGGCACTGCACACCACCTTGGGCCGGATCCCCGACGGGCGGGCCAAGGACCGGGGCGCGGCCGCCGGCCGTGCCGAAGCACAACGGCTGCTGGGCCAGCGCACGGGCGACGGGCTCGACCCCGCCTCGGTCAACCCGGCGTATCCGAACCCCGAACCGGGTCCGGGTAGCTGGCAGCCCACCCCACCGAGCTTCTCCCCCGCCCAGCAGGCCGGAACCCGCTTCGCCCGGCCTTTCCTGCTCGACCGCGCGGACCGGTACCGGCCCGGTCCACCGCCCGCGCTCAACTCGGAGCGCTACCGGGCGGACCTCGCCGAGGTCCGGGCGTACGGGGCGGTGGACAGCGCGGTACGCACACCGCAGCAGACCGACACGGCGACGTTCTGGCTCGGCTCCTCACTGACTCTCTACACCGGGATCCTGCGCGCCGCGCTCGCGCAGTCCACCGGGCCGGTCGCCGGGCGGGCGAGCCTCGTGGCCATCTTCCACGTCGCGCTCGTGGACACCCAGATCGCGACCTCCGACGCCAAGTACGCCCACCTCCGCTGGCGACCGGTCACCGCCATCCGGGCCGACGCGGGCGGCGATCCGGCCTGGACGCCGCTGCACACCACGCCGGCGCACCCGGACTACCCGAGCGGGCACAACACCTACTCCGGGGCCGCCGAGCAGGTGCTCACCGCCCTGCTGGGACCGCAGGCCCGGGTGCCGTACACCATCACCAGCCCGAGCCAGCCCGGCGCCACCCGGACCTACCGCGACTGGCAGCGACCCACCAGGGAGAACGTCGACGCCCGGGTGTGGTCGGGCATCCACACCCGTACCGCGGACGAGGCCGGCGTCCGGCTCGGCCGCGACGTTGCCGCGCACACGCTGCGCAACGCACCACGACTGTTCCGCTGACCGGACCCACCGGGGCGGGGCGGCCATCGCCGCTCCGCCCCCGAAGCGGGGAGACCCACTGATGAGCCCAAAGTTCCTCTGCTACAACCCGAACCAGGTCGAGCCCGGTCACCGCGGCGACGACCGGCCGACGTCCAACTCTTCCGGGGCGCCGCTCAACCGTGGCGGCAGGTCATCGGCGCGGCGAATCGAGGTGGCCCGGTGAGCGACAGACCGTCGTCGACCCCGGACGTCGTCGTGCTGGTGGGTAACCCTCGTGCCGGGTCGCGTACCCGGGGCACCGCCGAGGCGGTCGCCGCGGCACTCCTGGATCGGCTGAACGAATCACCGAGCGCCGTCCAGGTGCTGGAGCTGGCCGAGATCGTCGGAGTGTCCTTCGGACCGGAACCGGCGTACGGGGCGAAGACCGATGCTGATCCGTTCGCGGCGGTCCGGTCGGCGCGGCTGCTGGTCGTCGCGACACCGACGTACAAGGGCAGCTACACCGGGCTGTTGAAGATCTTCCTGGACCAGTTCGGGCACCGGGAACTGGCCGAGGTGGTCGCGGTGCCGATAGCCGTGGCCGCCGCACCGGCGCACGCCGAGGCGGCCGCGTCGGCCCTGCGCGACGTGCTCGTCGAGCTGGGCGCACAGGTCCCGGCGCCACCGCTCGCCGTGCTCGAGTCGCAGCTGGCAGACGTGTCCGACATCGCGGCGCAGTGGGCCGACCAGCACACCACCGCGATCGGCGCACAGCGGGCCGGCGTGGCGTGACCCGACCCTGACCCGGCTCACCCCGCAGGTGGCTCGGTCACCGCCCGCTGCGGGCGATGACCGCTGCCGCCATTCCACCGAACTGGAAGGCCGCCACCGATGAGTTCCGAGTTCCTCTGGTACATCCCGAACCAGGTCCACCCCGGCCACCGGGGAGACGACGTGATCGACAACCACAACAGCCTGGATACCCTCACCGGCCACGCCAGGGCTCTTGAGGAGCACGGGTGGGGCGGCGCGCTCATCGGGACCGGCTGGGGACGGCCCGACACGTTCACGGTCGCCACCGCGCTCGCCGCCCGGACGACCACGTTCCAGCCGCTGATCGCGATCCGACCCGGCTACTGGCGGCCCGCCAACTTCGCCTCCGCCGCCGCGACGCTCGACCACCTCAGCGGTGGCCGAACGCTGATCAACATCGTCTCCGGCAAGGACGACCTGGCGGCCTACGGCGACGGCGAGAGCGACCCGGCCCACCGCTACGCCCGCACCAGAGAGTTCCTCCAGATCGTCCGGAAGCTGTGGACCGAGGAGAGCGTCACCTACCAGGGCGAGCACTTCACCGTGACCGGCTCCACCCTGGCGCTCCGACCGGTCGTCAGCGGCGAACGCAGACATCCCCGGCTCTACTTCGGCGGTGCCTCCCCCGCCGCCGAAGAGGTGGCCGCCACCGAGGCAGACGTCCAACTCTTCTGGGGCGAGCCACTAGACGGCGTGGCCGATCGGATCGAGCGACTCACCCAGCTCAGCGAGAAACTGGGACGCGAGCACGCCCCGCTGGAGTTCGGGCTGCGGGTCACCACACTGGTGCGGGACACCACCGAACAGGCCTGGGCCGATGCCGAAGCCAAAGTCGCCGACATGGCCGAACGCACGGGCGCGGTACGCGACCAGAACTGGCAGACCGCCGTCGGTCAGCGCCGGCTGCTCGACCTCGCCGCCCGCGGAGAGATCCTCGACGACAACCTCTACACCGCCCCTGGCAGATACGGTGGCGGCGGAGCGGGCACCACGTGGCTGGTGGGCTCCGCCGAGGACGTGGCGAGCTCGCTGCGCAAATACCAGCGGCTGGGCGTCACCCACTTCGTGCTCTCCGACACGCCCTACCTTCCCGAAATCACGCGCCAGGGCGACCAACTGCTGCCACTGCTGCGCACCTGAGGCTGTGCCGCGGAACCTATGTGGATCTGCCACCGGCTGACCTGGCCGGAGGGCCCGGTCAGCGGATGCCCTGACTGAGGTAGAGGACCGCGAGGGCTGCGGCGAGGCTGCCGAGCAGCAGCCGAAGTGCGCGTTCGGGCAGTCGTGGTTGCAGCCGGGCACCGACATAGCCGCCGATGAGCCCGCCGGCACCGCAGAGCAGGCCGAGGGTC
Organism: Micromonospora sp. DH14; assembly: GCF_029809455.1. Classification (NCBI taxonomy): domain Bacteria; kingdom Bacillati; phylum Actinomycetota; class Actinomycetes; order Micromonosporales; family Micromonosporaceae; genus Micromonospora; species Micromonospora sp. DH14. Next base: position 116,769 of record NZ_JARVKT010000012.1, on the reverse strand, counting down.
CAGTGTGGTGCGATGTCGCCGTCGGTTGCGAGCGCGAGCAGGCAGTAGCTGGCGGCACCCGCGATCGAGGTGAGGAACGTGCAGGCCAACGCCGCAGGGGCAATAGTTGTCATCGGGGTGCCACGACCGGCGAGGAGGGGGCCGAGCAGGGAGCCGCCGCCGATGCCGTAGATGCCGCCGATGGTGCCGACCACTGCGCCAAGGCCGAGGATGGTGCGGCGGCTGAGCGGTTGCCGATCGGGAGTCCCTGAGCATGCGGCGCGGGCGATCAGCCAGATGCCGAGGGGTAACAGGACCGCGGCAACGACGAGTCGGAAGGCGCGCGGGCCGGGGATGACGAAGACGCGGACGCAAGCGCCGAAGACGACGCCGGGCAGGGTGCCGGCGAGGATGAGCCAGGTCAGCGGACCGGCCAGCTCGCCGGCACGTCGGTAGCGCAGGAGCGCTCCGGGCCCGGCGACGATGTTGAACAGCAGGTTGGTCGGGGTGACAGCCGGGCTCGGCACGTGCAGGAGGCTGAGCTGCACCGGAAGCAGGAACACGGCGCCGGACACGCCGACCGGGGAGGTGATCAGAGAGATCAGCAGGCCTGCGGCGAATCCGAGGGCTCCACTCTGCCAGGTCACCAGCACCAGCCTGAGGTTTGAGTTCGGATACCAGTTAAACCTTAAGACCTACCGCTTTACTAGGCTATCGGAACGATCATCGGTGCTACGGTGCGCGGGTGGACGATCATCGCGTGCCTCTTCTTCGCACTCACGATGAGGCGGTGGCGGCGGCACACCGGGTCGCGGATTCTCTGCGGCCAGGCGCTGTCGAGCGAGACCGAGCCGGCGCGACAGATGTTCCTTGGGATGCTCTCGCCAGCCTCGACCACTCAGGCCTGCTCGGCATCACCGTTCCGGTTGAGCACGGAGGGCCGGGCCTCGGCCCCTGCACCCTGGCCGAAGTGATCCGGGTCCTGGCGAGCGTCGATCCGGCAATCGCGCAGATTCCGCAGGGGCACTTTCTGGTCGTCGACATCCTCGCGGTGTGGGGCGGCCCCGCGATCCTCACGCGCGTGTTCGCCGACGCGCTCGCGGGCCGGCGCATCGGTAGCGCCTTGGCAGAACGCGGCGGCCGGCACGCCCAGGACCTGACCACCCGGTTGAGCATCGGTGGCAACGGTGAGTTGCGACTCAACGGTCGTAAGTACTACTGCACAGGTGCGCTGACGGCCGAATGGGTCGCGGTCAGCGCCCTCGACGACGGGGACCGGCTGAGGCTGGCCCTCGTGCCCCGAGATGCGGTCGGCCTCGCCGTTGAAACGGACTGGAGCGCGATGGGGCAGCGAGCCACGATCAGCGGCACCACCACCCTGGAGGCTGTCGTGGTGGACCCCGAACTGGTCCTGGATTACGCCACGGCATACTCGGTGCCGCAACAACTCGGCGCGCGAGCCCAACTGGTACACACCGCAATCGAGGCGGGCATAGCTCGCGGCACGCTGGACGACACTCGCGCCTACCTGCGCGAACGGGCTCGTCCGAGCAGTGAGGCGATCCGGGCGGGCGCGGAGTCGGTGGTCGGTGACCCGCACGTCCTGCACCGGTACGGCCGACTCTCTGCCCGGGTACGGGCAGCGGAAGCGCTACTCGCCGACGCAGCCCGGGTCCTGGAACAGGTCGGACTCGTTCCCACCGACGCGACAGCCGCAGCGACCGGGTCATTGGCTGTCGCCGCGGCGAAGGCCTTCGCCAGTGAGGTCGCCGTCGAGGCAGGCAGTGAGCTGTTCGGTCTCTGCGGCACCAGCGCCACCGACGAGCGCTGGAACCTGCACCGGCACTGGCGCAACGCCCGCACCCACAGCGTCCACGACCCGGTCGACTGGAAATACCACCACCTCGGCGCGTACGAGATCGGTGACGCCCTTCCCCCCAACCACGGTCAGCTCTAAGGCCTGTTTCACAAGAACTGGCCGGCCTGCGGCGGGCCCGGACGACGACCGGCGGCGTTGCGGTTCCGTCCGGATACAACATCGGTATCCGGACGAAACCGCGCCTTGCCGGATCGCCGCCCGGACTCCGCCTCGGCTCGACCGCCCTTATGAAACAGGCCTTAGGCCTCCCACCGACGACCCGGCGGGAGGTGAGCCGAACAGGCGGCATGCGATCGAATTTCCTGTCAGCCAGATAGGATTTCGAGCCCTTGGGCGAGCATCCTCGGAGGCGGACGCTGAGTGGAACACCTGTGTCGAAGCAGTCGGCGCCACTGCGGAAGCTCGGCTTCCTGACCATCGGCCTGTTCGACGAGGCCGACCCTCGCCCCGGCCACGAGGCGACACTCCAGCTCACCGAGTTGGGCGAGCAACTCGGCTTCGACAGCACCTCGAGGGCGATGCTGCCGCTGACCCGGGCGGTGGCGGGGAGCAGGCCCAGGGCGGCCATCGCGGTGACGCTCTTGCCCGACCCGGATTCCCCGACCAGCGGCGAGGACCTGCCCGCGGTGCAGCGCGAAGACCCCGTCGATGATCGGCGCAGAGGCCGCACTGTCGTTCCTCGGGGTCGGTCATCACCGAGCGGGTCTTCAGCATGCCCGGCCTGGGCGCCCTGCTGCTGGACGCGGTCGGCAACGTCGACCCTCCGCTGATCATCGTCTCCGTGCAGGCACGGATCCTCGAGCTGTCCGGTCGCTACAGGGGCGCTTCGGCTTCTCCTGCCTATTCATCAGCCATGACCTGGCAGTCGTCGAGCAACTGGCCGACCGGGTTGCGGTACTGCACCGCGGTCGGGTCGTGGAGGAAGGCCCCGCGGACACCGTGCAGCGAGCCCCCCGACACCCGTACACCTCGCGGCTGCTGGCCGCCGCGCCGGTCGCCGACCCGGCACAGCAGGCCCTGCGACGTCGCGCGTGGCGTCACCTCACCACCTGACCCCTGGTGCCAGCGTTGCTGGGCGGGTCGGGCGGGACGAGGTGCTTGGCGGTCTCGTTGGTGGCGACGTTGACGACCGTGAGCGCGGCGAGGGTCGCCAGCACCACCGGCGGAAGCGCGGCGAGTCCGAGTGGCGCGGCGAGCGGACTGAACGGCAGCGTGACGGTGACCCCGATGAGCAACAACCCGGTGCCGGCCAGCGCCCCGGAGGGACGACTGCGCAGAACGCTCCGGTTGGAACGCAGCATCAGCAGCACGATGATCTCGGTGGCGGTGAACTGGACGAACCAGGCGGCGCGGAAGACGTCGGTCGGCACGTGCAACCACCAGTGCAGGGCGACGAGCACGAGGAGGTCCACGGCGATGCTGATCGACCCGTACACCAGCATGAAACCGCGGATGGTCCCGACGTCGACGGTACGGGGTCGCTGGAGCTGCTCGGGGTCGGCGTGGTCGCTGGACAGCGTGATGTACGGAATGTCGGAGAGGAAGTTGAGCAGCAGGACCTGACGGGGCAGCAGCGGCAGGAAGGGCAGCAGGAGCGTCGCGATGCTCATGCTGACGACGTTGCCGAAGGATGCGCTGGTGTTGACCCGGATGTACTTCAGGGTGTTGGTGAACGTGCGCCGGCCGAGACGCACGCCGTCGGCTATCACGTCGAGGTCCTTGTCGAGCAGCACGATCGCCGCGGCCTGTTTGGCGACGTCGACGGCGGTGTCGACGGAGATGCCGACGTCGGCGGCGTGCAGCGCGGGGGCGTCGTTGATGCCGTCGCCGAGAAATCCGACGACGTGGCCGCGGTGTCGCAGCGCGGTCAGGATGCGTTCCTTCTGCAACGGATCCACCTCGGCGAACACGTTGACGTCGGCGATCCGTTCCGGTAACTGGTCGTCGGGGCAGGCGGCGAGGTCGGCGCCGACGAGCGGTTCGCCGGCGAGTCCGACGCTGGCGGCGACGTGCCGGGCGGCGTGCCGGTTGTCGCCGGTGACCAGGCGGACCGCGATGCCCATGTCGGCGAGGCGGCGGATCGCGGCGGCGGCGTCCGCGCGGGGCGGGTCCTGGAAGACGAGCAGCCCGACCAGGGTCATCTCCCGTTCGTCGGTCGCGGTGACGGCGGTGGCGCCGGGCATGGACCGCACGGCGAGGCCGAGCACCCGGTTTCCCTGGTCGCTGAGCGCGGTGAACCGGCGCAGGACCCGGTCGCCCACCTCGGCCAGCGGCACTGTGCCGGCCGCGGTGCGTGCGGTGGCGCAGACGTCGAGCACCGCACGCAGTGCGCCCTTGGTGACCAGGACCGGCCCGTCGTCGTCGCGTACCAGCAGGGACAGGCGTTGGCGGGTGAAGTCGTAGGGCGCCTCGGCGATGCGGACGCCCGGGTCGGCCGGTGGCTGCTCTGCCATGATCGCCGTGTCGACAGGGTTGGGAAATCCCCGCTGGAGACCGGCGTTGAGCCTCGCGAGCCTCATCACCTCGGCGTCCGGCTCGCCGTCGATTGAGAGGCACCCGGTGAGGGTGACCGTGCCGGCGGTGAGGGTGCCGGTCTTGTCGGTCAGGAGCACGGTCATGGCGCCGAAGTCCTCGATGACGTCGAGCCGTTTGACGATGACCCGGTGCGCGGCCATCGCGCGGGCGCCGGCGGAGAGGCTGACCGCGACGATCGCCGGCAGCATCTGCGGGGTCAGCCCGACGGCCAGGGCGAGGGAGAACAGCAGGGAGTCGATGACCGGGCGGCGCATCAGCAGGTTGGCGACGAAGATGCCGACCAGCAGGACCACCATGATCCGCACCAGCAGCAGCCCGAAGCGGGTCAGGCCGCGCTGGAAACCGGTGCTGGCGGGGCGGGAGGCGACCCGGCGGGACACCGCTCCGAAGGTGCTGTCCCGGCCGGTACGCATCACCACCGCGCGTGCGGTGCCGCTGGCCACGTGCGTGCCCATCCAGAGCGCGTTGCCGCGCGCGGTCAGCTCCGCGTCCGCCGGGGACGGGTCGGTCGACTTCGCCGCCGGGAACGACTCTCCGGTGAGCACCGCCTGGTCGACCTGCAACCGACCGGCCTGAACGATCCGGCAGTCGGCGGGAACGACGTCCCCGGCGCGCAGCACCACGAGGTCACCGACGACGACATCCTCGACCGGTACGGACACCTCATGCCCGTCACGGACCACCTCCGTGTCCACCCGCACCCGGGCCTGCAACGCGTCGACGGCCCGTCCGGCGGCGTGTTCCTGCCAGAAGCCGAGGCCACCGCTGGCGGCGACGATGGCCAGGATTATCCCGCCGTCGATCAGGTCCCCGACGGCCATCGACAGCACGGTCGCGGCGATCAGGATCAGGATGATCGGGCTGGTGAACTGCGACAGCAGGAGCCGCCAGCCCCGCCTCGCGCCCGTGGCGACCCGGTTGGGTCCGTGCTCGCGCAACAGGGCGGCGGCGCGTTCCCCGGTGAGCCCGGCCGTGGACGCACCGACGGCGGCCATGGCCTCCGGCAGTGGTCCAGCCCAGAACGCCGCGCGCCCGTAGTCTGCTCGCTCCACTGCGCACTCCGCGGTCCCTGGCCACCCCCGCGAACGACGCTACCGATCCGCTCCACCGCGCGCGGGCGATTGGCCGCGCCGTTCACCGACCGGCCCCGGCGGGCCCCACCGCCACCACCCGATGGGTTGGTCAGCGGTGAACACGACCATCGGGTGGGTGGGCCGCCCTTAGGGTTCGGCACGAAGGCAGGGACTGCGCCGGACGGAGGGGCGGCCGAGGATCGGTGGGAACGCGTACGCATCGCCCGTCGCCGGCGTTGTTGGTCAGCCTGACCGTCTCGACGTGCCTGCTGACGGCGCTCAGCGCGGGCGTGCGCAGCCATCGGGCACCGCCCTGGGAGAACGACCTCTTCGCCCTGCTCAACCACCTCCCCGCAGGGCTGAGCCCGGCCCTGAGCCTGGTCATGCAGCTCGGCTCGTACCCGGCGGTGTTCGTCGCCGCCGCGGCAGCCGCCATCGCACGCCGGGTCGGCACCGCGTGGTCTCTGCTGCTGGCCGGGAATCTGGCGTACTGGCTCGCGGGTGCCGTCAAGGTCACGGTCGCCCGGGGGCGGCCGGCGGCGTTGCTCTCCGACGTGGTCCTGCGCGAGACGATCACCGGACGGTTCGGGTACCCGTCGGGACACGTCGCGGTCGCCACCGCCCTGGCGCTCGTCGCGGCGCGGGCTGGTGGCCCCCGGTGGCGCCGGGCGGCCTGGGTGGTGATCGGGCTGGTCGCCGTCGCGCGGATCCACGTCGGGGCGCATCTACCGATCGACGTGGTCGGCGGCATCCTCGTCGGCTGGCTCGCGGTCTGTCTGACCCGGCTCACGATCGGCGAGGTCGGGCCGCAACGGTCGGTGCCCGCCCTGCGAGCGGCGCTGCGGCGGCGCGGTATCGAGGTGGCACGGTTGACGCCGATCCACGGCGACGCCCGCGGCTCGCAGCCGTGGCAGGCGGTCACCACCGACGGGCGGCACCTGTTCGCCAAGGTGACCGGCGGCGAGCAACGCGACGCGGACTGGTTCTACAAGCTCTACCGGCGGATGCGCTACCGGCACGTGGCCGACGCGCCGCCGTACCTGAGCGCCCGCCAGCAGAGCGAACACGAAACGTGCCTGACCCTGCTGGCCGAACGCGCCGGCGTCCGGACACCGGCCGTCGTCACGACCGCCGCCACCTCCGGCGGTGACGCCGTCCTGGTACAGGAATTCATCGACGCCGCCGCGCTGCACGCCCTCGTCGGGCCGATCCCGCTCGTCGCCGTACGCGACGCCTGGGAGCAGGTGGCGCGCCTGCACCGGGCGGGCATCGCGCATCGCGACCTGCGCGCCGCGAACGTGCTCGTCGGCGGCGACCGCGCCTACCTGGTGGACCTGGGATTCGGCACCGACGACGCCTCGGACGAGCAGCAGGCACGCGATGTCGTCGAGCTGATGGTCGCCCTGTCCAGCCGGGTCGCCCCGGCCAGCGTCGTCGCCGAGGCGATCGACCGCCTGGGCGTCGCGGTGGTCGCGGACAGCGTGCCCTTCCTGCAACCCGCGGTGCTGTCCCACGCCGGCCGTGGCGCCGTACGCGGCCATCCCGGCCTGCTGGCCCGGCTACGCCAGGAGATCCTGCGGCGTTGCCCCGGCCGTGACCGCCCGGCGGCGAAGGTGGTCCGGATCAGTCGCCGTGCGGTCCTGGAGGTACTGGTCCTGGGACTGGTCGTGCACCTGCTGCTCCCCCAGCTCGGCGAGATCCGCACCGCCGTGCGGCTGATCGTGCACGCCAACCCGGTCGCGGTCGCGGCGACGCTGCTCGGCTCGGCCCTGACCTACCTGCTCAGCGGCCTTGTGCTCCGGCTGGCCGCAGCCGGCCGGGTACCGCTGGGCGAGGCCACCCTGGTGCAGGTCGCCGCGTCGTTCGCCAACCGGCTCGCTCCCGGCAGCATCGGCGGCGCCGCCCTCAGCCTGCGGTACCTGCACCAGAGAGGGCTCGCCGCCGTCGAAGCCGGCACCGCCGTGGCCGTCTCCCGTACCGCCGGTGTGTTCTCGGTGCTACTGCTACTGCCGGTGCTGCTGCCGTTCGCCCGCCAGCCGGCTCGTATTCTCACCCGCGACGCGACCAGGGCGTTGCCGCTGCTACTGGGCGCGCTGGCCGTGCTGCTCGTCCTCGCCGCAGCGCTCGCCGTACCCCGGGCCCGCCGGCGCGGACGCGCGGCGGCCGGCCAGGTCGTGACGGCGCTGCGCGACCTGCGCCACCAGCATGGGCTACGGCGGCTCGTCGTCGCGTCGACGGCGCTCACCCTCACCTACGGCCTCAGTCTCTATCTCGCGCTGCTCGCCACCGGTTCGGTCCCGTTGACGCACCTGCCCCCGGTGATCCTGGTCTGCCTCGTCGGCGAGGGCGTCGCATCCGCCGCGCCCACCCCCGGCGGACTCGGCGCCACCGAAGCCGCGCTCGTCTCCGGCCTGCTGCTCTACGGGCTGCCGCTGGACGTCGCCGTCGCGGGCACCCTGATCTACCGCCTCGCGACGTTCTGGCTCCCGGTACCACCGGGCTACCTGGCCTTCCGGGTCCTGACCCGCCGCCGGCTGCTGTGAGTGTCGGCGCGTGTCGAACACCGCGATCCGATTGCGCCGCGGTGGCACCGGCCGCTGACCGGGGCCACCACGGCGAACCGTCGCGCCTCGTCACCCCCGGGCCGGGGCCACGTGGTGGTAGGTCGGATAGGTGAGGTAGCCGGTGTCGCCGCCGTCGAACCACGTCGCCTCGTCATGCGGCGCGACGGGCAGGTCCAGGCGCAGCCGCTCCACGAGGTCCGGGTTGGCGATGTAGGCACGACCGAAGCTGATCAGGTCCGCGCCGAGCGCCAGCCAGTGGTCGGCCGCAGACCGGTCCGCCTGGCGCGGACCCAGCGGGAACACGGGGTTGACGATCAACGCGCCGAGCCAGGTGCGGCGCAGCCCGAGCAGGACGGTTTCGTCGGTGCTGGCCTCGAGGTGGACGTAGGCCAGATCGAGGGTGGCGAGCTCGGCGAGCAGTGCGGTGTACAGCTCGAGGATGTCGGTCTCCGCCGTACCCCAGAGGCCGGCGCCCGGCGACAAGCGGATGCCGGTGCGATGAGCGCCGACCGCGTCGACGGTGGCGGCCGCGGCTTCCACGGCGAACCGGACCCGGTTGCGCACCGATCCGCCGTAGGCGTCGGTGCGCAGGTTGGCGGCGCTGGAGAGGAACTGGGAGATCAGGTACCCGTTGGCACCGTGCAGTTCCACCCCGTCGAAGCCGGCGTCGACCGCGCGGCGCGCCGCCGACGCGTAGGAGGCCACGTGCTCGGGCATTTCGGCGGTGTCCAGCGCCCGGGGTACGGGGGCGGCCTGCCGCCCGGTCGGTGTGAACACCTCGCCGACGGCCGGTACGGCGGAGGGGCCGACCGGCTGCATGCCCGTCGTCGCGGGATGCGACACACGCCCGCCATCAGCGCCAAGATCAGATCCTCCAGCACGAAATCGGCCCGAAGCTCTCCTGTCGTTCGCGCACGGTCCACGAGTTCGGCCAGCATGCGCAGCGTCCGTGTGCGATCGGCCGTGAAGCCGGCTTCCTCGGGGAGCTGAGCGATGAAGGCGCGGGCGAAGCCACGGTCCAGGGCATGCGCCTCGATGAGCTCCTGTCCCGCCGCTCAGTCAGCTGCCAGCGCCCGGCGCCGAACTCACTGGCATCCCGCGCGCCATCAGCCCTCGCGCACTCGCGCTGTTGAGCACACCGACCACCGGGCCGCCGGCAGGCGCACCACGTCGCCCGGACCATCGACCCGGGCGACGTATACGGTCGGGCGGAAGCTTAATCCGACGCCCTGCTATCCGTTCGCCGGCACGCGACTCCAGATGTCGTCGCATTCGGCGCAGACGGCCTCGGGGATCCATCCGATCCGCATGAGCCCCGCGAAGATCGCGCAGCCCACGCAGAACGCGAACACGGACTCGAGTGTCGCCGCCACGATCACCGCGCCGAGGACGAGGTATGCCGCGAGGTGCTGCCCGAACCCGAGTGCCAGCACAGTGGCGGTCAGGGCCAGCACAGCGCCGATCCCCTGGGCGAACCGCTTGGGCGGCCCCGCGACGAGCTTGGCCCGCACCGGTAGCCGCGGCGTGATCACCCGCGTGACGAGTAGGCCGAGCGGGCTGAGTTTGGGGCCGGTGAGCACCCGCGCGACGAACCCGTACACGATCAGCGCCGTCATCCAGGGCTGGTCCAGCACGATCGCCACCGTGGACAGGATGACCACCCCACCGGCAACGAGTCGGGCGGATACCTCGTTCACGGGGTTGGGAAAATCGAACAGCGCGCTGGCCATGGCGGGATGTTACCCACCATCCCTATAGATTGAGTAGCCTATATCCGGTGGTGCCGCTGGATGTGCGGGGACGACCCGCACCAGTGGGCGATGGGCCGGGCGAGGGACTATCGGACCGTCACGACGATCTTGCCGGCTGCCGGTCCTCCCTCCAGGCCTCGACCTCACCGACGACCAAGCAACCCGTGACCTTCGCGCCCTCGTCCGGGCAGGCATGCTCGAACAGCACGGCGAAACCCGGGGCAGGTTCTACCTCACCTCGCCGACACTGCGTGAGCTCACCGCCCCCGCGCTGCACCCCAAGGAGATCATCGACCCGTACCGACGGTGAGCCGCAGCTCCGGCATGCTCACCACCGTGAATCTACGACGTCTGCGCGCCGAAGAGACGCCATTTCCTGTCACCGAATCGGACAGATGCGGCCAATCATAGCCGGGTAGCCGCTTCCAAGGTTTACCACATTTGGTACTAAGTAGAACCAAATAGGACAGCCGGGCTGTCCTATTTATCGTGATTTTCCACGACATTTGGTGTCCGAGGGGGGATTCGAACTCTTGTACGTATCACCGGTGCTCCATATGCGGGTGCATATGCTCATAGATTACGACACGTTCAGGGTTGGCTCAACCTCGCGCGCCCATTACCACGAGTGAGCATGAATCGAAGTCGGGCCGCGTATGGTCCAATCTTGCCAGCCAGCTGGCTCGGTTATCGACTGACCAGAATGAACGTGCAGGCATCAAGCTTGAGCCCCACCGCAGGGGTCCTGGTGAGTCTCAGTCGACCGGCGTTGACGGCAACCCGTGCCGCTCGCGTTCTTCGGTAGCAGGCGCACCAGGTTCCCCGCCTTCGTCGAACTCTGAAATTCACCACAACCGCGCACAGCGCCAGAGCATCCGGCGCCGACCAACGCCATGCAACGAGGTTCCCGCAACGCGCAGATCTGCGCTCGCACCGCCAGGGCGAGGGTCTGGATCCGGATGAGTCGCCGGCGTCGCGGTGTCGGAGCTGGGGTAGTACAGCCAGTCATGGCGACGGCATAAGCCCTGACGAGCAGGCTGGCATACCAGGCCGTGGCAGGCCTGGAGGCCACCCCGCACCTGCTTCTCGCAGACCATCACCCACTTGACCCTGCGCACCCTGATCGATACTTCCCGTGCATGGCTCAACATGCGTTGTCCCTGAGTAGAGGGGACCCCGATCGGGCCTCGGGCAGCATCTGCTCACGGCTCCCCCGCGCATCAGCCTTGAAGCGTTACCGCGGATGCATTGGCAAATCCCCCGTGGACGCCGATCGGTGCCGGGAGCATCCACTACGGAAGGTCGCTACCCTTGGCCCACTGTGACGTCTGTTGTCTGCGCCTGAAGCTCACGAAGATCAAGACTTTGCCGAAGCATTACGGTGAAGAGACGTATGGCTTGTTCAGCTACGGCGCCCAGAAAGAATGCAATGGCTCGGGAACGACTCGTCACACGGCGGATCGTGATATCCCACGGCAGTGCAGGCGTCTACGCAGCCGTCAGATGTGCCCATCGTGCCGTCGCACGTCCCTGACCCTGAACAGGAACGGCAGATTCCCGAAACACCTCTCCCCCGACGGCACCAACTGTTCCATGTCCGAGGCGAACAACCGCCGATAGGATTCTGAGCAAGCGCCGCGCTGCACGGTCACGTTTTGCGCGCTTTTGGCGAACAGGTAAGGATCCTGCTCAGAGGCCTGAGCCATCGAAAGTGATCACGTTGACCGCCGCGCTGCCAGGGGTCCGAATCATCCGAGAAGTTCGCGGATAACTCCCATTGCTCGTGGCGAGATCGCTTCGTCGGGGTAAAAGTCGGCACACAGACGTATAGCGTCGTCCACCGTCGTTACCTTGGCCAGCGCCGCCAGGGCGCGAAGGTCGTCCACGTCGCGGGTTCGCGCCGCGAGCGCTTTCACCGCGAAGATGTGCTCCGGAGAGGCGGCCATCACGCGCAGGCCAGGGTGGTCGAAGACTCGCCGCTTGCCAGGGTCGTCCTTGCCGGAGACATACACGCTGGCCTGCTCGCTCAACCAGGCACTCGTTCAGATTCCCGACGCCCGCCGGCACGGCACCCCGATCCTGCTGCGCGCCGATTCGACTGGTTCCAGCCATGGCTTCCGCGCTCACATCCGCGGCCTGCGCGAGCAACACCTGGACATCCGGTTCTCCGTCGGTGCCGCGATCACCGAAGGTGTGCGTGCGGCGATCCGGGCTGCGACCGGCTGGGTCCCCGCCGTCGACACCGATGGTGACGTGCGAGATCACGCGCAGGTCTGCGAGATCACCGGCCTAGTCGACGCCGCCGGCTGGCCGGAGGGCACCCGGTTCCGGGTCCGCCGGGAACGCCCGCACCCCGGCGCCCAACTGTCCTCGACACCATCGAAGGCTGGCGGCATCAGGTCGTCGCCACCGACACCCCACCCGGCGGCGGCAGCATCCAGCACCTGGAGGCCCGACACCGCGCGCACGCCCGCGTCGAAGACCGCATCCGCACCGGCAAGAACACCGGCTTCGGCCGGTTCCCGTCCCGGGTGTTCGCTATCAACCAGGCCTGGCTGCAACTCGCCCTGACCGGTATCGACCTGCTCGCCTGGACCCAGAACCTGCTCCTGGACGGCGAGTTGGCCACAGCCGAGCCCAAGAAGCTGCGTTACCGGCTCCTGCACGTCGCAGCCCGAATCACCCGCACCGCCCGCCGGACACGACTCGCCATCGCCGCCAACTGGCCCTGGACCGACGCCCCGACCAGCGCATTCAACAAGCTCGCCGCACTACCCCGACCCACCGGCTGCTTCGAGACCCACGCCCCAACCAGCAACACGGAGGAACAGAAACGCCAACCAACTTCATCGAACAGCAGCTATGGATTCCCACTCGAGTGAAAGACCGAGGCTAATCCTCGAAGGAGACCTGCGCGCCGCCGCTGGGCTATATCCTCCGGAGCCTGGCACTGGATTTCCTGCCCGACGAAAGTCGCGAGGAGTTGGGGCACCTTGCCTGCGGCCGAGCGGGGGCGCAGGTGGTGAGCGCCACGGATGCGGCCGGCGGGGACCGGGGCGCACCAGCGATTCAAAGCCCACCGTCGGCTGTCACCGCAGGCGGGTGACCGTCTTGTGCTCGACGTAGCCGGTCAGGCCGACCTTGCCGTACTCGCGACCGAGGCCGCTGGCCTTGTAACCGCCGAACGGGCCGTCGAAGCTGATCGGCGAGCCGTTCACTGTGACGGTGCCAGTACGCAGCCGGCGGGCTATGTCCAGGGCCCGCTCGGGGCTCGTAGTCCAGATTCCACCAGAGAGACCGTAGTCGGAGTCGTTGGCGATCCGCACTGCCTCGTCTTCGTCGTCATAGGCGATCACAGCCAGGACCGGGCCGAAAATCTCCTCCTGCGCGATGCGCATGCTGTTCTTGACATCGGCGAAGACGGTCGGGGTGACGTAGTTGCCCTGCTCCAGGCTCTGGGGCACCTCGGGGCCACCGGTCACCAGGCGGGCGCCTTCCGCGATACCCAGCTTGATGTAGTCGATCACGCGTTGCTGCTGGTCCGGCCGGATCATCGGGCCGACGAAGGTGTCCGGCTCGGACGGATCTCCGACCTTCAGCGACTCCACCATCTCCTTGAGCGCCGCGACGACCTCGTCATAGCGGCTACGCGGAGCCAGGATCCGGGTCTGCAGGATGCAGGCCTCGCCGTTGTTGCCCAGGGAACCGAAGCGCAGCCCCTGCATCACCGCGGACAGGTCGGCGTCGGCCAGGATGATGGCGGCGGACTTGCCGCCCAGCTCCAGGCCAACCCGCTTGAGGTGCTCCCCGGCGATCGAGGCGATACGACGGCCGGCCCGGGTCGACCCGGTGAACGAGATCTTGTCAACGTCCGGGTGCGAGACGAGGTATTCGCTGGTCTCCCGGTCCGCTGGCAGAATGCTGAGCACGCCATCGGGCAGGCCGGCCTCGTGCCAGAGGTCGGCAAGCAACATCATGCTCAGCGAGTTCTCCGGGGAGACCTTCAGTACCACGGTGTTACCGGCCAGCAGCGCGGGCACCAGCTTGGCGGTGGCGGCGGAGAACGGCGAGTTCCACGGGATGACCGCGGCGACCACGCCGATCGCCTCGCGCCGGACGATGGTGTCGAAAGCCACCGTGGGATCGGAGGGCTCGACGACCTCTTCCCAGCCGAGCTCCTCGGCCGCCTTCAGGTAGGCGTTGACCTGCCGGGTCAGGAAGGGCTGACCGGCCTTCGTGAACCAGCCGGCCGATCCGTTCTCGGCCGAGATCGCTGCCGCAATCTCGTCGGCCCGCGCGGCGCGCAGCGCGTCGTAGCGGCGGATGATCTCTTGGCGCTCCTCCGGCATCGTATGCGGCCACGGCCCGTTGTCGAACGCCGCACGGGCGGCGGCGACAGCCGCGTCCACGTCGGTGTTGGCGGCCTGGGCCACCTGGCCGAGCACGGACTGGTCGTGCGGGGAGCGGATCTCCAGCAGGCTCGAACTGCTGGGCGTCATCCAGGTACCGCCGATGTAGAGCTTGTCGCGGACAATCATCAATCACGTCTTTCTGGTGAAGGGTGAGTGGGTGTCAGGCGCGGTGGAGCCTGCGCCCTAGTTGGTTGGGGAGGTTGGGGGGCGGACCATCTCGGCGACCGAGGTCTCGGCGAAGTCGCCGAGACCGTCGAGATCCGTGGATTGGCTCACCTCACGCCACGCGGCGTCCTCCGTGGCCCTGGCCTCGGCGATCAGCGGCGCGAGCCAGGCCGCGTCCGAGCCCAGGAGTAGCCGAACCGGCGGCTGCGGCTCCTCCGTGATCCGCAGGATCACACGCGCCATCTTTGCGGGGTCGCCGCGCTGTACGTCCTGATTGTTGCGGTATGTCCGCGCGAAAACCCCGACTGTCTCGTCGTACTCGTCCTGCATCGGCGGCACGGACATCGGGGCAGCCGCCCACGGCGTCCGAATGCCGCCCGGCTCGACCAGGGTGGCGTGGATGCCGATCGGCCCCACCTCGCGCGCGAGGATCTCCGTGAAACCGCCCAGCGCCCACTTGGCCGCCTGATATGCCGCCAGGCCGGCCTGGGCGCGTCGTCGGCCGCCAATCGTCGAGACGTTCACGATGCTGCCGGAGCGCTGTGGGCGTAACACCGGCAGGGCGGCCCGCACCATGTTGACCGCACCGAAGAAATTGATCTCGACGGTCCGGCGGAACTCGTCCTCCGGCATGTCTTCAATCGAGCCGACGCTGCGGTATCCGGCGCTGTTCACCAGCACGTCGAGGCGGCCGAACTCGCTGACCGCGTACTGGACCGCCGTCCGTGCGTCAGCGCTGGAGGTCACGTCGACGGCGAGTACGCGCAACCGGTCCTGCTGTTGGTCGGGCACCGGCAGGACGTCGGTGGTCAAATCCGTCGCAAGCACGTTGTGCCCGGCCTGCAGCCCGGCATCGACCAGGTGCCGACCCAGGCCTCCACCCGCTCCGGTCACCAAGAGTGTCTTTGTCATTGCGTCTCACCCCACACTTTCACGGAATTTCGGGGCACGGCTGCGCCCTCCACACCGAGCCGCGACAAGCGACCTGAGCGCATGCTCGGCACGAACAGTCCGCAGGTCGCCGGGCTCTGGCGGTCAGGACTTAACCGGGTGGTCCGTGGAACGGCTGACCTCGGCCCACGTCCGGGCCTCCGTGTTGCGCTCCTCGCCCGAGTTCAACGCGATCTCCAAGGCGTCGCTGCCGAGCAGCAGTCGGCGCGGGGGCTCCGGCACGTCGAGGATGTCGACGATCGCCTTTGCCATCCGGGCCGGGTCACCAGGCTCGTTGCCGGCGTAGGACGCGAACCGTTCCAACCACGCGCCGACGGTCTGCTCGTAGCCCTCGCTGAGGTGACCAGAGGCCGTCGCGGCCCCGGCGGCCCAACCGGTACGGATGCCGCCCGGCTCGACGATCGTCACCTTGATGCCCAGCGGGGCGACCTCGTTCGCCAGCACCTCAGAGAAGCCCTCGACGCCGAATTTCGCCGTCTGGTAGGCGCTCAGGCCCGGGGTGCCGCCGACCCGCCCGCCGATGGACGAGATCTGCACGATGTGTCCGGCACGCTGGCGGCGCATGACCGGCAGCGCCGCCCTGGTCACATTGACGGTTCCGTACAGGTTCGCATCAACCTGCGCCCGGAACTCATCCTCCGGGAAGTCCTCCACCGAACTGCTGGCGGCGTAACCGGCATTGTTGATCACCACGTCGAGGGAACCGAACTTGTCGACGGCCGCCGCGACCGCTTTGCGGCACGCCTCAGGCGAGGTGACGTCCAGCAGCAGGGTCAGGAGTCGCTCCGGGTGCTCCCGAGTCAGGTCTGTCAGCGAATGTGGGTTGCGCGAGGTCACCGCAACTCGATCGCCTGCCCCGAGTGCCGCCAGGGTCAGGGCCTTCCCGAGACCCTGGGAACCGCCGGTGATCAGCCATGTCCGTGCCATGGCACCTCCTTCTGTCTAGAACTGAACCCACTCGGATTCAGCCTGCCTGTGCCGCGAGATAGGCGTAGTAGATTTTCACCTAACCACGACTTGACTGTAGCACTAACGGACTCGAACAGCTCATCGGCGATGATGATCGTGAGGTTATCTACTACCACTGTTACGCTTGGAGCTATCATGAGAGCTGACGCCGCCCGCAACCTCGCTGCCGTCCTGCGCACCGGGGCCCGCCTGCTGGCGGAAGACCCGAGCACCTCGATCTCCGCCATCGCCAGCGCGGCGGGAGTGGACCGGACCACCGTGCACCGCCGCTTCGCCAATCGCGAAGCCCTGCTGAGCGCTGTTTTCCAGGCCAAGCTCGACTCCGCGGAGCGAGTCCTCGACGATGCACGGCTTACGGAGGCACCGGTAGCGGTCGCATTGCACCGCTACGTGGAAGGGATCATTCCGGTCAGCCGTGACTGGCCCGTCGACACCCGCCGCATGATGCGCGCGGATCCCGCCGCCGACAGTCGACGTCAGCAGCAGAGTCAGCGACTGGATGACTTCCTCCAACGCGCTTCCGATGAGGGCTACCTTCGCCCCGACACCTCTCCCGCCTGGGCGCGGGCGGTCCTCGACCAGCTGGTGGAGACCGCCGCCCACCACTTCCCCGAAACGGCTCCCCCACGGGCGGCCGACCTGGTCGTGGAGACCTTCCTCAACGGCCTCGGCCCGTCGTGACAACCGGGAGCCGCCACCGAAGTTCGGCCTCGGTCCGGAATCCCGCTTCTCCGGCACCAGGGGTCGGCGGTGTCACATTGACGGCTGATCTTGGTTGTTGCGGTGGGCCGCTTCCTCAATCGCCAGCGCCGCACCTGCGGCGGCGACACGACCTGGGATCGCGCCCAAGGCGACGGCGCAGCCGCAGCCGCAGCCATCACTGTGACCCGCGAGAGCTCCACCGGCCCGGTGCACCGGCTTCGTCGGGAGCGTTTGCGTGTAGTTCGACCCGCGCTTCGAGTCCGACTCGCGATGCAAGCGCACAGCGCGATGACGTAGCTCGTCGGGGTACTTCTTCGGTGCTGCCACGGACGACTTGCTCCCCCACGGCGATCAGACCATGATCAAGAAGCTCCATGAAAGCGGGGGTGACTCACCGCGAGGCGTTCGCGGGCGGCGGCCTGCTGGGTCGGGCTCTTGAGGCCGTGCAACTGCACGGTCGTAGCCGGCTTCGGCCAGAGCCGGGAGGTCGAACTCGGCCACGGCCCAGTCCGCACCCGCGGTCGGGCCTGGGTGCTGTCGGGCGGCGCGCGGTGGCCGCCGTAGCACGCCCTCTGAAACCGACCGCCTCGCCATCTGCACCACTATCTGCTCGAACGTCTCCGCGAAGGTGCAGGCGAACGGCCGGGCGCTGTCGCAGAACATCAGGTAACCGGGGTCCATCCCGCCCTGCACGGCAGTCCTGTTCGACCTCGGAGGGGCTGGCCACCTGGAGGGTGGCCAGCACATCCGTTGCGGGCATCCCTAATCAGCGCGAGCATACGTCGCACCTGATGCGGACCGGCGGCAACCGTCGTGATCCGTAAAGCCTCGCCACCGGCCCCTTTGACTCTGGCGCGCGAAACGGCAGATCCCCGAGCGGCGTCGCGGTCAAGGGCACGAACGCACGGTCGATTGCCTCCCCATACTCACCAAATCGGCGTACCCCGAGCATGTGGCGCCCAGCCAGCGATCAACGCCGTCGTCAGCGGCCCTCCGTGGCACGCCGGCGGTGCGACTCGGCGTAGGCGGTCTTGCGGTAGTGAAGCAGTGAGTCATCGGAGAGTTCGATGCCGGACGTCAGCCGGGTCGGATCGAAGGCGTACGCGTCCCGGGAGTCCGGGTCGTCGACCACGGAGGTGAGTTCGAGACGCCCGGCCACGATCATTTTGCGGTGATCCGGCCAGGCGATAGTCGAGTCGTGCGTCGGGTCTCCTTCAGCGGCAAGCTGAACCCGCAGCGAGAACGCGGCGGTGCCTCGGCTCAAACGGTCATGGATTTCCTCGGTGAGGTAGTGCGGCCCGCGATCGGCAAGCTCTTCGTCGGACAGTCGCGTGATCTTCTCGTCCGGATCCCAGGTGTATCGGACCGGCTGCCGCAATCCGTCTTTGTTGACCCAGATGTAGGCGTGCAGCGCCGAGTAGCCGAGGGTGGCGTAGCTGGCAGGTGGGGCAGTGTCGATGGCTCCGAACGCGGCTGCGGTTTGGGGGTGCTTGCCGATGTACGCGCCGACCCGAGCGGGGTCGAGGCCGCCGGTGACCGGGTCGAGTCGTACGGCGTCGAGCATCTCGTAGAAGTCTTCGGCGGTCGGCGCCAGGAAGACCGGAAGGGAGACTGCGAGCAGGTCGGTGTTGTCTTGTTGGGGCAGGTGGAACCGGACGGCTAGGCTGCGGATGACCCGCGCGGTGTCCGGCACTGCGGGGTCGGTCTCGCCCGCGGAGAAACGCACGGTCACCGGAACGGGCCCGCCCTGCAGGTGCGCTGCGGTGGTGTACTCGGCGGCCTCGTTGGACGGCGTGAAGACACCCTGACAGCAGATGCCGCGTGCCTGTAGGCGGCGATAGCCGGGGTGGCGTCCACTGTTGCGCTCGAGACGGTCCATCATCGCCGCGGCGGTCGGCGTGTTCGCTGTTTCGGTCATGTGCTGTACGACGTTCCGGCGACCGCAAAGTTCAGCTGGAGGGCATGTCGATCGTCGGCATTGACATCCTTTCGAACCTGGTCGGCCCTGGAGTTGGAACCTGGTCGGCCTGGAGACAGTCCGAGGGACTGCCGATAACGCTCGATCGCCAGGTGCCGCAGGCCCAGCCGTTCGACTTCGTGGGCCTCGGCAGCTAGCCGGCGCAACGTGAGGAGGTCGATGCACGCCTGCGTCGCCATGAGACGGTGGACCACGTCGCGCCGTACCAAGATCGAGCCTTCGGCGCGGGCGGGTAGTCCCGGCTCGACAATGTGCCACAGCGAACCGAGGGACCGGTGGAAGCTGTTGAGAGAGCTGGCGGGTGCCTCGGGTTCGCCAGAGCATCTCGACGAACTCGTGCCCGGTGACGTTACGGCCGCCTGGATCAGTAGCAGCGCGAGAATCTGCCGCTGTTGCCGCGGTCCGAGATTGAGTTCACGGTCGCCGCGCCACGCAGGCACCGGGCCGAGGACTGAGAATCGCAAAACCTGAAACCTTTCATTCATGGACGTTCCCAACGTCGATCGACTCGTCCGGACTTCGGTCTACATCTGCTGAGGGCTCTGTGCCTCACCGTTCAAGACGGGCCGACCGGCCGGCTCGTTCATTCAGGCCCGGCCTGCTGGTGACAAAGTTGTCGGGGTTCTGGCTCGTTGGATGAACTTGATGTGCCGCGACACTTGAGAAGAAATACGCCGCGGCGGTGCCCCTCCCGCCGCCCCGGCTACGGCACCGTCAGGCGGCGGCCGTGAAGGATGCCGCGCGCAGGCAGCGCAGCGCATAGTGCGCCCGAGATTTGACCGTGCCGACCGGGAGGCCGAGTTTGAGAGCGGTCTCCTGAATCGTGCAACCGACGAAGTAGAGTTCGGACAGGACGGCCCGGTGAGCGGGGCTCAGGTCGCGGGCGGCCTGCCGTAGCGCATCGGCCGCAAGCACTATCTCACTCGTGTCGTCAGTGGCCGAAATATTGGTGTAGTCATGCAACGAAGTCTCGTTGGGCCGGGCGTGACGCATCCGCATGGCGTCGATAGCGATACGGCGGGCGACGGTAAACAGCCAGCGCCGTTGGCTTACAGACTCGGTGGGCACGGTTTCCAGGTTTCGCCACGCGCGGATCATCGTCTCCTGCAGAAAATCCTCGGCCGACGTTCGCTCACCCTTGGTGAGCCGCCGCAGGAACTTCAGCAGCGGCCCGGCGTGTTCGGTGTACAGGGCTGCCAGGCGATCCTGTCTCTGCTCGATGGTCATGCGATCGAAATTCATGATGCGTCGTAACTCCCCAGACGTTCGGCGCTAGCCGGGTTCGACGTTGTGGCGTCGGCCACCACAGAGTTTGATGAACACAGATGGCCACGCGTTCACCGTCTTCGCTCGCTGGACGGCACCTGACCGGGCCCGATGCCGCCCCACGCGCGGAACTGCTTCTCTCCCTGATCGCCGGAGTGTGGCTGATGCGAAAGATCATCGCGACCCCGGCACTCACCGGTATGGATCAAGGCGCTTTCGTCCAACAACTGCACGATCTGGTGCAGGTCCTCGTCAACGCACCGCCGCCAGCAGCGGCGGCAACGCCGCTCCCGATTCGACCAACTCCAGCTAAGGCTGCACGGGCTTGGCATCACCGATCCGGTCCGTGATGACTGCGCCTCGCCGGGGCGCTGGCCAGCGTCGGTCGGTAGAAGCTTTCGGTGACGGTCGCGCCGGAGTGGCGGCAAAAACACGGCTCGAAGCGGTCACATCCCGAGCTGGTAGTAAGCGAGTGGCGCATTCCGGCTCAACTTGACGGGCAGACCGCAGACCGACCCACGAGCTCACGGGTTACTTTGACCACCCCGTGGAATTCGGGTCGATCTGCGCCCTTCGTTGATGGTGCCTGGATGCGCCCGCACGCGTCTGGCCGGCGACCAGATAACCGCTCACCGAGACTAGGCCGTCGCACCACTCGGGCCACAGCGCGGCCACGATGTCGGCCGTCAGGGCGCCCGCTAGCCGGCGGCGTGCCGTGAGGGCAGCTGGGCTTCACCACCACGGCGTCGAAAGTCGATCAGACCCGCACGGTCCGCTGGCGGAGCCGCCAGGCCAGGGTCGCGGCCTGTAGGACGAAGAAGACACCGCCGGCCGCGGTGTAGAGGATCAGCATGCCGAGGCTCGGTTCCGCGCCGAGGGCGGCGGGCAGATACGTCGCACCAGCGATGACCGAGAGGGCGCCCGCGATCAGCATCGGCCACTGGCGGCCGAGTTCCGGGCTGTTGCGGCGGACGGCGACGGTGAACTGAGCCACGCCGGAGACGATCGCCCAGACGCCGAAGGTGAAGAGCACGGCGCCGATCCCGCTGACGGCTGCCAGCCCGAGGGCGAGGGCCGCGAGGGCGCTGAGCGTGGTGTTGAAGATCTGTAGCTGACGGGCCGGGGTGCCGGGATCCTCGCGGGCGTCGAGCAGCGAGGCCACCACGTCGATGAGTGGGTAGGCGATCAGAAGAACGACGGTAGTGACCGTGAGCGAATCGCTGACGGCCGAGAATCCGGCGGCCCAGCCGATCGCGACGAGGCCACGGACGAGGTAGATGCGAAGGAGGGAAGACATCCGAGGGTCAGCTCTCTGCCGGTCTTGGCGGTTACCCGGACGACTCTCCCGGCCGCGCCGTTCCATCGCCCCAGGGAGACACCCTGGCGCAGGCACTGGACTCCGATCAGCCCGACCCGTCGGCCTGCCCTGGCGCTGGTCGTCGAAGACCAGGCAGCGTGACGATCACCGGGACCGCTGTCGCCGAATTCCTCCACGCGGCCACGATTCGCGCCAGGCCGGTAAGGGCCAGGGCACCTGCCAGGGGTTCTCCCTGGGGCGACACCCGAG
The DNA here is from genome assembly GCF_029809455.1 of Micromonospora sp. DH14. Lineage (NCBI taxonomy): Bacteria > Bacillati > Actinomycetota > Actinomycetes > Micromonosporales > Micromonosporaceae > Micromonospora > Micromonospora sp. DH14. The sequence goes on along the minus strand of NZ_JARVKT010000012.1, from coordinate 94,978 downwards.
TCCGGTGCGCGACGGTGAGGACCGGACGTCGAACGGCGTCCTGCGCGGCGAAGGAGTGAAGATCGTGGATTTCAAGCTCGAGGTCATCGTCCTGCCGGTTTCAGACCTGGACCGGGCCAGGGATTTTTACCAGAAGGTTGGCTTCCGGCAGGACGTGGACTTTGTCGCCCCGGACGGCTTCCGCGTCGTGCACTTCACCCCGCCCGGCTCGGCTTCCTCACTGATCATCGGGGAGGGAGTGTCCGACGCCGCACCGGGATCGGTGCAGGGCGTACACCTCGTGGTGGATGATGTCGTCGCCGCCCGGGCGGAGCTGGTCGCCCGTGGGATCGAGGTGAGCGAGGTCTTCCACGACGCCGGTGGCGTTTTCCACCACGCCGGCACCCGCGATCGGGTGACCGGCCCACAGCCTGATCGGCGGTCGTACAGCTCGTTCGCGTCGTTCTGCGACCCGGACGGCAACGGCTTCGTGCTCCAGGAGGTCACCGCGCGGCATCCGGGACGTGTCTCCCACGTCGTCTACGGCTCGGTTCCCGAGGTGGAACAGGCTCTGCGCGACGCCGCTGTGGCGCACGGCCTGCACGAGGCCGTGCTCGGTCACGAGGACCCGGGCTGGCCGAGCTGGTACGCCGACTACATGGCGCGGGCCGCCGGCCTCGGCTCCTGACTCCGGCACGGCCCGTCGCGCTGTCGGCGCGTGAGGACCGCAGCCTTGAGCAGGCCGTACGCGGGGTTGGTGATCTCAGAGGACGTCTGATTCACGTATTTTGCGTGTGTTGTGGTTTTAGTCGTCTCGCCAGGTTGGGGTGGTTTCGGTGGTGAGGCGTTTGGCGAGGTTGTCGATCATGGCGAGGGTGATCATGCTGGCGGAGTTGTCTGGACGGGTTTCGTAGTCGCGGACGAGTCGTCGGTGGTGCATGAGCCAGCCGATGGTGCGTTCGACGACCCATCGGCGTTTGACCACGCTGAAGCCTTTGACCTGTGGGTCTTTGGTGACGATTTCGACGTCGACGCCGAGTGCGGCGCCGTGTTCGACGACGCGGTTCTTGAAGCCGGCGTCGGCCCAGGTCTTGGTGAGGGTGGGGTGGGCGGTGGTGGCCCGGTCGAGTAGGTCCATGCCGATGGTGTTGTCGCTGGCGCTGGCGGCGGTGACGATGACGGCGAGGAGTAGGCCGAGGGTGTCGGTGATGATGCCGCGTTTGCGGCCGACGATCTTCTTCCCGGCGTCGATGCCCTGTGTCGAGAGCGGGACGTTGGTGGAGGTCTTCACGCTCTGGCTGTCCATGATGGACGCGGTCGGTGCGATGGTGCGGCCGTGGTGGTCGCGGACGAGGCCGGTGAGCTGGTAGTTGAGTTCGGTGAAGATGCCTTCCTTGCTCCAGGCGGCGAAGTAGCCGTAGACCGTCGGGTGGGGCGGGAAGTCGTGGGGCAGGTAACGCCAGGCAACGCCGGTGCGGTTGACGTACAGGATGGCGTTGAAGATCTCGCGCAGGTCGTGGGTGGGGGTGCGTCCGCTGACGCCGGCGTCGGTGCGGGCCTGGTGCCAGGAGGTGAGGCGGGGTGCGATCAGGGCCCATCGGGCGTCGGACAGGTCGGACGGATAGGCTCGTCGCGCGGTCATGATTCAGGCGTACGGCGTCTGGGGACGGATCGACGGACCTCATGTACGTCGATGTCGGGCGAAAGTGAATCAGACGCGATCGCGGGCTGAAATGCTCTGATTCTGGTCAAGGCAGAGCTGACCAGGATGTGGTTATTCCAGGCCAGGTCCGGCATATTGCGCTGACGAGGTCGAGACGTAAATCGGCCGCTACTGACGCGAACGCGAAACAAACGTCCAGTGAGAGGACGTTCGATTTGTTCTTGATCTACTAGTATGCACCTCGCCAGGTAGGGGTGGCTTCGTCCGTTATGCGGCGGCTGACGTTGTCGATCATCGCGATGTGAATCATGGCTTCGGAGCTGGCCGGGAGGGTCTCGTAGTCGCGGACGAGTCTGCGGTACAGCATCAGCCAGCCCAGCATTCTCTCCACGAACCAGCGGCGTTTGACCACGTGGAAGCCTCGCGTTTCGGTGTTGCGCGGTACGACCTCGGCATCGATACCGAGAGTAGCGGCGTGTTCGACGAACTTGGTTTTGAAGCCGGCGTCCACCCACGTCTTAGTCACGGTGGGATGGGTGGCCTTGAACTGCTCCAAGGCAAAGATTCCGGCGGTGTTTTCGGTTGCGAAGGCGGCCATGACGATGACGGCCAGTAGCAGCCCGAGGGTGTCGGTGACTACGCTGCGTTTGCGTCCGACGATCTTCTTGGCCACGTCGGTTCCCTGCGTGTTGGTCGGCGGGTTCGTGGACGTCTTCACGCTCTGTGTATCGACGACCGCGGCGGTGGGCTGCGCATCGCGGCCGGCCTTCACCCTGGCCAGGGCGGTCAGGTCGACGTTGAGCTGGGCGAAGATGCCTTCGTCTCGCCAGGCGCCATAGCAGTAGTACACCGTGGTGTGTGGCGGAAAGCCATGAGGCAGGTACTTTCAGGCGATCCCGGTCCGGTTGACATAGAGGATGGCGTTGAACACCTCTCGGACGTCAGTGCGGGCCGGCCCGCCTGTGGGTCGCCGGTCGATGCGGGCCTGCTGCCAGGCGAGCAGGGTCGGTGAGATCAGCGCCCCAGCGGGCGTCGGAGATGTCGGACGGGTAAGCGCGGCGAGCGGTCATGGCAGAGATCCAGTCTGGACGGAGCGGTGAGGGTCGCAGGCGACACCGACGGCGATTCACGGCCAGATCTACGTCAGACGGAATCTGGTACGCAAGGGCTTGTCTGTCCGAATGCGACTCGACCAGCGACGCATCGACATCGACCACGATCCACCCGTCCCACGCCTGCCCGGCCACGTCCAGCCAGGGGAAACCAGCCGGGCGGGCGGCCACACGGCCCACACCTTCCGGCGCTGCGTGGCTCGGACCGCCGCCAGCCGGGCCAGCGCCGGCTCATCGAGTTCATCGAAGACCCGCCACACCGTCGCCGTCGACGCGACCGGCCCGCACACCACCTGAGCCTGCTCCAGCACCCTGGTCGCGGCGGCCACATTCCTCGCGCCGTGCTCGAGCGCGACCGCGACATCGGTCACGACCTGACCCCGGTCGTGGACCGGGTGGAAACCCGTCCGGTGCAACGCGTGAGACAACCCGGCCCGCAGCCCGGACTCCTCCGCTAGCAGCCGCAACAGCGGTACCCCCACCGCCGGGACCAGGCCCGTCGTGCTGCCCGCCAGGTCCAGCGACACCGTCCACCCAGTGGTCCGCTGCTCCAACTCCCGACGCCGCCGCAGATCTCCAGCACGCTGGGTCTTCTTCCGCAAACACGACGCGACGATGCTTACCGCGCTACGGCGTGCGGCCGACGATGGTGCGGGTCTTACCGGCGCCCGGGCAGGCGAGGACCGCGCGGGGTGCGGTAGTGGCCACGACGGTGTCCTGTTGGGCGATAGCTGACGCGCGACGCTGGTGCAGGTCGTCCGCGATGGCGGTGGCCGGTGCGGTCATGATGGTGTTGCCACCAGCCATGTCAGCGCCTCCCGGATGTAGGGCGGCACCTGCAACGGGTGGTCGCCGCTCATGGTCTGGTCGAGGAAGTCCTGCGCGAAGTCGCCCTTGCGCAGCTTGGTGTTCTTCATCGCGGCGATCAGGATGCGGGCTCGTTCGTCGGCATCGTCAGCAGCGTCGATCTTGGCTTTGACCTTCGGGCCGCGCTTGGGCGCTGCGCGGCCCAGGCGGGCCAGAAACCAGCGTTGCCCGCTTCCAGAAGTTCTGGTTCCAGCGTGCTGGGCGCGGCGAAAACCGTGGCGGCGTCGGTCGCGTTGAGGCTTGCGATCAGGCGGTGGAGCTTTCCGAGGGGGTCATGGCGCTTGCCGGGATCAGTGTCGGTGAGCACGACCACGCGCTCGGCGATGCGGCCCGACGGTGTCATGGTGAGCAGCATCCGCAGGTAGGGGGCGAAATCGACACCGTCGATCGCGATGATGGTGGAGCCGACGAAGCGCGTCCAATCTCGTCCGTTGAACAGTTTCCTCGCCATCGCGGGTAGCAGGATGGCCTCGGCGATCCCTTCGACCAGGATGGTGCGGGGGCCGAACAGCATGCTGCTGCGGGTGGCGTCGAGGTAGCGGTTCACGCGCGCTTCGTCGCTGGGCGGCAGGCCGAGTTCGGCTACGGCGACCGCCGATGCGGTGAACCTGACCGGCATGCTCTTCGCAGAGGGGTCGACGGGGCGAGACTCACTCGGGCTGACCGGGCGGCGTTGCAGCACGACGATGTCCGCCACGTCGGTGTGTGCCGCCAAGAGCGGCGCGTGGGTGGTGACCACCACCTGGATGCGGCCCAGCCAACCGTTGCCAGGCGCTTGTTGGGAGTTATGTGCGGTACGGGAGAGGTAGTCCAGCAGGACCGCCTGCAGCTGTGGATGCAGGTGTGCCTCTGGTTCCTCGAGGAGTAGCAGCGTCAGGTCAGCCTGGGCCGCCGCATGCAGGTGGGTCAGGACGGTGGCGATGTAGGCGAGGTTCGCATACCCCATCCCGGACTCGGCCAGCTCACGAGGCACCACCCCGGCATCCGCCATGCGTATCCGCAGCCCTTTCACCAGACTGGCGAGGTCCGCCCGCCCGTAGCCAAGATCGGTGACCTGCTCATGGGCGCCACTGGTGAGCTCAGCGAGGGGTTCGTTGACCATCTGCGCGGCTCGCTGGAGGACGGGATTGGCCTCGATGTTGCGCAGTTGGTCGCCGACCGCGGTCTGGAAGCGCTCGCGATCGTGGCGATCTCCGCGCTCATCGACGAAGGTTTCGTCGTCCAACAGGCGCGCCATGATCGCCCGGATCCGGGAGGTACCGGCCGATCCCAGCTCGCGGATGGCGTCGCGCAACGGTGGCAGGTAGACGTGGCGTAGCCGGTTCCGCGCGCCAGGGTCAGGGTCGTCGGCCACCGCGCCGCTGCCGACCGTCCAGCTCGTTCTGCCCCGCGTCTCCGCGGCGCTGGGTGGTTCGTAGGTGAGGGCGTAGCACGCCTCGGCCTCACCAGAAATGGCCGCCGGTGACGTGAATGCGTCGCTATAGGGGGCGAGTTCCGCCACGGTGCCGCGCAGCTTCATGCGGAGTGTGAAACCGGCGTGTTCCCCGGTACGGCACACATCGTCAGGGTCAGCCCACAGCGAACGCCGGCCATCAAGTGGATCCGTCACAAGCCGCAGGGCGTCCATACCGCCCGACTTCCCAGCGCTGTTCTCACCCAGCAACACGGTCACACCGCGTCGTAATGGAATTCGGGCCTTGGTAAACGCACGGAATCCGGACAGCTCCAACTCCGCGAGGTACATCGTTTCTCCTCCCACCCACACCTGCAGGCCGGGAGAATAGCTGCGACGACGGGCTGGCTCCGACGTACTCGCCCGTGACCATTGGGAAGATGTTCTGGCGGTCTCGCAATTGACGGCGGAGGACGGCCGAGTAGGGCTCATCGGAGTAGTCATCGACTGCGACGGGTTGTTCCGCAGGCGAGGCCTGTTGGTCTCGGTGCTCAGACTCTGTCTGGATCCTGGTCTACCTTCGAGTTCCGACCAAGGTTGGGGTGTTGCCCACCTCCAGATCGAGCCAGGTCAGGGGACACCTTCCTCCGTTTGTCGTCGCAATGTCGTCAATCAAGTCTGAGATTCATGACCAGCGGAGGCTGGTTCAAAGTGGGCCGAGGTCGACACGGCGGCGGCGGTGAACGTCGGTGCCGCTTGGAAGTGCGCCCGGCGGGCCGCGCGTCGGAACGCACCCAGCACGGCTGGTCCCGCGAGGGCGACGAGGACGGCTGTGGTGACCGCCCGTCCGGTGTCCCAGCCCAGCGAGGTCACTGTGAAGAAGGTCAGGTACCGCTGGAGCTGTTCCCCTGCGGGTAGACCCGGTTGGTAGGCGATGGAGCTGGTCGGGTCGAGCGAGAACGGCCAGAACGACAGGTTCAGCATGAACCCGAAGAAGTACCCGCTGACGGCGGCATAGGCGGCAAGCAGGACAATCTCGGCCCGCCCCCGGAGCCTGGGCAGGAGGCCGGCGAACATGCCGACCCAGGCGCAGCCGAACATCTGGTACGGCATCCAGGGTCCGACTCCCCCGGTGAGCAGGGCGGAGGCGAACAGTGACGTGCAGCCGAGCGCGAAGCCGAAACCGGGTCCGAAGACCCGACCGGCGAGGACGAGGATGAAGAAGACCGTCTCGATGCCGGCCGTGCCCGCGCCGAGTGGTCGCAGGGCCGCGTTGATCGCGGACAGCACGCCCAGCATGGCGAGGGCCTTCGCGTCGATGCGGCCGTCGGCGATCTCGGCGAAGATGACGGCGAGGACGAGGAGCAGCAGCACCCCGAACATCAGCGGCGGGGTCTGGGTGGAGCCGAAGGTGCCCGGTGCGACGACGAACGGCCAGAGGAACGCGACGAAGCCCAGGAACGACGCCATGGTGATCGCGAGCACCGCGCGGCCGGGCACGCGGACGGCGACGGTCAGCGTGCTCACGTACGTACCTCCGGATTGTCGAGGGCGGCGGCGACCTGCCCGACCGTCAGATACGGCAGCGGCGCGAGGATCTTCGCGACCTGCGGGGCGAACGTCGGCGACGCGGTGAGCACGGTCGGGACGGGACCATCGGCGACGATCTCACCGTCGGCCATGACCACGACCCGGTCGGCGGTGGCGGTGGCGAACTCGACGTCGTGGGTGGCCACGACGACGGCGCGTCCCTGCGCGGCGAGGTCGTCGAGGGTACGGGTCAGCGCGGCCTTGGCCTGGTAGTCCAGGCCACGGGTGGGTTCGTCGAGCAGCAGCACGCCGGGGGTGACGGCGAGTTGGATGGCCAGAACCAGGGCGAGTTGCTGCCCGGCGGACAGGTCCCGGGGGTGGCTGTCGCCGTCGATGCCGGCGGCGATGGCGTCGAGGAGACGCCGGGCGGTGCTCGGTGCGGCGCCGTCGCGGTCCGCTTGGTCGAGTTCGGCGTTGACGGTGTCCAGGTAGAGCAGGTCGGTGGCGGTCTGCGGGACGAGGCCGACAAGTCGGCGGGCCTGGCTGGCACTGACCCGTCCCGGATCGAGGGTGCCGTCTGGGGTCTGGGGGACGGCGATGCTGCCGCCGTCCCGGCGACCCGAGCCTTGCAGGGCCCAGAGCAGCGAGGACTTGCCGGAGCCGTTGCGGCCCATCAGCGCGGTGATCTCACCGCGGACCAGTGTCAGGTCGACGCCGCGGACGGCGACGACCGCTCCGTGGCGGACGATCACGCCGGCTGCGGTCAGGGCGTTGCGGGCGTCGGCGTGGGAGTGTCGGTGTGGTCGCGGCGGGGTCGGGGGTAACCGGTCGCGCAGGGCTGTCGCGTGCCGGCGGGCGTCGCGTACTGACAGGGGTAGCGGTGACCAGCCGGCCAGGCGTCCGAGGTCGACAACGGGTGGCGCGACGGTGGTGCCGGCGATGAGGGTGGCCGGGTCGCCGTGGCGGACGGTGCCGTCGCGGGCGACGTGGATGAGCCGGTCGGCGTACGGCAGGACGCGCTCCAGGCGGTGCTCGGCCAGGACGACGGTGACGCCGAGGTCGTGGACCAGTCGGGTGATGGTGGCCAGGACGTCGTCGGCGCCGGTCGGGTCGAGCGCGGAGGTGGGTTCGTCGAGGACGAGCACGCGTGGGTGGGCGGTGAGCGCGGCGCCGATCGCGACGCGTTGCTGCTGGCCGCCGGAGAGTTCGTGCAGGCCACGGCGGCGCAGGTCGGCGAGGCCGAGTAGGTCGAGGGTTTCCTCTACCCGGGTTCGCATGACTGGTGGGTCGAGGGCGAGTTGCTCCATTCCGTAGGCCAATTCCTCCTCGACGGTGTCGGTGACGAACCCGGCCACCGGGTCCTGCCCGACCACGCCGACCAGGTCGGCGAACTCGCGCGGCGGGTGGTGCGCGGTGTCCCGGCCGGCGACACGGACGCTGCCCTGCAGGGTGCCGCCGGTGAAGTGCGGGACGAGGCCGTTGATCGCGCCGAGCAGTGTCGACTTTCCCGCGCCGGTGTGTCCGACGACCAGGCACAGCTCTCCCTCGTCGATGTCGAGGTCGACGTCGCGCAGGGTGGGGCGGGGCGCGCCGTCGTAGGTGACGCTGACACGCTCGAAGCGGATCATGAGGGTGCTCCTGCGGTGTCGGCGGCGCGGCGTCCCACAGGTTCGGGCTCCGGGCGGTGCGGACGCGGCGGTGTCGGTGCGGCGATCGCGGCGAGGGCGGCAACGAGGATCGCGGCGGCCGGTAGGGCGGGCAGGCTGGGCCAGTGCAGCGGATAGAGGCTCGGGTTGAGCGCGGCCGGGTCGTAGCCGCTGCCGGCGCTGAGCACGACAGCAGTGATGACGCCGCAGCCGGCGACCGTCCACTCCGGCCACTGCCACGGGTCGGGCCGGTACCGGCTGCGGGAGACCCGACGCCCGCCGAGGGCGAGGCCGGCCACGCAGAGCAGCACGCCGCCACCGAGGCCACCGAGCCCGACTGGGCGGGGAACCCCTGGGTCGAGCAGTCCGTACGCGCCGACGCACAGGCCCGCCATGCCGGTGAGCATGAGGACTCCGGTGAGCCGTCGCGAGGCGGGTGTGGTGGTACCGACCCGGCCGTAGCCGCGGGAGTCCATGGCTGCGGCCAGTCGCAGCGACCGGTCCAGGGCGTCGTGCAGGACCGGCATCAGGATGGCCCGTACGGCGCCGAAACCCTTGGTCCGTCCGGCGCGTAGACGGCGGGCGCGGGCGACGCGTTGGACGCTTTCCACCAGTTGTGGTGCGACGCTGAGCGAGACGGTGACGGCGACACCCAGCTCGTACAGGGCTCCGGGGAGGACCCGCAGGGCCCGTTTGGGGTTGGCGAGGCTGTTGGCGGCGCCGATGCAGCACAGCAGGCAGGCCAATCGGAGCCCGTCGACGGCGGCGGAGAGGGTCGCCTCCAGGGAGACCGGGCCGCCGATCTGGATGCCCGCGTACCAGTCGGGTGTGGGCAGGTGCGGGAGCCGGAAGAGGATGTGGTCCTCGGGGGTGATGCCGGAGGCGAAGACCGTGCGGAACACCACCCGGATCGCAATGATGATCAGCGCGAGGTAGAGGTAGTAGCGGAAGGCCCGCGCCCAGGGGGCGTCGGTGCGGCGGACGGTGACGACGAGGCCGAGCACCGCGAAGATGAGAAGCAGCAGCAACGGGTTGCTGGTGCGGCTCGCGGCGGTCGCCAGCGCGAGCGCCCACAGCCACCAGGCCACCGGGTGCAGGGGCCGGGGCAGCCGGGCAACCGCGAGGCGGTGCAGGAGACCGGTCCGGGTCGAGGGCATCGGGTCAGGTGCGGCGTCGCCGCCAGCCGACGACACCGCCGACCAGGGCGAGGACGGCCAGCAGGCCAACGGTGATCAGCGCCGGCAGCGCCGAGCCGGTGTCCTGGCGGGCAGCCGTCGCGGTGGGTGCCGCGTCCAGGACGCGGGGTCCGTCGGGGGTCGCGCTAGGCGGCCCGGACGGCACTTGCACTGCGGAGGGCGTCGGGCTGGCCGGAGGCGTCGGCGTACCACCGACCGGGATCGACGCCGGCGCTCCCGTCGGGGGCAGGCCGGGTGGGGGGTTGCCGACCCCGGGGGCACCCGGCGCGGGCGGGTTGCCGGCAGCGGGCGGGTTGCCGCCGCCGGGTGGGGCCGGGGGTGGCGCGGCCGGGGGCGGCGCAGTGGTGGCCGCGCCGATCGGCGTGTTGTTGCGCGCTCTGACGCTGTCCGGGCTGACCGTGGGCCGTCCCTGGGTGCCGCCGATGTCGGTCGCTCCGAAGATCCACAGGTCGACGCTGCCCGGCTTGGGTTTGTAGCTCATCGCGCCGAGTTGGCTGTAGACCCAGGTGTTCTGCCCCGGGTCGGCGTGCCAGTACGACCAGTACGCGCTCGCCGGCGGGGTGAGAGCACACCTCTCGTCGGCGGGAGTGGGGTACTGGGTGCCGCCCTGGTGACCGGCGTAGCCGATCCGGCAGATGAACGCCGGCCCGTCGTGCTGCGTCCCGGTGGTGCGCCAACCACCCTGGTTGAGTAGTTGGTAACCGGTGGTCGGGGTGGTGCCGCAGGAGCGCAGGAGCGGCCCGCCCCACTTGCTGAAGTCGACGGCGAGGATCACACCGGACGACGTGGTGCACTGCCCGATCGGCAGCGGGTCGGCCAGCGCCTGCGCGGGCGTCACCACCAGCGCGGCGACGATCGTCAGCGCCACGAACGAACGGCCCCACCTGCGCGCCGTCACGACAGACCGCCGGTGCTGGAGACCGCGCGACGGCGTGCGGAGACCCGCAGCAGGATGCCCGCGACGACGAGCACCAGCGCCAGCAGGGTGATCGTGACGATCGACCAGCCGGTGCGGGGCAGGTTGCCCGACGAGTGCCCACCGGTGCCGGCCGACGGCGCAGACACACTGGGGGCCGCCGACGGGGACGACGACTGGCTCGCAGTCGGTGTCGGAGTTGGGTTGGTCGTCGGGGTGCCGGACGGGTCCGGGCCCGGCAGTTCGTGCACATCCCGGGTGAGGGCGGCGAACGAGATGCCTGTCGCGCCGCCGACGACCTGGGTGGACGCTCGCATGTCCGAGCCGGCCTGGCCTCCGGCGGCGACGGTGAACCCACCGTCGTCGTTCTGCTGGCCGGCCAGGAACGACAGGGCCTTGTCGACCTGTCGGGCGTAGGTGTCGCCTCGCAGGGTGAGGCCCTGGATCGCGAGCGCTGTGGAGTTGGTGGAGTCGCCGGCCGCGCCGGGGACCCCCCCGTGCTCCTTCTGCGCCGAGGCGATCCAGGTGAGTGCCTTGTCGACGGCGTCGACCGCGGCCGGGTCGTCGGTCAGCGGCGCGAGAGCCATCGCGGCCATGGCGGTGCTGTCGACGTCGCGGTCGGCGTCGGCCGCCGGGATGAGGCTGGGGAACGATCCGTCGGCGCGCTGGAGGCCCTTGAGGAACTCGACCGGCTTGGCGGCGGCCTCGCCCTGTCCGGCCCGCTGCTGCGCGATGATGCCGAGCGACTGCCCGAACACCGAGGTGGCGTACCGGTAGTTGCCGGCCCCGGCGCAGCCGGCCAGCTCATCGATCTTGGTGCAGGTCACGTCACGCAGCGCGGCGATCAGGTCGTGTCCGCCGAAGGCTCGTGGGTCGTAGCCGGTGACCTGGGCGAGGAGGGCGACCTTGCCGATCGCGCCGCCGGCGGCGTAGTCGGTGCCGATGCCGAGCCACGTGTCGACGGTGAATCCGCTGTCGCCGACCGCGCCGCCGCCGCGCAGGAACTCGACGATCGCCCGCAGCTTGGCGTCGTTCCCGCCGGTGGCGGCCAGGGCGTAGGCGCCGTCGATGCTCAACCCGAAGTCGGGGAAGCCGGGGAACGACTCGTAGTACCTGCCGTCGATCAGATTGGTCGGCGCGACGAGGTAGGACACCCCCTTGACCAGGTCGGGTCGCGGCCCGGCCGGCGGCGGCGACTGACCCACTGTGGCCAGGTTCTTGCCGGCCAGTGCGAGCGCCGCAGCGGCAGTGGCGGCCAGGTCCGCGTCCGGGTTGCTCGGGTCGGGGCTGAGCCCACCGCCGGTGACGATCCGACCGACCAGGAGACCGGTGGCGGTCGCGGCCCGGTCGGCGGCACCCAGCACGGCGAGGGCCTGCGCGGCGTACCCGGTGGAGTAGGTGTCGGTGATCCCCGCGCCGGTGTACGGCTGGTAACCGCCGTCGGCCTCCTGCGCGTCGGTCAGGAACGCCTTGGCCGAACCCAGCGGGCCATCCTGACCGCCGAGCGCGTGCAGCGCCAGGACGGTGAGGGTCGTGGCGGCGAGGTCCGGGTCGCAGAACTCGCCCGGGCTGAGCCACAGGCCGCCGAAGGCCCCGGTGGCGCACTGCTGCGCGGTCAGCCGGGTGACGGTCACGGCCGGCGGCGTGACGCCGGCCCGCTTGAGCGCGAGCAGCGCGGTCGCGTGGGTCAACGGTCCGCTCGATCCGGCGAAGTCACCGGCGGCGGCGCAGCCGGCGTCGAAGTCGGTCGCGGCGCACACCCGATCGGTGAGCGTGGCGATCAGGTCCCGGTCGCCGAACGCCCGGGGGTCGTCGCCGGTGATCGTGGCGAGGAGCGCGAGGTTGGCGACGTTGGCGGTGTGCGGTGGCGCGGTGACGCCGTTCGGGAAGATCGCGTCGTCGACGTGTGCCCGGAGGTAGCCGACGATCTTCGCGAGGGTCTGCTCCTGACCGCCGGTCCCGGCCAGGGCGGTGGCGACGGCAATGGTCCGGTAGTAGTCGACCCCGCCGTTGTCGACGTGGTCGCCGTCGGTGAGCTGCCCCACCAGGTAGCTCGCGACGGCCTTGACCTGGGCCTCCGTCGGCCGCGCCGGCTCGGTCGGAGTCGTGGTCGGTGTGGGAGTTGCGGTCGGGGTCGGGGTCGGGCCGCTGGCGCGTACCGACGCGGGGGTGAAGCTCGGCGCGCCGGTGGTGCCGCCGATGTCGGTGCCGCCGAAGACCCACGCCTCGACCTCACCCGGGCCCGGCCGCTGCGACATCGCACCGAGTGGACTGTAGGTCCAGTGGTCCTGCCCGGCCGGGGCGATCCAGTAGGACCAGTAGGCCGTCGCCGGCGGGGTCAACTGGCACGCCTCGTCGGCCGGCGTGGGGCGTTCGGCACCGGCGTCGAAGTCGGGCGAGCCGATCCGGCAGATGAACCCAGGCCCGTCGTGGGCGGTGCCGGTCGTCGTGAAGCCCGCCTCGTGCAGCAGATCCAGACCTGTGGTCGGGGTGGCGTCGCAGCCGCGCAACAGTGGTCCACCCCAGGCGCCGAAGTCGACAGCGACGATCGCGCCCTGGGTCGGGGTGCAGGACTCCAGCGGATCGGCGATCGCCGCGCAGGTCGGCACCACCAGCGTCACCGCGCCGAGCACCGCTGCGGCGACAACCGCCAACCACGCCGCAGGAACGCGCGACGTGCGACTGACCAGTGAGGACATGGCGACTCTCTCGGGGGCTAGCGGCGCAGGCGCGGACGCGGACCCCGAGGACAAACCCCGGAAACCTGACTCCGCGCCGTGTACCTCGACGGCGCTGCGGTGCACTATCCAGCCAGGTAATCCGACTCGTCCCGAGAACGGGACCTACGGCTGCGGGCCAGCGCCGGACTTTGACCGGCTTCCCCTGACTGCTGGATCGGGGTCATCGGACCACAACCGCGACCACGCCGTCAACGCGAGAACGTGTCATGTACCTAACAGCGCGCGGTAGGGGCCTCCTCCCATACGGTGACCGCGTCATCGCGTGGGGGAACCCGGTGGAAACCCGGGGCTGACGCGCAACGGTGAGGACGGTTGGCCGTCCCGAGCCCGACTACCCACGTGGTGACGCAGCACCTGCGGTATCCGTCCCACGCGTCCTGCGGCCGGCCCGCCCCGCTCCGCCGGCTTTCCCGCTGGGTCCCGGGTCGAGGCAGTCGTGCCCCCGTACCCCCAAGGAGACCCGATGTCCTCGCGCCTATTCTCCGGCAGTCCCCGGAGACGTCTCGCGACAGTTCCCGCCGCCGCGCTGATCGCCACGGTCGTCGCTGTCACCGCCGGTGCAGCGCCCGCCGCCGCGACCTCAACGGCGGCGCAGATCGCCACCGCCAAGACCAACGGTGTCGCCTACCTGCGGACCCTGCAGGCCGCCGACGGCAGCTACGCCAGCGGCGGGTTGTCCAACGAGTGGGCGTTCAGCGCGTTCGCCCCCGCCGGCGTCGCGGCCGTCGACGTCTACCCCAGCGGTGACACGACCAAGAACGCCCGCACCGTCTACCGCAACCAACTCTCCGCCGCGTCCTGGCCGAGCACCACACCGGTGGTCACCGACTACGAGCGTGGGGTGCTGAACGCCTACGCCGCCGGCATCGACCCCGCCCGGGTCTCCCCCACCCGCAACCTGATCGCCGACACCATCGCCTACTGGCAGACCGGCTCGGCCGGCTACTACGGCCCGCCGGCCAACTTCAACGGCACCGTCTTCGGCACTCTCGCCCTGGCCGGCGCGAAGACCCAGGCCGGCACCGCCCGGGTGCCACAGGCCCTGCTCAACCTCTCGATCACCCGGATCCGCAACAACCAGCACACCGACGGCGGCTGGACCTTCACCCAGGCCGAGGGCAACCCCACCCAACTCGCCACCGCCAGCGACATCGACATGACCGGCGCCGCCATGGCCGCCCTCTGCGCCGCCGGCGTGCCCAACACCGACACCGACGTCGTGCAGGCGAAGAACTTCCTCAAGAGCAAGCTCGTCAACGCCTCCGGCGCCTTCACCTCGATGTTCGGCATCAACACCGACTCCAACGCCTGGGCGGTCTCCGGCCTGAACGCCTGCGGCATCCCGAGCCAGGGCACCGACTTCACCACCACCGCCGGCAAGACCCCGATCGACTTCCTCCGCGCGCAGCAGCTGAGCGGCGGCGGGTTCAAGTACCTGCCCACCAACACCACCCCGTCGGCGTACGCCTCCATCGACGCGGTCCGCGCGCTCGCCGGCGCGGGCTACACCGCCGCTCCCCCGACCCCGGTCACCACTGGCGCGCCCACCTGGGTCGCGGCGAGCGGATTCACCGCCGGCACCGCCACCCGGCTCGCCGTGATCATCGACAACGGCAGCGGCAGCATCACGCCGTGCGCGGTCACGCTGACGCCGACCGCCGCCACCACCACCCTCGGCGCCGTGCTGGACGCCGCCGTCGGCGCGGCCGTTCCGAGCGGGTGCGTCACCGCCCTCATCCCGACCAGCGGAACCGGCACCATCACCGCTATCAACGGCCTTGCCAACAGCGGCTCCTCGACCTGGAAGGTGTCCAGGGACGGCGGCACCGCGGCCACCGCGACCCGCGGAACGATCGTGACCGTCGGCGACACCATCTACCTGCGCTACGGCGTCTGACAAACCTGCGTCCCGTCGACGTGACCAGCGGCAGCGGGTGAGCCGGCCGCTGGTTACGTCAACGTCGGGCCGGCTACCCGCACGAATCGTCGACAGGCTCGGCAGTGCGAGGATGCACTTCTGAGTCTTGGGCCTGTGCTTCGTGTTTGGCGGTCCCGGCGAGGCGGCCCTCCAGGCGGGCGAGGCGACGCCGGGCATCGTGCAGTTGCTGGCGAAGCTGGTGCGCCTGGGCTTCGCTCGCGCCGAGCTGCCGCCGGCAGGCATCAAGGCGGAGGAAATCCGCGACGGCAAGGACAGCCACCTCCCGGCCGTCGATCGTCATGACCAGGTGGTCAATCTTTCTGCGCATGGGCCGTCTCCCGACGGGCGATGGGGAAGCTACAGCGGCCCCGCGGGGCCCCGCAGATCTGTGGGGCCCCGCGGACGGTCAAGCTGGTGGCGACTGGGCGGTGTCGGCCAGCAACAGGGACAGTTCCCGGACCAGGTCGTCCATGGACTGGCCGCTCTGCGCCTTGACCAGGCCCAGCGCGAGATCGGCCAGCAGGTAGAAGCCGAGGGTACGGGCCTGCTCGGAGCTGAACGCCGACATCAGCGCTTCGGCGCCGGCGAGGTCACCGCGGTGTTTGGCCGCGATGACCCCGGCGGCGCGTTGCACGATCTCGGCCGCCTCGGGGGTGTACCCGCTCACGCCGGGTCAGATCTTCGGGGTGGCTGCGCGGGCGGCGTCGAAACGGGCGGTGATGTCGGTCCAGTTGACCAGGTTCCACAGCCGGTCCACGTAGTCCGGGCGCACGTTGCGGTACTGCAGGTAGTAGGCGTGCTCCCAGGCGTCGAAGACCAGAACCGGGGTCGAGCCCTGCCCGACGTTGCCGTGGTGGTCGTAGACCTGCTCCACGATCAACCGTTGGCTCAGCGGCTCCCAGGCCAGAACACCCCACCCGGAGCCCTGCACGCCCTTCGTCGCCGCCGACAACTGACCGGCGAAGCCGTCAAAGGAGCCGAAGTGCTCGTCGATCGCCGCCGCCAGCTCACCGTCGGGGCGGTCACCGCCGTCCGGGGACAGGTTGTTCCAGAAGATCGAGTGCAGGACGTGCCCGGACAGGTTGAACGCGAACGTCTTCTCCAACCCGACCAGCGTCGCGTAGTCACCCTTGTCGCGGGCCTCGGCGAGCCGGTCGAGCCCGTCGTTGGCGCCCTTGACGTACGCGGCGTGGTGCTTGTCGTGGTGCAGCTCCAGGATCTCGCCGGACATGGCGGGCTCGAGTGCGCCGTAGTCGTAGGGCAGGTCGGGCAGGTTGTACACGGCCATGGGGTACGTCCTCTCATTGCTGCCTTAGTGTGGCTGTTGCCATTATCTTGCAACAAGGGCGCGAGTGTCGTTAGGGCGCGTGATTGATCGCAGGAACATCGGATCGAGTGGCGCCCACCCTGGGCCGGGCGGCAGGCCAGGGTTGCGGCACGCGCTGGCACGGCGGAGAAAGCAGTCCAACCTGGTCTCTGGTTGCGCTGAATCGGATGTGCTCAGCCCGACGCTCGGGGGGTTAGCGCGGTAGACCAGGACGGTGTCCGGCGGAAAGTTCGTCGGCGAGGTGGTCAACCGGGTCCTGGTCGCGGGCGAGGTGGCGGGAGGCTTCGATCGGGGGCGTCTCGAGGGGTACGAGTTCCGGCATCATGGCGTTGTGCGAAACATGCTCTTTGACGTGACCCGGAACGAGAGGCGGGCTGCGGTGAAGGCGTTCCGTCAGCTTCCGAGCGGAGAGCGACGGGAGGCTATCCGCAGGGCCGGCCACAGAGAACTCCACCCAGACCCTGCGGTGGCCAGGGTGATGGAACAGTGGTCACGCGCCGTGCTGCGCCGCGCATGGTGGAACAAGCTGCCGGGTTGGGCGCAGCCGGCGGCCTGCGTGACGGCCATGGTGATCGGGTCGTGGCTCGGCGCTGGAGTTGTCGTCATCCCTGGCGGCTTGGTCGCGCTCATGATCGGCCTCGTTGAATGGAACACCAGGCGTGCAGCGCGACTGGTGGTGAGCGCGGCGCCGGCCGGCAGCACCGACCCGCTGAAAGCCGTCTGAGTGACGCCGCAACCGGTACCGGCCAGCGGCGCGTCGACGCCGGGCATGCGCGCATCCTCGACTCGACAAGTGACGTCAGCCGGCACCGGTGAAGGGGCTCGCTCGTGTAGGCCGTGATGCCATGGCCGGTTCCTGTCTGTCGCCATCCCGCAGCGTCACGGTCTCGTGAGCAGCGGGTTTTGGGCGGCGTCGGATCACGGACATTGACGGAGGCCTTCGCAGGTGGCGACACTGTGCGCCACACCTTCATACCTGTGTGCTGACGGGGGAAGTCCGGTCGAAATCCGGCGCTGGCCCGCAACGGTAGGCGGCGAGCAGTAGGTACGCCGCGAGCCCGAGTACCCGTCCGCGCACGTCAGGACCATCCCCCACCCGTCGTGGCCCACGGGTCGGAGCCACCCGGCCGGAGTCGGGTCGACTCGGACCATCGGAGCCCGGAAAGGCGCCGTTTCATGGTCAACCGCCCCCTCCGGCACCGCGCACGCGTCCTCGTGACCGCAGCGCTCGCCGCCCTCACGCTGACTCTGACGGGCCCACCGTCAGCTGCGTCAGCATCACCGCCGACCCTCAACAGGGTCGACGCCGCCGCCGGGTGGCTCGCCCGCCAGGCAGTAGACGGTGAACGCTTCGAAGTCACCTTCGACGGCGTCGCCTACCCCGACCAGGGGCTCACCCTCGACGCGGTGTTCGCCTTCGCCGCGGCGAAGGTAGCCGACACGACTGCGGCCAACGCCGTGTCATGGCTCGCCCAACCCGCCGTACTCACCGGCTACATCGGCGACGGCACCGAGGCGTACGCGGGCGCGACGGCGAAACTCGCCCTCGGCGCCCAGGTCCGCGGCCTCAACCCGACGGCGTTCGGCGGAGTCGACCTACTCACCCGCCTCAACGGCCTGCTGACACCATCGGGTCGATACTCCGACCGTTCCGCGTTCGGCGACTACAGCAACGCGTTCACTCAGTCCTTCGCGGTGCTGGCGCTGGACCGCGCCGGGGGCGCACCACCGGCGGCGGTCACGTTCCTGGCCGCGAGCCGGTGCGCCGACGGCGGTTTCCCGCTGCTCTTCGGGAAGGCGACCTGCGTCAGCGACGTCGACGCGACAGCGATGGCCGTGCAGGCTCTGCTCGCGGCGGACCGGCCACTCGTCGCGGCCTCGGCAGCGCAGTGGCTCGTCTCCGTGCAGAACAGCGACGGCTCGTTCTCCGCGAACGGCGTGCCCAACGCGAACAGCACCGGACTCGCCGCCCAGGCGCTGTCCGCCGCCGGACGATCACTGCCGTGGCTGCGCGCTCGCCAGCACCTGATCAGCCTGCAGGTCAACTGCACGGGGGCATCCGCCAATCATGGTGCCATCGCGTACACCTCGGGTGGGTTCGACGCGAACACCGCCGCTCGGGCCACCGCGCAGGCCGTACCCGGCATGGCGGCCACCGGGTACGCGACTCTATCGGCCAGCGGTGCCCAGCTGACCGCGCCCGTCCTGGCGTGTGCGCCGTGGTGACCGCCCTGCGGGTGACGGCTTGCCGGCGGTTCGCGCTACTCTTCGCGGCCGTCGTCGCCGGCGCCGGCCTGGTCGCGGTCGATCCGGTTCCGCGTGCCGCGCACGCGGCAGCGTGTGCGCCGGGGGCGGGCGTCACGGTGGTGGTCGACCTCACCGCGTTCGGTCTCGGGGTGCAGACCGGCTGCCGACTCGGGGACCCGCCGACCGGCCTCGCCGCATTGCAGGGGGCCGGCTTCGCCGTCACCGGTACGCAACGGTGGGGGCTGGCATTCGTCTGTCGCATCAATGGCTACCCCCTCCCCGCCGCCGAACCGTGTGTCAACACGCCGCCCGCCAGCGCGTACTGGTCGTACTGGCACGCCGTACCCGGCGGCACCTGGTCCTACAGCACACTCGGGGCCAGCAGTTACAACCCCGCGCAGGGCACTGTCGAAGGATGGCGCTTCGGCTCCGGGCAGGCCCCGTCCATCTCCCCGCCGTAGCGGGCCTCGGCCGGGAGTCCGGGCACCCGGATTCCCGGCCGGCCCGGTGGCGGGCGGACGACAGGGAAACCTGCCGATGACTGCGGCCCTGAGGATCAGCTAGCAGGCCGTACGATGGGCGGCAGTGCTGGTTCGCCCCGCTGTCATGGTGTGGCGTCGTAAGAGGGAACCCGGTGCAAGACCGGGACTGCCCCGCAGCGGTGAGTGGGAACGACCGCCGTCATACGCACTGGACGCGTGAGCGTCTGGGAAGCGACGGCCAGTAGGAGATCGGTGCACGCCGGTCGCGCCCGCGAGTCCGAAGACCTGCCCGCACCGCGTACGCGTCCGCGTGCGCCGCCGTCGGCCTCTCGGGAGGGCCTGGGCGAGGCCCGGTCGTCGGCCGGTGCCCTGCCGTTTCTTCCCGTGTGGTCGGGGGTAGACCTCGAGGGAAGGACACCCGTCTCGTGACCACATCGTTCGGGCTGAGCACCGTGCTCGGCTATCCCCGCATCGGTCCGCACCGCGAACTCAAGCACGCCGTCGAGTCCTACTGGGCGGGCCGGATCGACGCGAACGCCCTCCAAGAGACTGCCGCCGGCCTCCGCGCCGACGTGTGGCGCACGCTGCGCGACGCCGGCCTGGACGCGATCCCGTCGAACACGTTCTCCTTCTACGACCAGGTACTCGACACCACCGTCCTGGTCGACGCGGTCCCCGACCGGTTCCGCCGCCTCGGCCTCGGCGACCTGGACACCTACTTTGCCATGGCTCGTGGCACGGAGCGGGAGCCGGCGCTGGAGCTGACGAAGTGGTTCGACACCAACTACCACTACCTGGTGCCGGAGGTCGGCCCCGGCACACCGTTCACCGCTCGGGCGGACAAGGCGGTGCGGGATCACGGCGAGGCGAAGGCGCTCGGCGTCACCACCAGGCCGGTGCTGGTCGGTCCGGCGACCTACCTCCTGCTGTCCAAGGCCACCGAGGACGCGCCCGAGGGCTTCCGGCCCTTCGACCGGCTCGATGACCTCGTCGCTGTCTACGAGGACATCCTCGGCGCCCTGGCCGGTGCCGGCGTCGAATGGGTTCAGCTCGACGAACCCGCGTACGCCGCCGACCGCACTCCGCAGGAGATCGCTGCGCTGCGCGTCGTGTACCGCCGGCTCGGTGTCCTGAAGCACCGGCCGCGGTTGTTTGTTGCGTCGTACTTCGGTGACCTCGGCGACGCGTTGCCGGCGCTGTTAAGCACGCCGGTCGAGGCGGTCGGCATCGATCTGGTCGCCGGGCCGGGCAACCTGAACCGCCTCGCCGCCGCCGGCCCACTACGCGGGAAGACGATCGTCGCGGGCCTGATCGACGGACGCAACATCTGGCGCACCGACCTGCGCTCCGCCGCCGCGACCGGCGCCGCGCTGACCGGCCTGGCCGACCACGTCGCGGTGTCAACCTCGTGCTCCCTGCTGCACGTACCTGTGGACCTGGCCGCCGAACCCGACCTGGACCAGGAACTGCGTGTGCGGCTCGCCTTCGCCCGACAGAAAGTCGACGAGGTCGTCGCTCTCGGACGCGCCCTGCGCGACGGCGTCGGCGTGCTACCCCCTCCCCCACCGGCGGCACCGGCGGCCTGGCGCAACGACGGAGTCCGAGCCCGCCTGGACGCGCTGCGACCCGAACACGTACGACGGGGCCCGTACGCCCAACGGGCCGCCACCCAGCAGGCCCGACTGGGTCTCCCACCGCTGCCCACCACCACCATCGGGTCCTTCCCGCAAACCCCGGAGCTGCGGCAGGCTCGCGCGGAGCACCGGGCCGGTCGGCTCGACGACACCGGCTACGCCGAGCGGATACGCGCCGAAGTCGCCCACGTCATCGCCGTGCAGGAACGACTCGGGCTGGACGTGCTGGTGCACGGCGAACCGGAACGCAACGACATGGTGCAGTACTTCGGCGAGCAGCTCGACGGGTTCGCCGCCACGGTCAACGGCTGGGTGCAGTCGTACGGCTCCCGGTGCGTACGCCCCCCGATCATCTACGGCGACGTCACCCGGACCGGCCCGATGACTGTCGACTGGTCCACCTACGCGCAGTCGCTGACGAACCGGCCGGTGAAGGGCATGCTCACCGGACCGGTGACGATCCTGGCCTGGTCGTTCGTCCGCACCGACCAACCCCTCGCCGACACCGCCAACCAGGTCGCTCTCGCCCTGCGCGACGAGGCCCGCGACCTGGAAGGCGCCGGCATCCGCGTCATCCAGGTCGACGAACCCGCGCTGCGGGAGACACTGCCACTGCGCCGAGCCGAGCAGCGTCTCTACCTGGACTGGGCTGTCCGGGCGTTCCGGCTCGCCACCAGTGGGGTCGCCGACGCCACCCAGATCCACACCCACCTGTGCTACTCCGAGTTCGGCGAGGTACTGCCCGCGATCGACGCCCTCGACGCCGACGTCACCAGCATCGAGGCGTCGCGGTCGAAGATGGAGATCCTCGACGACCTGCGCACCACCGGCTACCAGCGCGGAGTTGGCCCCGGCGTGTACGACATCCACTCCCCCCGCGTACCGGAACAGGCAGAGGTCACCGACGCGCTACGCCGCGCCGTCGCGGCGGTGCCCGCCGACCGACTCTGGGTCAACCCCGACTGCGGCCTCAAGACCCGCGGCTACCCGGAGGTCGAACAGGCCCTGACCCGCCTCGTCGCCGCCGCCGCCGAAATCCGCAGCACGCTCACCTGAGCGCACGGTGGGGCGGCGGCACGCCGCCCCACCGCGGTGTGCGACAACGCGCATCCGATTCCCGCGTCGAGTGCACAGCAGCGTCAACCTGCGTCGACGGAAACCCGCCGAGCGCGGGAATCCGGGCGGCCTGCAAGGATGGCGGCGAGGATCTCCGCGCCGTCGACGACCCTGGGACCAGGGCGGTTGAAGTAGTCGGGTCCGTCGACCACCCACACCTGCCCCTGACGAACCGCGGGCAGGTCGGCCCAACCGGGTTGCCCGGCCGCCACGGACAGCTCGCCGATGGTCCGTTCGGGCGTAAAGCCACACGGCCCGAACACCACCACGTCCGGGGCCAGGTCGGCGACCACCGACCACAGGTGCGGGGTGCTGTGCGCCCCCGGACCGAGCAGCAACGACCGGCCGCCCGCGAAGGCAATCTGCTCGGGCACCCAGTGCCCGCCCGGCATCAGAGGGTCGAGCCACTCGACGAACAGCACCGTCGGCGCGTCGGACGACGGGCCAGGCAACGCGGCGAGTCGACGCTCGGCGTCCGCCCGGATCTGCGCCGCCCTGCCCCCGGTGTCGGTCAGGGCGGCCACGGCGTCGACCGTGTCCAGGATCCCGCTGATCGTCCTCGCCTCCAGGGACACCACCCTGGTATCGAAATCGATCAGCCGGACCGCGTCGTTGACCCGCGCATAGGAGACCGCAGACACATCACACAGATCCTGGGTCAGGATCAGATCCGGCTTCAACCCCTCCAGCATGGCGACGTCGAGCTGGTACAACGACGATCCTCGGTGCGCGTCACCAGCGATCGCCGCCGAGATCTCCCGACTCGTCAAGGCCTCGGGCAGGGAGGTCGCGGTCACCGCCCGGATGTCGGCCAAGGCCCCCGGTGGCCAGTCACACTCGTGCGTACGCCCGACCAGATGCTCGGTCAGGCCAAGCATGGCCACGATGTCCGTGGCCGCCGGCAGCAGGGAAACGATGCGCACACCCGCCTGCCTATCAGGCATGACCACGCCACGTCCACTGCGACAGCGGGACCACGGCGGCGGTCACCGACCGTCGCTACGACCCGAGCGCAAGGCGTACCCCGAGCGCGACGAACGCGGCCGCGCACATCCGGTTGATGCGCCGCGACCAGCGACCGTCGACCATGCGACTGCCGAGACGCCCGGCACCAGCGCCCAGGGCGATGTCAACGGCGAGTTGCACCGTGACGAAGACCGCACCGAGAAGCACCAGTTGAGCGGTGGCGTTGCCCTGGTCCGGGTCGACGAACTGGGGCAGGAACGCCACGCTGAACAGGATCATCTTAGGATTGAGGAGATTGGTCACCAACCCACGCAGGAAGGCCCGCCCGGAGTTAGCGCCCTGCTCCGGTTCGCCGTTGGGCGCGACGCCGGCGCCGCGTAGGGCCCGCACCCCGAGGATGATCAGGTACGCCGCACCGACCCAACGGATCACGGCGAACAGCACCGGCGAGGCGGAGATCAGCGTGGCGAGTCCGCAGACGACCGCCGCGATGTGCACCGCCTCCCCGGTGGCCACGCCCAGCGCGGCCACCACCCCCGCGCGGGTGCCGTAACGGGCGGCATTGGCCAGCACGAACATCATGTCCGGGCCGGGCGTGACCATGAGGACGACGATCGCGGCCAGGTAGCCGGCCAGCGCCGCGACGGTGAGACCGAACATGTCTCAGCCCTCCTCGGCGCCGTCGAGCAGCGCCCGGCGCAGCGCCAACCGGTGCTCGCGGCGGATCTCCGCCTCGCGGTACCGCCGCCGGTCCCCGTCGGTCTCGGGTAGCAGCGGCGGCACCGCACGGGGCTGGCCGTCGTCGTCGATGGCGACCATGACCAGGTGGGCGGTGGCCACGTCGGTGGGCGGCACCGCCCGGTCCCATCGGTCGGCGGTCACCTTGACCGCCACCTCCATCGAGCTGCGACCGGCCCAGGTGATCCGGGCGTCGACGTGCACGACGTCGCCGACCCGCACCGCGCGCAGGAACGCGGTCTCGTCGATCGCGGCGGTCACCGCCGGCCCGTCGGAGTGCCGGGCGGCGACCACCCCGGCGACCGAGTCGATGAGGTTGAGGATCCGGCCGCCGTGGACCGTACCCATCAGGTTGGTGTGATGCTGGTCCATGATCTGCGACAGGGTCAGGTGCGACGCCGACGGTGGTCGACCGGCGATCGTGATGATGTCGTGCACAGCGGTAGTCCGTCCCTCGGGAAACCACACCGCCGGAACACGGGCACACGCTGACGAGGACACACCGGCGCACAGCACCCGGCGCGTCACCCGCTCAGCCCACCCGCGAGGCCGACGGCAGCGCACACGGTCGTGTACGCAGCGCCGGCAGGTCTTCGGACTCGCGGGCCCGACCGGCTCTTGGCCGGTCTCCTACTGGCCGTCGCTTCCCAGGCCACTGGCCCAGTGCTCATGACGGCGGTCGTTCCCGCTCACCGCTGCGGGGCAGCCCCGGATTTTCACCGGGTTCCCTCTTACGACGCCCGGCCAGCTGATGACCGGGCGAACCAGCGCCGCCCGCGAGCATAACCGGTCAGCGGAGCCGCCCGGCCAGCCCGGCAGGGCGGCGGCACAGCCTTTCACAAGTGCGACACAGAGCTGGAACCGGACCGTATCCAACTTTTGCTATTTGAGGAAAAAGATCGCGACCCCTTGCGAAAAGCCTCGCCACGGTGAGGATATTCAGATGCGTCGTCTCCCTCAGGCTCCTCGACGGCTGGTCTCGGGCCTGCTCGCGCTCGCTCTCGCCACGGCGGTCACACTGCTCGCGTCCGCTCCGCCGGCCGCAGCTCACGGGACTCTCGCCATGTCCACACCGGTGGCCGGCGCCACGGTGAGTGGGCCGTTGACGTCGGTGCAGCTGTTCTTCACCGAGAAGGTCGCCGCCAACGCGTACTTCACCATCACCGCCCCGGGTGGCAGCCGGGTCGACAACGGCTGGACGTACGGGGAGCCGAAGCCGCTGGACAAACCGGTGCGGGAGTACTTCCTGGTCAACGGGCAGTTCGAGCCCCGCGAATACACGACAGGATTCCCGGCGGTGATAGCCGTCGCGCATCTGCCCGCCAAGGGTCAGTACTCGGTGAGCTACCTGTCGGTCGCCTCGGACGGCGACACCGTGCGAGGCACCATGACGTTCCGCTACGACGGTCGGGCGACGGCGGCGCCGCAGGGGTGGAACCCGCCGACGAACCAGCCGGACCCGGCGCTGCTGGCCGCCATCGACCAGCACAAAGCGCCTGGGCAAGCGTCTGCGGTGCCGACCACAGCGGCCGAGTCGGTGACCGCACCGGCGGCGGCTGCTCCGGTCGAGTCGAGTGACGACGACGGCCCCGGAGCGATGGCCTGGGCCGGCATGGCGGCGGCGGTCGCGGCAGCGGCTGCCGGATTGATCGCTTGGCGTCGCCGCTCCGCGCCCAGGGCAAGGCCCACCGGCCGGAGCCGCACCTCGCCCGCGTCCGCCGGCCGAGGCAGCCCCGGTGGTCGTTCCGGACACAAGACCGTCGTCGGCAAGACCGGCGCCCGCTCCGGACACAAGGCCGTCGTCGGCAAGGCCGCCGGCACCACAGGCGCCAATGGGCCCGCCACCGACCGCAAGCGGCGACCCAGCACCGTACCTGCGGCGCGCAAGGGCAACACGGCTGTCGTGGCCCGAACGGGTGTCGCGGTCGATCCGGTTCCGACCGATCGCGAGGCAGATCCCCTCGCCAGAACCGACGGTGAGTCGCCGTCCGGGCTCGTCACCCCCGCATCACCGTCTGATGTGGACGTCGCCGCCATGGCACCGGGATCGCGGCTGAGCAACAGCCACCTGGCGCTGCTCGTCGGTGGGCTGGTGCTGGCCCTGCTGGCCGGATTTGGGCTGGCCCGCATGGGCACCGCCGGCCAGAGCCCAGCGGCTACCAGCGCACGCCAGCCAGCGGGCGGGTCGCCGGCCTCGGGGCAGGCAGTGTCCGCCGGTGATGGGCACCAACACGCGCCGGGGATCGGACCCCACACCCATCCGGGTGACGGCTCAACCGGCGAGACACTGGCCACCGGGACGACGGTCAGCGCCAACGGGTACACCCTGCAACCACTGGAGCGGTCCCAACCGCCCGGCGTACGCGCCGACTACCGGTTCCGGATCGTGGGGACCGACCGGCAGGCGGCGACCCGCTTCGCGGTCGTTCACGACAAGCCGTTGCACATGATCGTGGTGGGTCGCGACCTATCCGGCTACCAGCACCTGCACCCGACGATGGCGCCCGACGGCACTTGGAGCGTTCCCCTGACGCTGGCCCGGCCCGGCGGCTACCGCCTCTACGCGGACTTCTCCGTCACCGCGCCGAGCGGCGCGCAGATCCCGCTCGTGCTGGGCGTCGACCACACCGTACCTGGCGCACACACCCCCGTTGCGTTGCCGCCCGCGCAGGCCGAGGCGACGGCCGGTCCGTACACGGTGGCGATGAACGGCACCCCGACGGTGGGGGTGACGGCGCCGATGCAGTTCCAGGTCAGCGCCGACACGACCGTACCGGCGCAGCTGGAGCGGTACCTGGGCGCGTACGGGCACCTGGTCGTCGTACGCGAGGGCGACCTCGGGTACGTACACGTCCACCCCGAGCCGGAGTTGGTTGACGGGACTGTCAAGTTCTGGCTGACCGCACCGAGTTCGGGCCGGTACCGGGCCTTCTTCGACTTCCAGACTGCCGGCAAGGTGCACACCGCCGAGTACACGATCAACGTGCCCTGAACGGACGTTTGCGAATCTGACCCCTAAAGCCGGGAACTGGTTCCCGCCGTCGGCCGACTCACTCTCGACGGGCATGGCGCGATCGGGACGGGGTGCGTTGATGACGACTGGTCGCTGGTGGGCCCCGACGGGAGTGGCGACGGCGGCGATGGCCACGTCTATGACGGTCCTGTACGCCACGTCGGCGTTGGCGCCGTTCCTGGTGGCCGATCTGGGCCTGTCCCGGGCAGCGGTGGGTGGGCTGGTGACGGTGTCATTTGCCGTCGCGGCGGGAGTGTCGCTCCTGGCCGGTCACCTGATCGACCTGTGGGGAGCCAGACGAGGGCTGGTCGCGTTGTGTGGGGCGGTGGTGGTGGCTCTGCTCGGCGCATCGGTGGCACCCAGCTACGGGTGGCTGCTGGCGGCGGTGGCGGTGGCGGGCGTGGGTCAGGCCCTGGCCAATCCGGCCACGAACGTGCTGGTGGCTCAGGCGGTTCCGGCGGAGCGCCGGGGTACGGCGATCGGGGTGAAGCAGGCCGGGGTGCAGGCGGCGGCGTTCGCCTGCGGTCTCGTCCTGCCGGCGGTGGCGGCGATGGCCGGGTGGCGGGTGGCGCTGCGGGTGTCGACTGTGGTGCCGCTGGCGGTGGTGGTCGCGGTGTGGTGGTGGGCTCCGGCGTCCGGGCGGCAGGCGGCGATCGGGCGGTGGTGGCGGCTGTCAAGGCCGTCGGGTTGGCTCGCCTGGCTGGTGGCGTTCTCGCTGCTGCTGGGCACCGGGCTGGCGGCGGTCAACACCTACCTCCCGCTGTACGCGACACAGCGGCTGGACCTGGGCACCGGTGCGGCCGGGTTACTCCTCGCCACGTTCGGGGTGACGGGCCTGCTCGCGCGGGTGTGGTGGGGCCGGTGGGCGGACCGTACGCCGGATGTGGTGGTGGCGTTGGCCTGGCTGGCGGCGGCGGCCGTCGTGGGGGTGGTGCTGGTGTTCGCCGCCGATCACCTCTGGTCGGGTCTGGTGTGGGTCGGCGCGGTGGTGGTCGGCGGATCAGCGACGGCGGCGAACGCGGTGTCGATGTTGATGGTGCTGCGCCGGGGCAAGGCGCTGGGGCAGGCGTCGGGGCTGGTGTCGTTGGGCTTCTTCAGCGGCTTCGTGGTCGGGCCGGCGGCGGTCGGCTGGTGCGCGGACGTCGGCGGGTGGGGTGTGGCGTGGCTGGTCGTCGGCGCGGTGTTCGCCGGTACGGCGGCGCTGGCGGTGCGGGTTCGCTCGGCCAGCGCCCGTGAGCCGGTCGCCGCGTGAACGACCACCGCTACGAGACGGCGTTGGAGGCGCTGCTGCGGCGGGTTCCGATGGTCGCCGGGCAGGTGGGTGACCGGTTCCCGCTGTACGCGGATCCGGTCTCCGGGGCATGGGTGTCGACGCGCCGAGGGTCCTGGACGGGCGGGTTCTGGGCCGGCTGGTGGTGGCTGCGGACCGCGGTCACCGGACTGCCCGCCGACCAGGCCACCGCACGGGAGTGGACGCATCGACTCGCCCCTCGCACCGCCGATGCCACGGTGACCCGGGGGATGACGTTCTGGTACGGCGCGGCCCAGGGGCACCGCATCTGCGCGGACGCTCTCGCCCGCCGGATCGCGCTCGACGGTGCGGACGCGTTGGCGGGCGCATTCGACGGCAACCTGGGACTGATCCCGGTCGGTGACGCCTTCGGCGCTGGCCCGGCGCCGAAGGCGGGTGTGGATGCCCTGGCGGGGACGGTGTCCCTGCTCACGATGGCCGCCCATGCGGGTCGGCACGACCTGGACAGGCTGGCCCGGGCCCATGCCGAGCGGCACGTGCAGGTGTTGGTGGGCGTTGACGGCCGGATCCGGCCGGAGGTGCTCCTGCACGCCGACGGCGCACCGGTCGACGAGGCGCCGTCCTCGGCTGTCTGGGCGCGCGGGCAGGCGTGGGGCGTGCTGGGGTTGGCCGCCTGTGCGCGGCAGTGGGGAGGCGACTTCACCGAGGCCGGCTGCCGGGCGGCCCAATGGTGGCTGGACCAGGTCGGGCACGATGTTCCAGCCACGGTGCTCGGTCGACCCGGAACACCGGTGGACACCTCAGCAGTGGTGATCACCGCAGCCGGTCTACTCACCCTGTCCGAGGTGACCGGGGACGGTGGCTGGGGTGCGGCGGCTCGCGCCATCGCGGACGCCGTGACCGACCACCACCTCGACGACGACGGAGTGCTGCGCGACGGCTGCTACGACCTGACCGGCGGGGTCGGCACCCGGCACGAGCTGGTGTGGGGCAGCTACTTCCTGACTGCCATCCTCGCCGTGCTGACCGGACGGGTGCGGGAGCATCCCTGGTAGCGCTCAGCGTGAAACCCTGAGCAGGCGACGGGCCACCGTGGTGATGTGCAGTTCGTCGGGGCCGTCGAGGATCCGGGCCGCGCGGGCGGTGCGGGCCAGCATCGGCAGTGGGGTGTCGTCGGTGAGCCCTTCGGCGCCGTGGACCTGGATGGCCCGGTCGACGACCGCGTGCAGGGCGCGGGCGGTGACGACCTTGGCGGTGCCGACCGCGATGCGGGCGTCGCCGCCGTTGGTGAGGGCGTCGACGGCGGCGTAGGTGAGGGCACGGGCGGCGGCGATATCGGCGTGGCTGTCGAAGACGAGGCTGTGCAGGAGTTGCTGTTCGGCAAGAGGGCCGCCGTGGGCGTGGCGGGTGGTCAGCCGGGTCAGCATGAGGTCGTGGGCGCGTTGGGCCTGACCGAGCCAGCGCAGGCAGCGCAGGGTCCGGCCGAGCGCGAGTCGTTCACCGACGATGCGCAGCCCCTGGCCGGGCTCACCGAGGAGATGATCAGCGGGGACACGCACGTCATCGAGGACGATCTCGTACTGGCCGCCCGCGCCGAGAACGGGCAGTTCCCGTACGACGCGGTAGCCCGCCGCGTCGGTGGGGACGACGAGCAGGGAGAACGCGTTGCGGTTGTCGACGTTCGCGGCGGTGCGGCAGACGACTGTGGTGAACGCGGCGGTCGCGGCACGGGAGGTGAACCACTTGCGACCGGTGATCCGCCAGCTGTCGCCATCGAGGGTGGCGGTGGTGCCCAGCCCGGAGGGGTCGGAGCCGGCGATACCCGGTTCGGTCATGGCGAAGCTCGGCCCACTCCCACCGCGGGTCATCGGCGCGAGGTGGCGCTCCCGGACCGTCGCGGTGGCGTGCCGGTCGAGCATGAGGGCATCGAGCAGCAGATCCGAGCCGAGCGCCGTCGGCCCACAATCGGAGCGTCCCTCGATTTCGGCCAGCGGTGCGTAGGCGCTCAGGTCCAAACCGTGTCCACCGAGGTGCGTCGGCAGCGGCAGCGCCCAGAGGCCGGCCTCTCGTGCCTCGTGCTGCAATGCCCGCATGGTCCGCGTGCCCGCCTCCCCGCCCGCGAGCAGAAGCGTCTCCGCGGGGATGACCCTGTCGGCGACGAAGGTGCGGACACGGCCCGCGAGATCGGTGCGGGGAAGCGGTTCGGTCATCGGCAAACTCCCGAAGATCGCGGGGAACTACCTCGATGCGTGGCACGACTATTGAGGTATGCGGGCGATCAACGTAGCGCATGTCGGCGATGCCGGTGCGTAGCGATCTGGTGGTGGACGGGCAGCTGGACACGGTGCCTCTCACGGGGACATTCGTCGATGGAGACGCGTCGACAGCGGCGGACGCGGTCGCTGTGGAGCACCTGTCCCTGCTCGGCGCGCGCCACCGTCCCGGTGGCCCGCTACGGGTGGACGGTGTCGATGTCCAGACCGACTGGACGGATCCGACCGGTCGGCTACTGGACGAGGTGACCGCCCAGGCCGCCCTGGGGTTGATGGCCGCACACGGCCGGGCGACCGGCGGACCAGCCCGCCTCGGCGTGACCTATGTGTCCACAGTGGCCGGTGTGGTTGCCGCGCAAGGCGCACTGGCTGCCATTCTGGCAGGGCTGCGGGGGCAGCGACCCGGGTCGGTGCGGGTGAGCGTGGCCGGCGCGGCACTGCTGACGGTGTCGCAGTACCTCGCCGCCGGGAGTACCCGCGACACCGACGACACCGGCGCGGTGAGCGGTCCGGGCGTGCCACCACCGTTCACGTCCCTCGACGGAGTCGCGTTCGAGGTGGAGACCCTGGACCCGGAACCGTGGCGCCACTGGTGGACCGCCCTCGGTGCCACACCCGGCGATGTGGCCCGGGGCTGGCGGGCCTTCGTGCTGCGCTACGCCACCGCCGCCGCACCGATCCCGCCCGCACTGCACCAGATCACCCGCCGCCGGCCGTTCCGGGAGCTGTGCGCCAGCGCGCAGGAGGCGGGGGTAGCCGTGCAGGAGGTTCGAGGGCTCACCGCACGCCGCGCAGACGCCGACCCCGACGGGCGGTTCGCCGCACCCTGGAGGATCAGTGCCGGCGCCCCCGCAGGCGCACTGTCGGACCTGCCGGCGGGCCGGCTCCCGCTGCACGGGCTGCGGGTGGTGGAGGCGGGCCGACGCATCCAGGGGCCGCTCGCCGGGCATGTGCTGCGACTGC
The DNA here is from genome assembly GCF_029809455.1 of Micromonospora sp. DH14. NCBI lineage: Bacteria > Bacillati > Actinomycetota > Actinomycetes > Micromonosporales > Micromonosporaceae > Micromonospora > Micromonospora sp. DH14. The sequence continues at coordinate 64,006 of NZ_JARVKT010000012.1, read as the reverse complement.
TCGGCGCGGAGGTGACCCGGGTCGAGCCCGCCGGTGGCGACCCGTTGCGCGGTATGCCGCCGATGGTCGGTGACTGCTCAGCGCGGTTCCTGGCACTCAACCGGGGCAAACGAATCGTCGAGGTGGATCTGCGCTCCGCCTCCGGCCGGTCGACCGTACGGGACCTTGCCGACCAGTCCGACGTGTTCCTGCACAACTGGGCGCCCGGCAAAGCCGCCGAGTTCGGCCTCGACTCCACCGACTTCACCGCGAGCAACCCAGGCCTGGTGTACGCGTACGCCTCGGGCTGGGGTGGCGCGCGCGGTGCGGACGCGCCGCCGGGCACCGATTTCGTCGCCCAGGCGTACACCGGGCTCGGCGAACAACTGCGCCCGGCCGGCGACCCGCCGGCCGGGTCGTTGATGACCCTGCTGGACGTCCTCGGCGGCCTGGTCTGTGCCGAAGGAGTCCTGGCCGCCCTGGTCGCTCGGCAGCGGGACCGGCGCGGGCAGCGCGTGGACACCTCGCTGCTGTCAGCGGCCGGCGTCCTGCAAGGACCGCTACCCACGGCCCGGCCCGTGTGGGGGCAGTGGGATATGCCGACGCCCGTCGCGGACGGGCACATCATGCTCGCCGCCGGCAGCGATGTCACCGCCGCAGCGACGGTGCTCGGCGACACGGCCACCCTTACCGCACGGGAGGCGGTGTCCCGGCTGCAGGCGGTCGGTGTGCGTGCCGTGCGGGTGTGCCCCGAGCCGGGTGAGCTGGCCGGCGACCCGATTGCCACCGGCCTGATCGAGATCGACGGCTGCGCCTTCGTCCGCCCACCGTGGAGGTTCACGTCATGACCGTCCTACCCGTCCATGACCTGGTGCCCGCCCCGCTGCGCGACTGGTGGACCCGAGCCGGCCACTACCCCGGCCGCACCCTCTACGACCTGTTCGCCGAACACGCCGCGGCCCACCCGGACCGAATCGCGGTGATCGACGACGACGGCGAGACCACGTACGCGCAGCTACAGGCCGCGGTGCTGCGGCTGGCTGGTGCCCTGCAACGCAACGGGGTCGAGCCCGGTGAGGTGATCGCGGTACAGCTGCCCAACGGGTGGCGGCCCGTCGCGGTGGACCTGGCCGCCGCCGCGATCGGCGCGGTCGTCCTGCCGTACCCCGTCGGGCGGGGCCGCCGCGACACCCTCACCCTGCTGCGCCGCTCCCGGGCGGCGGTCGCGGTCGTCGCGCACAAGGTCGGCGACCACCACTACGCCGAAGCCCTGGCGACGCTGCGACCGGAGCTGCCTGACCTGCGTACCGTGCTGGTGGCCGGGCTCGACGGGCCCGGCAGCCTGGAGGGCTGGCTGGCCGACGCACCGCCGCTGGCCGCACCGGTTGCCGCGGCGTCGTCGGCGCCCGCGCGGATCCTGGTCTCCTCCGGCTCGGAGGCCGCCCCGAAGATGATCGTCTACTCGCACGATGCCCTCGCGGGTGGGCGAGGTGCGTTCATCGCCGCCCTGCACCACGGTGACGAGCCGATGCGCAACCTGTTCCTGGTGCCCCTCGCCTCGTCGTTCGGCTCCTCCGGTAGCGCGGTGACGATCGCCCGGCACGGCGGCACCCTGCTCGTGCAGTCCCGCTTCGACGCCGGCCGCGCCCTGGAGCTGATCGACACGCACCAACCGTCGCTGGTGTTCGGGGTGCCGACGATGTTCACGATGATGCTCGACCACCCCCGACTGCCGACGACGAACACGTCGTCGCTTCGGGCGGTGGTGGCCGGCGGGTCGCGGGTCGACCCGGCCACCGTGCAGTCCTGCCGAAACCGCTTCGATGCGGCGTTCGTCAACTGCTACGGCTCCGCCGACGGGGTCAACTGCACCACCGACCCCCTCGACCCCCCGACGGCGGTGCACGACGCGGTGGGCCGGCCCAACCCGGCGGTGGCAACCGTACGGATCGTCGGGGACGACGACGCCGACGTCCCGCCCGGCGAGGTCGGCGAGATTTGGGGCCTCGGGCCGATGAGCCCGCTCTGTTACGTCGATCCCGAGTTCGATGACCGCTACCGGGTCGAGGGTGGGTGGGTCCGCACCGGCGACCTCGGCCGCGTCGACGCCGACGGCTTCCTGCACGTGGTCGGCCGGCGCAACGAGATCATCATCCGGGGCGGACGGAACCTCTCCCCGGTCGAGGTGGAGTTGCTCATCGCTCAGCATCCAGCCGTGCGGCAGGTCGCCTGCGTCGGCGTCGCGGACCGGTTGATGGGCGAGCGGATGGCGGCCTGCATCGCCGTCCGCGACGGTGCGGTCGCCCCGACGCTCACCGATCTGGCCGGCTATCTCACCGACGTGCACGGGTTGGAACACGCCAAGCTGCCCGAGCGGCTCGCCGTGCTCGACACGCTGCCCCTGTCGGCCGCCGGCAAGGTCGACAAGCGGTGGCTCCGTGAACGCCTTGCTGGGCAGGCCGAGTGACCGCCGCCATCACCTTCGCATCGGTTACCTGCCGCTACGGGCGGCGTACCGCGGTCGACGCGGTCGACCTCGACGTGGCCGCCGGCGAACATGTGGCCCTCACCGGGGCGAACGGTTCCGGCAAGACCACCCTGCTGCGGGCCGCGCTCGGGCTGCACCCCACCACCGGGGGCACGGTCACCGTGGGCGGCGAGCCGGCCCGCAGCGGCGCGGATTGGGCGCGGCGCCGTCGGGACGTGGCCTGGGTGCCGCAGCGCCTCGCGCCGGGCCGCTTCCCACTGCTCGTCGACGAGTTACTCGATAGCGGCGGGCACCCAGATGCGGCCCGTGAGGCCGCCGGTCAGCTCGACGTCGGCGGGCTCGGCCACCGCCCGCTGCACACCCTCTCCGGCGGGCAGTTGCAGCGGGTGTTCCTGGCCCGTGCGCTCGGCGCGGTCACCGCCGGGGCGCGGGCGCTGTTCGCCGACGAACCCACCGCCGCGCTGGACTTCGAAGGCCAGGAGCAGGTCGCCACCCTGCTGGCGAAGCTTCCGGTGACGGTGATCGTGGTATCCCACGACCGGGCGATGACCGGGGCCTGTGATCGGGTGGCCGAGATGGCCGCCGGGAAGCTGCGGGTGATCTGATCCCGTGGACGGCTTTCTCGACCTGCTCTCCCTGCCGGCCGTGCAGCGCTCCGCCATCGGTCTGCTGATCGCCGCCGTCGGCCTCCCGATCGTCGGGGTGTTCATCATCGGCCTGGACATCATCGCCGTGCGGTTCGCGATGATGCACGTGGCGTTGCTCGGCATCGCCGTCGGCCTGCTCACCGGCCTCGACCCCATGCTCTGCGGGCTGGCCGCCTGCGCCCTCGCCGGCGCCGGCGTCGCCCCCCTCGCCCGGCGGCCGACCGGTCTGCCCGGGGCCATGGGCCTGCTGATGACCTTCGCCATCGCCGCCGCGCTGCTCGTGCTGTCGGTGTCCGGGGTCAACGCCACCGGAGCGTTCGAACTGCTCTGGGGGTCGATCCTCGCCACCCGCGAGATCGACCTGATCGTCCTGGGCGCGCTGACCGTCGTGGTGCACGTGCTGTTCTGGCGGTGGCGCCGGCAACTCGCCCTGTTGCTGTTCGACCGCGAGGTGGCCTTGTGCTCCGGTGTCGCCGCCGGCCCGCTGCTGCTCGCCCTGCTCGTCGTCGTCGCCGTGTCGATCGGCGCGTCGATCCGGCTGACCGGAGCGCTGCTCGTCGACGCGCTGACCATCCTCCCGGCGCTGGGCGCTCGCAATCTCGGCCGGTCGCTGCGGTCGATGGTGCTCTGGGCGGTGGCACTCGGCGTGGTCGGCAACACCGCCGGGTTCGCCGTGGCCCTGCTGATCGACCAACCACCCGGTCCCGTCCTCGTCCTGGTGGCGGGGACGTTGACCCTGCTCACCTACCTGATTCCTGAAGGAGCACGCGATGCGATTGATCCGGGCCGCCGCACTGACCGCGGTGGCGACCCTGTCCCTGCTGGCCAGCGGGTGTGGCAGCACTGACGACCCGGCACCGGGCAGCAGCGCGACGCCAGCAGCGAAGGGGCCTAAGGTGGTCGCGTCTACAAGCTGGGTCGGCGCGCTGGCCAAGGCCGCCGGGGCCACCGACATCACCGTGGTCGCGCCGGCCAACGTGCAGCACCCACCGGACTACGACCCCAAGCCGAGCGACCTCGCCGCCGTCGCCGGCGCCGACTACATCCTGTACGCGGAGTTCGACGGCTTCGCCGTCCGGCTCAAGGACGCGGCCGGTGGCTCCGGAAAGCTCGTGACCGTGCAGTTGGAGAACACCCCGGGCAAGATCACCTCGGAGGTGTCCCGGCTCGCCGGTCTGTTCGGCACCGCTGACGCGGCGACCGCCTGGAACTCCACCTTCACCACCGAGTACGCGAAGCTCTCCGCCCAGGCGAAGGCCGCCCTGCCCAACCCGGCGCCGACCGCGGTGTCGCACCTGTTCATGGCGTACTGGGGTGAGTTCGCCGGGATCACCGTGGCCGGCACGTACGGGCCGCAGCCGGTGAGCCCGAGTCAGCTCGCCGAACTGACCGCGAAGAAACCAGTCCTGGTGCTGGCCAACTCCCACCTGCCCGGCGCCAACCCCGACATCCCCGGCGCCACCCGCGTCGACATCGTCAACTACCCCGGCCCCGACCTGGACCTGCTCGGGGTTTTCAAGACCAACACTGAACGACTGACCGCGGCGCTCAAACCCTGAGCGACGCCGGTCGGTCCGGCCGGTGGGGGTGCGGCGGTCGCACCCCCACCGGCCCCTGCCGTAGGAGACCTGATGATCCCCGTGCTCGTCGTCGGCGGCGGCCCGGTCGGGCTGAGCCTGGCGATCCGCCTTGGACAGCTCGGTGTCCCGGCCGTGCTGGTCGAGCAGCACCCCGACACCGCCGCTTTTCCCAAGGGCAGGGCCCTGAGCATCCGCAGCATGGAGATCTTCCACTCCTGGGAGCTGGAGAAGGAGATCACCGCTGCCGGCCTGCCGCGCGAGCACCTGGCCTTCTACAGCGGCCGCACCCTCACCGACCCGTCCGGCACACGCATCGTCACCGGCCCCGGCGCTCGACCGCCGGTGCCCAGCCCCACCTACACGCTGCTCTGCTCACAGGACCGCCTCGAACCGCTGCTGCGCGCCCACGCGCAACGGCTTCAGCCCGACCGGATCCGGTTCGGCACCGAACTCGTCGACCTCACCGTGAACCGCGATGGAGTCACAGTGGAGTTGTCCGTCGGCGGTCACCACGAGCGGCTGCACGCGCGGTATCTCGTCGCCGCAGACGGCGCCCGTAGCGGTATTCGTGGACGATTCGGCATCGCGATGAACGGCCCGTCCGATGTCTCCCGCAACCTGAACATCCTCTTCGACGCCGACCTCGGCCAGCACATCGCCGACCGGCCGAGCGCCGTCTACACGATCGCTCAACCCGGCCTGCACGGCGCGTTCCTCGCCGTCGACAACCAGCGCCGGTGGCTGTTCAACCTCATCGCCGACGGTGACGACGTTGACCTCGACAGTCTCGACGACACCGCCTGCATCGGGCTGATCCGCGCCGCCGCAGGCTTGCCCGACCTGACGGTCACCGTGGTCGCCCGTCAGGTGTGGCACGCCGCGGCGCAGGTCGCCGACCGGTTCCGGCACGGCCCGGTCTTCCTGGCCGGCGACGCCGCGCATGTCACAACCCCTACGGGGGTTTCGGCATGAACTGCGGCATCGCCGACGCCGACAACCTGGCCTGGAAACTCGCCGCCGTCCACCACGGCTGGGCCACCCCGGCCCTGCTCGACACCTACGAACCCGAACGCCGACCGGTCGCCCTCGCCAGCGCCGCCGAGAGCCACCTGCGATTGACCGACACCATCGACGCGCACCACAGCGGAGCGCCGCCGCGCGGGCGGCCCAGCGAAGGACTCGTCCTCGGCTACCACTACACCTCCGCCGCCGTGATCGCCGATGGCACGGACCCGCCCGCAGCCGATCCGGTGGCCGACTACGTCCCCACCGCCCGGCCGGGTCACCGCCTCCCCCACGTCTGGCTCGATCGGGAACAGACCCGGTCCACCCTCGACCTGGTGACGGGTGACGGTCTCACCCTGCTTGCCGGCCCGGCAGCTGCCTGGATCTCGACCGCGGCCGAGCAGGCGCGGGCCGGCGGGTTTCCGCTGACCGTCCACCGCCTCGACAGCGTGCTGCCGCGATCGGCGCGGGCGGCCTTCCTGCACCAGTGCGGCCTGCTCGACAGCGGTGGCCTCCTGGTCCGACCGGACGGCCACATCGCCTGGCGTACCCCCAGCACGCCGCCCGGCGGGCTCCCCGCCATGATGAACCCCGCGCGATAGCCGCGGCAGAGAGCCGGCGAAGGCACCCGCAGGCAGAAGGAGATGATCGATGCAACGGCACCTACCGGGTCGGATCGCCCTGGCGGTGCTCGCCGGAGCGGCGATGGCGATCGTGCCGGTCGGCCCGGCGCAGGCGCACGTCTCGGTCAGTCCCGCGCAGGCCGCGCCGGGCGGGTTCACCACCCTGACGTTCCGGGTGCCGAACGAGCGCGCCGAAGCGGCGACGACGAGCGTGCGCATCGTGATGCCCCAGAGCACACCGATCACCTCGGCGGCGGTCCACAAGCTGGCCGGGTGGCGCGCGACAGTCGAGGACGGCCCGCTCGCCACGCCGGTCAAGGTCGGCTCGGCCACTGTCACCGAGGCGATCACCTCGGTGACCTGGACGGCGGCAACCGCGGAAGACGCCATCGACGGCAACCAGTTCCAGGAGTTCAGCGTCTCCGTGGGACCGCTGCCCACCACCGGCGACCGGATCGTCTTCAAGGCCCTCCAGACGTACGCCGACGGCGTCATCTCACGGTGGATCGAGGAACCTCCGGCCGGCGGCCCCGAGCCGGAGAACCCCGCCATCGTCCTGCGCCTGACCCAGGCGGCGGCCGGCGGCGTCGACGAACACGGAATGCCGATCACCGCGGCCCCGCCGGCGGCCGTCGCCGACCGCCCGGCCGGGGTCGCGCTGGCTGTCGCCGTGGCCGGTGTCGTCCTCGGTGCGGCAGCGCTGCTGTTGGGTCTTCTCAACCGGACCCTCGGCAAACCACGCCGGTAGCCCGCCCCACACATTCAGTGATAGTCGGTCGGCAGCGCCACCGGGTTCCCGCCTCAGCGGGGATAGCCGCCCGCCGGCAATTGCCGAGCGGTCACGGCAGGAGCGCATCGATGCGCCCTAGCCTGTGGACACGACGTCCGACGAGTGGAGGCTCACATGGCAGCCGACGGCCTGGTACATGTCCTCACCCTGTGCGGCAACTGCAACTGCGGATGCCCGGAGTTGTACATCGACCCGGAGGCGCCCGCCGAGCAGCGAGTCGTCATCACCGATGACTTCGGCAACGCCATCCGGCTCAGCGGCGGCCAGCTCAGCGACATCGTCGGTCTCGCCCGCTCGGGCGCTCTGGACGACGTAGCCTCCGCCTAGGTTGGATTCCGGCAGGCCCCGCATCCGGTGCGGGGTGGTGAGTCACCGCCCCTCGGATGTCCTCGACGAGCGGTGGCCGACCGGTCCCCGTCGGGTGGTGCCCGATCCGATCTCCGGCAACCCCTGGCTCAGCGGGTGGTGGCCGCAGCGAGCCCTGCACCTGGTTGACGTTCCGGGCTTCCGGACGGTGCTGCTCGGCGCCTGCCCCCTGCCGCCCCGGCTCCTCGCCGAGCAGGTAGGCCATGCCGTACGGCACCAATCGTTCGGCGCGCTCGCTCGACTGCCCGGCAGCTACCTCACCTTCGTCCGCACGCCGTACGGGACGTACGTCGCCGGTGACGTGGCCGGTGTCCTCCGGCTCTGGCTCGGTGACGGGATCGCCGGCACGCGTGCGCCGGACTCCACCGCGATCCTCCTGCCGGAGGCCACCGGGGCACTTCTCTACGACGACGGAGCGGTCCGCTACGAGCGGTAGTGGACGCCACCCGCAGCCGAGACACCAGCGACGATCACGGGGCCACTCGTCGCGCACCGGCTCCGGATGGCCGTGCGCTCCCGGCTCGACCTGCTCGGCTCCAGCCAGGAGCACTCGGGACGGATCGCCCGCCGGCTCGCCGACGGTGAATCCGTCGGTGTGGGCACGTCGATGCTGCTCTCCCCCGCCGGGCTGGACACGATCCTCGGCCCCGGCCCGCGCCTGCGCAGCCCCACCGGGCGAAACGCCAAGGCGCATCGCCTCCGACTGGTACGCGCGCAGCCGTCGTTCTCGCCGAGCCCGGCCGGCCTGTGCGTGCACCGCCCCCTTCTCGACGCCCACGTGCTGGAGGCCGCCCTCGCCACCCGAGAACGGGACGTCCAGCGCGGCAGGTTGCGTCGAGAGGCGGTGTTGGTTCTCGATCGCATGTCCCGCGAATGAGCACGATCCGTTGAACCTCTTCGACCTTCACCGCGTACCATGGGGCGGAGCCGGGCAATGCCACCGCAGGACCATCCGCGGTGCGCCACCCAGGGTCGACACCGGGGCAAGGTGTCACCTCCGTTCCTCACCGCACATCGTGCGGATCCGGCTGAGTCGAAAGAGGTCTCTCGTGCAATCGACGTACCAGGTTCGGGGTATGACCTGCGGACACTGCGCCCAGGCCGTGACGTCCGAACTCACCACACTGCCCGGCGTCCAGAGCGTCGAGGTCGATGTCGAGGCAGGCAGCGTCACCGTCGTCAGCGCCGAAGCGTTGTCCAACGCCGAGGTGCAGCGGGCGGTGGACGAGGCCGGCTTCGAACTGGCTGACACCCCCGCGTGACCACCACCGTCGACCGGTTACTCACCTCCCTGGCGATCGGGGGCATGACCTGCGCGGCCTGCGCCAACCGCATCGAGCGCAAACTCAACCGGATCGGCGGCGTACGGGCCACTGTCAACTTCGCCACCGCCACCGCCACGGTGGAGCACACCTCGGCTGTTCCGGTGCCTGACCTGGTGGCGACCGTGACGGCGATGGGCTACACCGCCCGGCCCCCCGCGCCCACGACCAATGCTGAGAACGACGATCCGGCGGCGAGCGACGCTCAACAGCGGTTAGTCGTCGCGGCGGCGTTCGCCGCCCCGGTGCTGGCTTTGTCGATGGCACCAGCTATCCAGTTCTCGTACTGGCAGTGGGTGGTTGCCGCGCTGAGCGCGCTGGTCGTCGCCTGGGCGGGTTGGCCGTTCCATCGAGCAGCGCTGATCAACGCCCGCCACGGCGCCGCCACGATGGACACGCTGGTCTCCCTCGGCGCACTGGTCTCCTTCCTGTGGAGCCTCTGGGCCCTGGTGGGCACCCCCGCCGGTCGGCCGGGCCTGCGGATGAGCCTGTCCTGGTTCTCCGGGCACGACCATCCGCTGTACTTCGAGGTCGGCGCGGCCCTGGTGACCTTCCTGCTGGCCGGACGTTGGCTGGAGGCGCGGGCCCGGCACCGGGCTGGTTCGGCTGTGCGTTCGCTTGCCGAGTTGGGCGCGAAGGACGTCGCCGTCCTCGACGCGAACGGCACCGAACGGCGGACCCCGATCACCGACCTGCGGGTCGGTGACCTGTTCGTGGTCCGCCCCGGCGAGAAGATCGCCACCGACGGGGTGGTCGAGGCTGGTGTGAGCGCGGTCGACGTCGCCCTGCTCACCGGGGAGAGCGTCCCGGTCGAGGTGGGCCCGGGCTCGGCGGTGACCGGCGCCACCGTGAACACCGGCGGTCGGCTCGTCGTGCGGGCGAGCCGCGTCGGCGCCGACACGCGGCTCGCGCAGATCACCCGGCTGGTGACCGAGGCACAGGCAGGCAAGGCCCGGATACAGCGCCTCGCTGACGAGGTCGCCGGGATTTTCGTCCCGTTCGTGCTGGTGATCGCCCTGGCCACCTTCGCCGGCTGGCTGGTCCTCGCCCCCACCGCGACGGCCGTGGGGGTGGCCGTGGCGGTACTGATCGTCGCGTGTCCGTGCGCTCTCGGCCTGGCCACACCCACCGCGCTGCTCGTCGGCACCGGTCGCGGCGCGCAACTCGGTGTGTTGATCCGCGGGGTGGCGGCGCTGGAGTCCGCCCGCCGCATCGACACCATCGTGCTCGACAAGACCGGCACCCTGACCACCGGCCGGATGCGGGTCACCGGCGTGCACCCCTCGCCCGGGGTGGGCCGCGGCGATCTGCTGCGCTTGGCCGCAGCGGTCGAGGCGTGTTCCGAGCATCCGGTCGCGCACGCCATCGTGATCGCCGCCGGGGCCGAGCAGGGGGTGGACCTGCCGCAGGCCGATGGCTTCCGCGCCGAGCCGGGGCTCGGGGCTCGGGGCACCGTCGACCAGATGCGGGTCACCGTCGGAAACGCCCGGCTCCTGGCCCTGGACGGCATCGGTGTCGACGAGGTGACGGGCTCGGCGGACACGGTGGTCTACGTGGCATGGGACGGCGAGCTGCGGGGCTGGATCACCGTGGCCGACACGCTGCGGGAGTCCGCTGGGCCGACGGTGCGACGGCTGCGCGAACTTGGCCTGCGACCGGTCCTGCTGACCGGTGACACCCTCGCCGCGGCGCGAAGCGTCGCCGCGCAGGCGGGGTTGACGGAGGTCATCGCCGAGGTCACGCCCGAGGCAAAGGCTGCCACCGTGCGGCGACTGCGCGGCGAGGGCGCGGCGAGGGCGCGACGGTGGCCATGGTCGGCGACGGAGTCAACGACGCGGCCGCTCTCGCCGAAGCCGACCTCGGCGTGGCGATCGCGACCGGCAGCGACATCGCCATCGAGGCCAGCGACGTCACGATCGTCCGCGCACATGCGGGCACCGTGGATCTCACCGCGGTGGTCGACGCGCTGACCCTGGCCCGGGCGACCCTGCGGACCATCAAGGTCAACCTGTTCTGGGCGTTCGCCTACAACAGCTTGATGATCCCGCTGGCCGCCGTCGGACTGGTTACCCCGATGCTCGCCGCCGCCGCGATGGCCTGCTCCAGCCTGCTCGTCGTCCTCAACAGCCTGCGCCTGTTCCGCTGGCTACCGACAAACCTGACGGCCGCCGAGACGACGGAGCAGAAGGCGACAACAGTCGCCCCACATTGATCCACTGATCGAGTTCGTCCGTATCGATAAGCGGAACGGTGACGTAGGCTCATCCGGAACCTACGACAACGTCGTCAACCCCTGATCGGGTCGTGGTGTTCAGCACGCCGGCCAGAACCGGACACGGAGGTACCAGGTGACCGACGACGACGCGGAGATCACCGCCTGGGCTCTCGCGGCGGGCCGGGGCGACCAGGAATCGGCCACCCGCTTCATCCGGGCGACCCAGCAGTACGTGTGGCGGTTCGTCGCCAACCTGATCAGCCCCGCCGAGGCCGACGATCTGACCCAGGAGACGTATCTGCGGGCGATGCGCTCGTTGCCGTCGTTCGCCGCGCGCTCGTCGGCAAAGACCTGGCTGCTCGGGATCGCCCGGAAGGTGACGGTGGATCACGTCCGCGCGGCGACGAGACGTCCGCGCACCATTGAACTGTCGGACTGGCACGATGCCCCGGACGCACGCGGCAGCACCTTCGACGGTGCGGTCGTGCTCGACGATCTCCTGTTCTCGTTGGCGCCGGACCGACGCGAAGCGTTCGTGGCGACCCAGATCCTCGGCCTGTCCTACGCCGAGACCGCTGAGGTGTGCGGGTGCCCGGTCGGCACCATCCGCTCCCGGGTCGCCCGCGCTCGGGAAGATCTGGTAGTCGCGGTGAACGCGAACCCTCAGCCGGTGCGGCGACAGCACGGCAGGGCAGCCAGCTGACGGCGACCAGCGCGACTGTGCCACACCACCGATTTCCGGGGGAACCGAGACGCCCCCTCGACCGACTACCGGTACATGGGGTGCGAGCAGTGGCGTGAGATCCTGTCGGCGCAGCTGGACGGCGAGGAGACCCCCGCCGAAAAAGCAGGGGCCGACGCTCACCTTGACGGGTGCGCGACCTGCCGGCGGTGGTACGACCAGGCCGCGGCGGCGACCCGGCGGGCTCGCGTCAGGCTGAGCACGCCCGTGCCCGACCTCAGCCACGTCATCCTCGCCACGCTCCCCGCGCCTCGACGACTGCGAGATCGCCTCGTGCTCCCCCTGCGAACCGGGCTCGCTCTCATCGGCGCGCTTCAGTTGGTGCTGGGCTTGACCCAGATCGGCCGCGGGCCGTCCGCCACGCACGTCCACGACCCTGTCAGCACGATCGGCTCCGGGCACCTGTGGCACGAGGCCGCCGCCTGGAACATCGCCGTCAGCGCCGGGTTTCTCTTCGTGGCGGCCCGGCGTACGCCCCCCACCGGGCTACTGCCGACACTGAGTGCCTTCGTCGGCACCCTGTTGCTGCTCTCGGTCAATGACCTGATGACCGGTCGAGTGGAACCCTCCAGGCTGGTCAGCCACGGCTTCCTGCTCGCCGGGTACCTGATCGTCGTCGCGTTGTCGCAGACCAGGCGGCGCCTGGACGGGCCTCCGACGCGGGGCCGCACCGGTCGCCCTGCCTGGCACCTGGCCGCCGGCGACGAGCCGCCGGCCACCCCGCCAGGGCTGCGACTGGTGCCACCGCACCCGGGCACCGCGCAGGTCGGCGACCGACCAGCAGCCTGACCTGCTCGCACGGGCCCACCACCACGTCGGGGCGTCCGTCGCAGCGGCTACGAGCGGGTGACGGCGATTACGTGCCAGCCCGGAACTTTAGGGCTGCGGCGACCGACCAACGAAGCAGCAAGCAACCATCGGAGGAAGAATTCATGCGCACCACCAGCCCCATCGGATTGCGCCGACGTTCGGCCATCATCCTGCCCACCGTCGCTGCGCTCATGGCGTTCGGTGCCGCCGGGTGCGGCTCATCCGACTCGTCGTCGACCGCGCAGCCGAGCCCGTCCGTGTCGGCCAGTGCCGGTGCTGGCGTGGTCGCGATTCGCGACCCGTGGGTGAAGGCGGCCGACAAGGGCATGACGGCGGCCTTCGGGACCCTGGTCAACGACGGCGACACGGATGTCACGGTGACGGGTGCCACGACCGATTTGTCGCCGATGGAGCTGCACGAGATGGCCATGAAGGACGGCAAGATGGTCATGCAGGCCAAGCAGGGCGGCATCGTGATCAAGGCCAAGAGCACGCATGCGCTGGAGCCCGGCGGCGACCACCTCATGCTGATGAACCTCACCAAGCCCGTTCAGGCTGGTGACGAGTTGACCTTCACGCTGACCTTCGCCGACGGTAAGACCCAGCAGTTCAGCGCCGTGGCCAAGCCGTTCACCGGCGCCCAGGAGAGCTACGCACCCGGGCACGGCGAGCCCATGCCCAGCATGAGCGCCACGCCGGGGATGAGCATGAGCCCGGCATCGTGACACAGACGCCACCTGTCCGGCCGGTGAGCAGGCGTGGCCTGCTCACCGGCGGGGCTTTGGCCGCCGGCGGGGTACTGGCCGGTGGGGCCGCCGTTGCCGCAGCCCGCGCTGGAGAGACCGGACCATCATCGGTCGCTACCGCCGACACGACGCCGGTAGCGAGCGTCGGTGCTCTGGTCGAGCCGTTCCACGGTGTCCGTCAGGCCGGCGTGGCCACCGAACCGCAAGCACACGCGTCGTTCGTGGCACTCACGCTGCGGGCCGACACCGACCGGGCCGCGCTCGGTCGGATGCTGCGGCTGCTCACCGACGACGCCGCCCGCCTCACCCAGGGCAAGCCGGCGCTGGCCGACACCGAGGCCGAACTCGGGCTGCTGCCCGCCCGGCTGACAGTGACGTTCGGTTTCGGGCCCGGCCTGTACCGTGCCGCCGGCGTCGACGAACGGCGGCCAGCGTCGCTCAGCGACCTTCCCGCGTTCCGCATCGACCGTCTCCAACCGGCCTGGTCCGGTGGAGACCTGCTGCTGCAGATCTGCGCGGACGACGCCATCACCGTCGCCCACGCCCAGCGGGTCCTGATCAAGGACAGCCGGCCATTCGCCACAGTCCGGTGGGTCCAGCAGGGCTTCCGCCGCAGTCCCGGCGTCGAGCCGGGCGGCCACACCCAGCGCAACCTGTTCGGCCAGCTCGACGGCACGGCGAACCCCCGCCCAGGGGCGCCATTGGACAGCGCCGTCTGGGTTCCGGACGGACCTGCATGGCTGCGCGACAGCACCACCCTCGTCGTCCGGCGCATCAGCATGAACATGGAAACCTGGGATCTCCTCGGCCGGACCGACCGTGAACTCGCCGTCGGGCGGCGACTCGACACCGGCGCCCCGCTGACCGGGACCGCCGAGCACGACGAACCCGACTTCGCCGCCACCGGCCCGGACGGCCTCACCGTCATCCCCGACTTCTCCCACATGACCCGCGCCCACGTCACCGACGATCGGCTGAAGATCCTGCGCCGGCCCTACAACTACGACGGGGTGCCGACCGCGGAGGGTCACGCGGACAGCGGGCTGATCTTCACCTCGTACCAGGCGGACATCGCCCGGCAGTACCTGCCGATCCAGCGCCGGCTGGCCGAGCGGGACCTGCTCAACGAGTGGACCACCCCGATCGGGTCCGCTGTCTTCGCCATCCCTCCCGGTTGTCCACCGGGAGGATGGGTCGGCGAGCAGGTGCTCGGATGAATCGCGCCAACCGGAGTGTCGCCATGACCGTGCCGCCGTCCCGCCCCACCGTCGTCCGGCTCGGCGCGGCGATGCTCGCCGTCCTCGTGGCGCTACTCATTCCGGCCAGCCCGGCCTGGGCGCACAACACGCTGCGGTCGGCGGCGCCGGTTCAGGAGTCGACCCTGTCCAGCGCCCCTACCGAGATCGTGCTCGAATTCGTCGAACGGCTCGACCCGACGTTCACCACCATCGTGCTCACCGATGCCGCCAAGCGGAAGGTACCCACGGGCGACCCGGTGGTCGGTGGAGCGAAGGGGTCGGTCCAGGTGAGCGAGGCGCTGCCCAACGGCACCTACACCGTCGCTTACCGGGTCGTCTCCACCGACGGTCACCCGGTCCAGGGGTCGTACCCGTTCACGGTGGCCGACCCCAACTCCAGCGCCGCGCCGATCGTCAGCACCACGACCGACGCACCGTCCGCCGCCGCGTCGGTGCAGGACGACGATGGGACGGGCGTTGGCGTTCTCGTCGCCGGCGGCGCGCTGGCCATCCTGGTCGTGGTGGTTGGCGGGCTGCTCTGGCGACGGAAGGCCCGTCGCTGACCGGACCGCACTCCCGCGGTTGCGTCACGTCACCACTTCACAGGTCAAGGTCAACACGTGTCCGACACAGATTCCCAGCAGCTCGCCGGCCACGATCCGGGTAACGCCCAGACCATCGTCTCGGCACCAGCGGGGCCGGTGACGATGGCCACCGGCGGGCCCCGGTCCACCGCGTTCGACTGGTTGACCATTGTCGCCATCTGCGCCTCGGGGGTCGCTCTGCTGCTGCTCGGCCTGCGGGTCGGAGGTGCCCTCACCGCCGCGATCCCGGGCCTGCCCGACGCGGGACCGACCACAGCGTGGACGCTACCGGTCGTTCGCCTGCTCTCCGACGGCCTCGCCACCGTCACCGTCGGCATGCTGGTGACCGCCGCGTTCCTCCTTCCGGGCGACGGGCGCAGCGTCTCGCCGCACGGCTACCTGCTTCTGCGGCGGGCGAGCGTTTCTGCGCTCGGGTGGGCGGTGGCGGCGCTGTCGCTGATGGTGCTGACGGTTTCGGATCTGCTCGGCCAGCCGCTGGAGACGCTCAAGCCCGCAACGGTCGTCAGTTTCGCCACCACCATCTCGCAAGGCCAGTCGCTCCTGCTGCAGGCGGGGTTGGCCCTGACCGTGGCAGTGCTGGCCCGCGCCGGGGTGTCCCGAGGGCTAGCCGCGACGGTCACGATCCTGGCCCTGGTCGCGGTGCTGCCCCCGGCTTTCACCGGGCACTCCGCCGGAGCCGGTAACCATCAGATCGCGGTCACCAGCCTGGCCCTGCACGTTCTCGCCGCCGCGACGTGGGTCGGCGGGCTCGTCGCCCTGCTGATGGTGCGGCGCAGCCGACTACTGGCAGACGCCGCAGCCCGCTACAGCCGCCTCGCCCTGGGCTGCTTCGTCGCCGTGACAGTGAGCGGACTGGCCAACGCCGCCGTCCGCCTCGGCACGGTCGAGCAGCTCTGGCAGTCCCGCTACGGCTGGCTGGTCCTCGGCAAGCTCGCCGCCCTGCTGATCCTCGGCGCGCTCGGCGCGGCACACCGCTCCCGCACCCTGCCAGCCTTGCGCGCCGGGAGGCCCCGGGCGTTCGGCCGACTGGCCGCCGGCGAACTGATCGTGTTCGCCGCCACCGTCGGGCTGGCGGTGGCGCTGTCGCGCAGCCCCACCCCCATCCCCGTCTCCGGCATCGACGCCGACCCGATCACCGAACTGCTCGGCTTCTCGATGCCCGCCGCGCCAACCGCGGGGAACCTGCTCGGGCAGCCGCTGCCGGACATGTTCTTCCTGACCCTCTGCGCTGTCGGGATCGGCGGGTACCTGGCTGGTGCGCGGCGGATGCACGCCAATGGGCACCGCTGGCCGGTCGCTCGTACCGCGAGCTGGGTGGGCGGGCTGCTGCTGCTCGCCGCGAGCACCAACCTTGGTGTCGCCCGCTACGCGTACGTGCTGTTCAGCGCCCACATGGCCCAACACATGGTGCTGTCGATGCTGGTGCCGATCCTGCTGGTCGGCGGCGCACCGGTCACCCTCGCCCTCCGCGCCCTGCGCCGGCCAGCCGACCCGCAGGTACGCGGTGCCCGGGAGTGGCTGCTGATCGCGGTGCACAGCCCGCTCACGAAAATGCTCACGCACCCGCTCGTCGCCCTGGGCATCTACACCGCCAGCCTGTTCGGCCTGTACTTCAGCGACCTGCTCGGCGTCCTGATGCGCTCCCACCTCGGCCACCTCGCGATGCTCACCCACTTCGTGGTCGCCGGCTATCTGCTGTTCTGGGTGCTCATTGGTGTCGACCCCGGCCGCCGACGCCTCCCCCACCCCCTGCTGGTGATCATCCACCTGGCGTCGATGATGGCGCACGGCTTCTTCGGCCTGGTCCTCATGCAGACCACCACCCTGATCGCGCCCGACTGGTACATCGCCGTGCACCCCACCTGGGCGTCGTCGCTGCTCGCCGACCAGAAACTCGGTGCCGGCATCGCCTGGGCGTTCGGAGAGCTACCCGCCGTCGTCGTCATGATCGTCCTCATCCGCCAGTGGATCCGCGCCGACCAGCGCGAACAGGCCCGCCTGGACCGGGCGGCCGACCGGGCGGACGCCAACGGCGAGGAGGACGATCTCGCCCGATACAACGCGCTCCTCGCCGCGGCAGGGCAAGCCGACAGTGATCCACGGGGCAAGGCCGGGCCCGACCAGCGCTGACCCGGATCCCCATCCAGGTCCGCCACATTGGTGGGAACCGCCGGGGCGATTTGGCCGACTACCTCACTGGGCCGGAGCTGACGCGACGAACCACCGGGCGACCATGCCAGCAGGAGGAACACCCACCGGGTGCTTCTCGCCACATTCCGATCGGACGAACATGTCTCTCACCGAGTTGTCCGGCGCACCGACGCCGGAACCCGCCACAGCCGCCGAAACACCGGCCCGACCGGCTCGGCGTACGTCCCCGTTCGGCGCGCTGCTGCTGCGGCTGCACTTCTACGCCGGCATCCTCGTTGCCCCGTTCCTGGTGGTCGCCGCACTGACCGGCCTGGCGTACACCACCACCCCGCAACTCGACAAACTCCTCTATGGCGACCAACTGACCGTCGCCCAGGTGGGTGACCGTCCGCTGCCGCTGGCCGAGCAGATCGGAGCGGCACGAAACGCGCACCCCGACGGCAGCATCGCCACCGTGCAGCCCGGCGACGGCGACCAGACCACCCGCGTGACGTTCTCCCTGCCAGAACTCGGCGAGAAGCAGCACACCGTCTACGTCGACCCGTACACCGCGCAGGTCAAGGGACAGCTGACCACCTGGTTCGGGTCCACCCCGGCCACCACCTGGCTGGACGACCTGCACCGCAACCTGCACCTGGGTGTGGTGGGCCGGCACTACTCCGAGCTGGCCGCGAGCTGGCTGTGGGTGATCGCGCTCGGCGGGGTCATCCTGTGGTGGCGTCGGCGCAGCGCCTCCCGGGCCACCGCCCGGCACCTGCTCGTGCCGGACCTGTCCGCCGGCAAGGGCGTCCGCCGCACCCGGGGTTGGCATGCCACCACCGGCATCTGGCTCACCATTGGGCTGCTGTTCCTCTCCGCGACCGGGCTGACCTGGTCCCGCTACGCCGGGGCGAACTTCGGCGCCGGCCTCGACGCGCTCCAGGCCCGCGCTCCGGAAATCTCCACCAGCCTCACCGCCGATCCCGCCGTGCCAGCCGAGACCGGTGGCGCCCACGAGCACGGTGCCGCCGGGGCGGGTGGCGTCGTCGTGTCGGCAACCTTCGACCAGGTGTCGACGGCCGCCCGCGCCGTCGGTCTCTCCGGCCCGGTCGAGATCGCCCCGGCGGCGGAGCCGGGCTCGGCCTGGACCGTCACGCAGGTCGACAACACCTGGCCGGTCGCGAAGGACAGGGTCGCCGTCGACCCCGCCACGGGTACGGTCACCGCCCGCAGCGACTTCGCCGACTGGCCCCTGTTGGCGCAACTGAGCGGCCTCGGCATCCAGGCCCACATGGGGATTCTTTTCGGCCTGGTCAACCAGATCCTGCTCGCCGCGCTCGCCCTCGGCCTGCTCTGCGTCATCGTCTGGGGGTACCGCATGTGGTGGCAGCGCCGGCCCACCCGCGCCGACCGCCGGGCGATCGCCGGCACCCCGCCGGCGCGCGGCGGCGTCCGGGGTCTGCCGCTCTGGGCGCTGCTCATCGGCGTACCGGTGATCGCGGCGATCGGGTGGGCGCTGCCATTGTTCGGGCTGACCCTGCTCGCCTTCCTCGTCATCGACGTCGTCATCGGTGCGGTGTCGCGACGACGGCGTCCCGCCGCTGTCCCCACCTCCCCGGCGCCAGCGGGCAGTTGACGCACTGACGGAGTTCGGCCGCCCGGCCGCCGACTGGGCGGCCGAATCCCGCGTCTGGTGGGTGAGGATCCAGTGGACCGTCGGCCGATCCACCAGCGGCCGGCCTGTGCCGTACCGAGGCGGCGGCGGAAGGAGACGCATGGCGGGGGTACACATCCTGGCGGTGGGTCTGGCGGTGACGGTCTGCCTGCTCATGAGGGCCACCCGGCGTGTTCCCCAGCCACCTGAGCAAATCTCCATCGACGAGACCGAGGTGCCGTCATTCCCCGGCGAGTCCGCGGAGCCGGACCTCGATCGAACCGGCCCTGCTCCCTGCTACCCCAACCCTCGACAGCGGCCAACCCGTCGACGGCGGTCGGCGGCCCCCACTGCCACGGCCGCCGCAGCGGTAACGCGGCACGGACGGCGGCACGGCCCGGGACTGCGGGTGAGTCACGAGACCGCCGCCCGCACCACCGGGAAGGCGCAGGACCTCGGGCATGTCCTCAGCTGCGCGCCCCCTGCCCGCGACCGTCATGAGGCGCTTGCCATTCCGCAACGGCACCAGCGATGGCCGGCCGTGCTCGCCGTGTCCGCCCTCATGGCGACGCTGGTCGCCGCGGTGAGCGTGCCGGCGGTTAACGCCCAGGCAGCTTACGACGGCACGTTCTGCCCCAAGCGGCAGTCGGTGGTCCTCAGCGGGGATGGCCACACTCTGCACGCGTGGCTGCAGCGTGACGCGGCCAACACCCTTCTGCACCTCTGCTGGAACAGTGGTGGTGGTCCGGCGGATGAAATCCGCGACTGGGCGGCCACGGCAGAGGACACCGCCGCTCCCGAGCTACGGACCGACGTCGAAGTTCTGGCGCTGACCCCTCATACCGCGATCGGACATGTGGCACTCACTCCCGGCCACACCTGGCGGCTGTCGTTCGCGCTCCACACCGCGTCCGGCGCCCTTCCGACCCTCTCGATGACGGTCCGGATCTGACCGCTCCTCTCATGAGCCGGAACTCCGGCACCGTCTCGAACGACCAACAAGTCAACACCGGCTCGTAGCAACGGACGGTGCGTGACGAAGACCTGGCTGGAGGATCCACCGATGTCCAAGAAGCGCGACCGGACCAAGAGACCGACCACCGCCGGTGGCAGGGCAGGCAATATCGGATCGGACCTCGCCAGGAAGGCCGCCGCCAACAAAGCGGCCAAGTCGATGCGTACCCGACGCGTGAGTACCAACAGCAGGATCACCTTCGGGCTCCTGGCGGTCGTGCTGGTCGGCCTCGCCGGGCTCTTCGTCTACGTCCAGAACAGCAGCGACAAAGCCCAGCAAGCGGCCGGCGACCGGATCGTGAGGGCAGACAGCCACCGGCTCACCGCCGCCGAGAACGGCAAAGTCACCATCGTCGAGTTCCTCGACTTCGAGTGCCCCTCCTGCGGGCAAGCGTTCCCCGGTGTGGAGAAGCTCCGCCAGGAATACGCCGGCAAAATCACCTACGTGGTCCGCAACTTCCCGCTGTCACAGCACGCCAACGCGCAGAACGCCGCCCGCGCCGCCGAGGCCGCCGCGCGACAGGACACGTTCGAGCAGATGTACGTCAAGTTGTTCGAGACCCAGTCCACGTGGGGTGGGCAGCAGCAGGACCAGTCAGCGGTCTTCGAGGGCTACGCCCAGCAGATCGGCCTCGACATGGCAAAGTTCCGGGCCGACCGCGACGACCCGGCCACCGCGACCCGTATCCGCGACGACCAGAGCGACGGCACCGCCGCCGGAGTTCAGAGCACCCCGACGTTCTTCGTCAACGGCCAACGCTTCGACGGCCAGCCCACGTACGTGGGGCTCAAGGCCGCCGTCGACGCGGCCCTCGCCGGATGAGCGGGCAGCGCACGACTGCTCCCGGCCCGACGGCCGTCCCACCGGATCCAACGGTGCCGTTCGCCGCGCGGATCATCGGCTGGGTCCTGGCCGTCGGCGGTGCGATCGGCGCCGCCGCAGCGCTGACCCTGACCATCGAGAAGATTAATGTGCTCACCGATCCGAGCTATCGACCCAGTTGCAGCATCAACCCGATCCTGTCCTGCGGGTCGGTGATGAGCACCCCGCAAGCGGCAGCCTTCGGCTTCCCCAACCCGCTGATCGGCATCGTCGGCTTCAGCGTGGTGACCACCACCGGGGTCGCAGTCCTGGCCGGCGCCCGACTGCCGCGCTGGTTCTGGCTCGGCCTGCAACTCGGCGTGACGTTCGGCCTGGGTTTCGTGCACTGGCTGATCTTCCAAAGCCTCTACCGCATCGGCGCGCTGTGCCCGTACTGCATGGTGGTCTGGGTCGTCACCATCGCCATCTTCTGGTACGTCACCCTGTACAACATCCACCATGAGCAGCCGTTCGCCCCCCGCGCAAGCACACTGCTGCGCTACCACACGGTCGTTCTCACCGCCTGGTACCTCATCATCCTCGTGCTCATCGGCGAGCAGTTCTGGTTCTACTGGCGGACTCTGCTGACCTGAGCGCATCTGCGATCGCTGGTCGGCCCTTCCCGAAGATCGAGACGGCCTGGGAGTCGCACACGAAGCACGTTGGGCGGTGGTGGGTGAGCACGAGACGTCAACTTCGCGCGGAGACCTTCCAGCCCGACGTCCGAGGTGAAACTAGGGCGTCAGCGGTTGCCGCGCGGCGACCGCTGACGCTTCACCGGGTCCAGACCGTGCCCCGCGCCTGGTATTCAAGGGCCTCTTCGACCTGGACGGCGACGTCCGCGTTCAGCTCCCGCGCGACGAGGTGCAGCGCCAGATCCAAGCCGGAGGTGATGCCGGCCGCCGTGACCAGATCACCGTCGTCGACGACGCGCGCGTTCTTGACAACGCCGCCGCGCGCGGCCAATTCCTTCTTCGCAACGGTGTGGGTGGTGCAGGGACGGCCGGTGACCAAGCCCGCCGCGGCGAGAATGATCGCACCGGTGCAGAGCGATGAGATGGTGAGCCCCGGACGTCGGGCCGCCGCGAGCGCCTTCGGAAGCGCCCCGTTGTTAATCTCGGCCCAGATGCCGGGCTCCCCCGGACGGCCGCCACCCGGCACGATGATCAGGTCCGCCTCCTCAGGCCGCCAGCCGCGGTCGACCGTCACACGGGTGCCGAACGCGGCGGTAACGACACGGGGTCTGCCGAGCACCATGTAACCGGTGTCGATCGGTCTGCTGCTGTACCACCCGGCCAGCGAGAACACTTCCTGCGGCGCGATGAAGTCCTGCTCCTCGACACCGTCAAAGAGGACGATGCGTACCCGCAGAGGCCCCTTCGCACCGAGCGGAGTGGCCGCAGCCGCCTGTCCACCGATCAGGGTGCCCACGCTCGCGGCCGCACCGCCCGTCAACACTGTCCGTCGTCTCATCAGCAACCCCTCTGACAACCGTCGATGTCTAAACAGTCGGGGGCGAGGGAGGGAAAGTTCCTGACGTCGTTGCCACCAGGCTGGCCGGGGTGTACCCGGCATGGGCTTCACGAAGGCGCCAGAGGGGTTCTTGACAGTGCTCAGCTCGTCGAGTTGAAGCCATGCCGTACGCCGTGTGCGCCTACCGCAAGCCGATCTGCACCACAGTCATACACCGCCCGCAAACATCTTCGGATCGTGGAGGTTCTACGGCGATGAGGACGACAGCTGCGGAACCGAGCGTGCTTGCGTCGTGGGCTACCAGGCAGCGGAAGTTACGGCCACAGCGGTTCACCCCGTCCGCGGACGGACTGCGGTTCGCGTTCTACGGTCGAATGTCCACTGTCGAATTTCAGGATCGGGCCTCGTCGTGCCGGTGGCAGCGTAACTACGCCGAAGACCTGGTCGCCGATCATGGCCGGATCGTGGTGGAGTTCTTCGACGAGGGCCTCTCCCGTCGGGTGCCCTGGCCGGACCGGCCGCAGGCGGCACGGCTGCTCGACGCGGTGACGGACGCGGCACGCGGATTCGACGCGATCGTCGTCGGCGAGTACGAGCGCGCCTTCCACGGCCAACAGCTTGAACAGTTGACCCCTACCCTCCTTCGGCACGGCGTGCAGCTGTGGCTGCCGGAAACCTACGGGCCGGTGGACTTCGACAACCCGCGGCAGCTGGCGTTGCTGGACCTGCTCGGCGTGCACTCCCAACGGGGGGTGTCCCGAGCCCGGCATCGCACCACCGCGGCCATGCGCGCTCAGGCCGAGATGCAGGGCCGACACCTCGGCGGCCGGCCACCCTACGGCTACCGGCTCGCCGACGCCGGCCCTCATCCGAACCGCGCCCACGCCGCCTGGGGACGGCGCCTGCACCGCTTGGAGCCCGACCCTGCCACCGCACCCCACGTACGGTGGATCTTCGAGCAGCGGCTTGCCGGCCGGAGCGTGGCCAGCATCGCTCGCGCCCTCAACGACAACGGCGTCCTATGCCCGTCCGGCGCCGACCCAGCGCGTAACCCCCACCGCAGCGGCCGCCAGTGGATGCTGACCACTGTCGCGGCGATCCTGGCCAACCCCCGTTACACCGGGCGGCAGGTCTGGAACCGTCAACGCACCGACCGTGATGCCCTCCCTGACGAGGGAACCTTCGATCGACACCACGAGATCCAACGGTGGAGCGCCTCCACTGACTGGGTGATCTCCCGCGAGATCGCGCATACTCCGCTGGTCAGCGAAGAACACTTCGTCGCCGTCCAGGCAATCTATACCGCGCCGACCCCAGTCGATGGCATCCCCCGCTGCTACGTGTTGGCCGGAGTGATCTGCTGCGGCGTGTGCGGCCGGATCATGGACTCCCACTGGGTCCACGGCCGACCCGGCTACCGCTGCCGCCACGGACACACGAGCACCCGCACCAGGACCTCCGCCCAACCGACGATCCTCTACATTCGGGAAGACCACCTGCTCGACCGCATCCGACACGACCGCGGGCTACACCGTCGCCATCCCGCACTGCGCAGCCCCGACCCGGAAAAGCTGGCCGCCTACTTACGCACCAACAACATGATCATTGTGTGTGACCACCACGCGTGGACCATCGAAGCCGAGACCGCGATCTACCCGCTCACCCCGGCGGGGAGCTTCCTCGCCACCACAGCAAAAATCCCCGTCCAACGGGACGGGGATCGCTCGAAACACGAAGAGAAATCACGCTTCGTGGGGAAATAACGTGTCCGAACCCGTTGCCCCACCGCCGTTGACGCTCACCGCAACTCTAAAGCTCACGCAAGTCTAGCTGTGGTGGTGACCTCTTCGGCCGAAGAGGTCACCGTTCAGGAGGCCCTCCTCAGAGGTTCGCCATTGGTATCTGGGTCTCAGCTCGCGGGATCCATACCGACGCCACCGCGACGACAGCAGAGCCATACATCGATGCGGTCTGGCCCCCTGGTGACCAGCGACCGTACGCCCCACCGCTGATCTGTCGCAGCTACCTGCCATGATCACCCGCGACCCGCCGCGTGCGGCGACGGTTCACGACCGATCGCGGCCACGCTGGCCGACTGGCCTGCACTTCCCATGACCAGGAGAGACGCGAATGCGCAAGACCATCATCGCCGTTGGAGCCCTCGGACTGGCCCTACTCACCGCTGGCTGCGGGAACGAGGACACCACCGAGCCGACCACCCCCGCCGCCCCAAGTGCCGCCTCCGTCGAGGTCAAGGCCGACAAGCCGCAGGAGCCGAAGACGGTAGAGGCGGCCAAAGCGCTAGCTCAGAACGAGTACGACACCTACGCGGCCGGCGACTGGAAGGGCGCATGGGACCTCTGGACCAAGGAGGGTAAGGCGGCGATCACCCGCGACGAGTACGCCCGCCTGCACACCGAGTGCAAGACCATCACCGGCCTGACCTTCGAGATCACCGGGGCCCGGCTTGAGGGCGAGGACAAGGCGGTCGTGAACTTCAAGCGGTCGATCGCCGCCGGGATGTCCGAGATCCGGTACGAGGACGGGCAGTGGCGGTACCAGCCGGACGCCGAGTCGATGGCGGACTACGCCAAGGGCGTCGACAAGGTCATTGCCGAGGGGCAGGCCAGCGGGCGGTGCCAGAAGTAGGCGATGCATGCGAGTAGCCGGACGGGCCCGACTCTCTCATCGCGAGGGGGCCGGGCCCCTTCCTGTGGCTGAACGGTAGGCGGATGCAGGAGCACTCCTGCCCTGCTACCGGTCTCGTAGGGTCGCCCGCCTCGCCATCTGCAGTAGGAGCATGGTTGAGAAGACGGTGGCCGCAATCCCGAGGATCCAGGCCGTCACGGGGCCGATCCTCGGCCACGTTCCGATATCGTCACGCCCAAAGACATATCCCAAGGTCCAGCACAGGGCGAGCACACTGGTCGCGACAAAAGTGAGCAGCCGGGGCAGCGTGGAACCGAGAAAGTACGGATCGCGTGACTGCCGCCGTCGAAGCCAGCTCTCCCAGCCGACTCCGCCCGGGATGCTGCCACTGAGCTCCTCCATGATGTAGTGCGCCGCCCGGAGTTTACCGAAGTGTGCAGCAACCAGGCGCCCACACAGCAGGTATGACGTGAACGGCAGAATCAGCAGCAGGCCCTCATCCCTGAGCGAGAGATGGCGAAGCCGAAAATCGTTGCGGAGACGGTGAGCTGTAGCGAGAGAAGCTGCTGCTGCGCCTTGATAAG
Organism: Micromonospora sp. DH14; assembly: GCF_029809455.1. Taxonomy (NCBI): domain Bacteria; kingdom Bacillati; phylum Actinomycetota; class Actinomycetes; order Micromonosporales; family Micromonosporaceae; genus Micromonospora; species Micromonospora sp. DH14. The sequence goes on along the minus strand of NZ_JARVKT010000012.1, from coordinate 38,484 downwards.
TTCCTGAATCTCTTGCCGCAAGGCCGAAAACTCGGCAAGCGGGCCATCGTGGCCTTCAACGTCGGTCGGCGTCCTCTGGACACCGACCGGCACAGGTTCCGACCGTCGCATGGCCTCGATAGTACGAACGGACCACCACCCAGCCCTGGGCGAAAGCCGATCCCATAATACATCGACGTAGGACAGCTCTGCGGGAGTCGCGTTCGTAGCATGAGAGCACCCTGTGCACCGCCACGCCGGCACCGTCTCGTGAGCCGTAGCGAAGATGACCGCTTGGGTCAGGTAACGCCTACGGGTCCGCCGAGGAGGTCACCAGCCTGAAGGGCCTGCTCAGGACGGTGCCCGTGGGATCAGTGTCTCGAATAACGGAACTGCGGCGGACTCCAGCAAGTTCGCCGCAACGCTCCACATCGATCTGCCGCACGCCTACAGACATGACCCTAGGCGAACCGAGGCGCCGACCGGTGCCAGCCTTCCCGGAAGCAGAAACGCCTGACCACTTCGACCTTTACTGGGAGGGTCACACCGAGCCGCTTGATCGCATCGCCGCAGGTCAGAACTCTCGTCTCTGTCCGCCGTCGGTGAGCACTTCGGACCCGACACATCCCGCGGAACCCCAGCAGACCTAACCAACGAAACCCTTACGATGCAACGTTTTCCCAACCTCACCCCCTAAATCGACGCCAATCAGTGGATCGAGCGGCCATGGAATGCGCAGCCAGCTGACCACCGACCGCACCCACCGGCCGAACACCGACCCGACCGAGCGCCCTGACGTTCCGTAGCGCGCGGCTCGCGGCGGATGAGTAAGTCGCCAGACACAATCTATAAGATTTTTCAGGTACTTCACTGTATTTCTGACTCGGACGGGCCTCAGCCACCGGCTGGCTTGACAGATCGGTCCTTTGGAAATCGCTGATCTGCAGGAACGTCATCATCAGCGATACGCCGATTGACGGAAGGCAGGTGCAGTTCCTCGATCCACACCACGTAGCGGTGCCAACCGACCCCTGCTTGAAACCTTGCCAACCGGAGTTCCGCTAGGCCATGTGGTTGGCCGAGATCCCGCTGTGCCCGGCCTCGGAACCAGACGTCCGAAATGCCCATGGGAAGGACAAGGTCATCGACGTGTTCAGTTATTCCGTCGTCATATGAATCCGACAGCCGGTAAAAATAGTGACCGCCGTCCTTGTGTGAGCGCGCAAAAAGAAAGAGATGCCGTTCATCGGCCGATTGAGCCACAAGTTTCTCGATGTTTTCACGGGCCCAATCCTCCGCAAGCATCTCGGCACACACCTCCGTGAGCTCGTTCCAGCGCAAGGGGACCGATCCGCTCTCGAACTGTGGCCGCCCTTTCTTCTTGGCTCGAGCCCATCTACCCATCAGCTCTGCGGCGGGGGGCGAGGTGACCTCCACGATGCCCGTACGTTGCTGACTACCGGGGTAAATCCAAGATCCGTCAGGCTTCTTGTCGCCAGCACCAGCATCCGCCAGGCTGATGTCGACCCCGAGTACCTGCTCGAGCGCCAGGAAGGCAATCTCTTCTTCACGGCTTGCCTTCGCGCCGGCCACATTGCTCATGGCTCAGAGAGTAGCCCGACGTATCCTGCGGAGTTCGATGCGGGCCGCAGGGCGAAGTCAGCGACCTCGACATACACCAACAACGGTTCGGTGAGGATCGAGCGAGGCGCTAATCCACTGATTCGGGGCAATTAGAGGCACTCTCGGCTTCGCCGCAACCCTCACAGGCTGCTCGCCGGCACCATCCGCTCTGAATACCTATACCAATGGCTGCATGCTCCACACACCTACAATCTGGCAGGGCGCAGGGCGTGGCGATCACGGACAGCCAGACGCGCATTTTCAGCTGCAGAAGAGGGCGCATCGAGTCGTCCGGGATTGCTGTTGTCCGGCGGGCATGTAGAAGATTGGTCAATGCCTCTGGGTAGGACTTCGGAGGTCCTGCGGCGGGAACAACCGCCAAGCTGCCCGCTACCGTCTCCGTGAAGCTGGCATGCAGGCACTTCAATGGCCGATAGCACGGGCGCTGACCTCAATGCCCCGCGGCCATCGATCAGTTTGACCAGCTGAGGAATCTGGGCGCGGGGTCCTGACGGTCGGTACCGTACACTTTCTGGTGTGACAACCGAGGTAACGCTACGGGATTGGCGGTTCGGCTCCATCCAGGCCGAACGCCTCTGCGCAGGTCTCCTGCAAATCAGCGGATACTCGGACATTGATCCCCAGGCGACTCTGGGCGGTCCCGACGGCAAGAAGGACATTCTTGCCCGCCGCGGAGGACGCCTTTTCGTCGCGGCCGTGTACTTTCCGTCGACCCAGCCAGCATTCAGTGTGATCCGAGGAAAATTCATTCAAGATCGGAAAGGTGTGGCGTCAAACCAGGCGTCGGGTCTAGTCTTTTTCATCAATCAGCATCTAACTGTCGGCCAGCGCGCCGCGCTCCAGGCGGTTGGCGGCCCGGCTGATGAATTTTTCCATTTGGAGCGGATGCGCCATCTCCTTGACTCGCCAATTGGATATGGATTGAGGCTTGAGTACCTGCGTCGGCCCATGTCACCGGAAGAGCAGGCTGCATTTTTCAGCGCCGAACGGCAGGATGCAATCTATCAGCTTCTGCGAAACACGGAGGAAGCTAATCGCCCGTGGGACGAAGGCCGAAGCGCGATATCACAGCTGAGCATCTCGATGCTTCTGGTGATCCACCGAGCGATGTTTTCTTCAGGTCCACAGGACGTAATCGGTGGTCAGCTTCGTGGGATACAGACGGCAATTATGGGATCACAGCGAGAGTCAATATTCGTGCCTCCACCACCGCAGGAGGTTCCAGCTCGGCTGGCGGATCTACTTTCGTGGTGGCGGAGCGCCTATGTGAGCGCCACCAGAACAAATCTCGACACCATCCTCTACTCTCTTGCACGGCTACACTACGGGCTGGTTGCTATCGCGCCGTTTCTCGACGGAAACGGTCGGCTCGCGCGTCTAGTTGTCGATCAAGCCGCGCGGGAGTTGCTAAGTGCGAGCGTCGCACCTGACCTAGTTAGCGATCGTGTCGCCTACTATGCAGCACTACAATCGGCCGACAACAAGAATCTCAGCAGTCTGGTCGCGTTGATGCGGGCTGCACTTGAACGCCAACGGTGATCCGTGGCAATGTCACCGCCTGTCCCGGGGGCCCGGGTTCGCTATATGTCCTTAGCTTGTGCACACCTGACCGGGTGATCGCGGGATCGAGCCGACGCCTGCGCCGGATATCTACGGAGAGTGACGGGAGTTCCTGCCTTCCGGCGCGCGTCGCCCGAGCGTCGCCCATGGGCGGAAGAGGCGCAGTGCGTATTGCGGTTCCGGCCACGCAGGCTAACAACGCAACACAACCCGGCCAGCGGAGATCCGGCGGCTGCGGCGGTCGGAGGGCATGGCGATTCAGGCCATCGCACGGCGGTTGAGGATGTCTCGCAACACCGTGAAGAAGGCCCTGGCCAGTGATGAGCCGCCGCGGTATCAGCGGGCGGCGAAGAGTTCAATCGTGGATGCGGACCCGTGTCCCGCCAGGCGGCCTCGCCCCCACGGCAAGCCGATCGTCCCGTACCGTCATCCCGCTTCGTCCTCGACCCGGGCGTCCAGCCGCTCATAGTCCGGGCATAGCCTCGGTCGGTCTCATCGGCCCGGGCCGGGCGTACCTCGCGTACGCCCGGCCGCAGGCCACATTCGCCCGGATCTTGGCTGCAGCGACTCGGGTGGTGAGCCCTCACTGCTCGGCGCCCATAGGGTCTCACCCCAAGATCTTGCGTAGGGCCCAGCTGACGAGGCCGCTGGCGATCACCTTCAGTGCGGGACAGGCAGCCCGCCAGAGTCGGTCCCACATCGCGTCATGCTGCTGCGACCCGTGGTTCGACTCGTCCACCCTGCTCATGCGCATCACTCCTACCGGTTGGGGTCTCGGCCGGCTCGTCCTGCGGTCAGAACGGCACGTCCGCGTCGACCTCCATTTCAATTGAGGAGGGGGTGCGGTCTGTATTGGTCGGTGTCACACCTGAGAGCTGCTCGATCGGCGTGGTGCCTCCGCCTGACGGCCAGTAACCGGGCGGGTGATGGTCGAAGGCGCGGTGCCAGGCCTCATCCATCGAGTCCTGCAGTGCCCGGGAGCAGGCCTTCTGAGCCGCGTGGGTCAGCATCTGCACCACCTCCGCCGGGGGTTTCGCGAGCACCTCATCAGCCACCGACCGTCCCGGCCACACCCACGTCGCTCGAGTAGGTGTGAACTCGATGCCAAGCTGCTTGGCCAAGCGGCCGAACTTGTGGGCGCTGCACCTCACCAGCTCCAGCGCATCCCGGTGATGCCGTAGATGCTCTGGAAGATTGGCGATGATCTCAGAGATGTCGTGCAGAGTCGCGGCGCGCGCCTCAGCCATGCTGTTCTGGCGCTCGGTCGAGTCGATCAGGTCCAGTTCATACGCCCGGTCGGCGGGAAGGCGAAGCCGGAACTGCGGTGCGAGAGGGTCGTCCTCGTCAGCGTGCTCACCGCTCCAGTCCACCAGGATGGCCTCAACGAAGCTGCTGACCTGATCCGGGCGCAGTCCTCTGGCGTTGGCGAGGAGCGGCTCGATGCCGGGGACCGGCGTCCATCCAGGCGGCTTGAGACTAGAGGCCAGAGGCCACATCACCGTCTTGTGCCCGACAGGAAAGGCAAGCAGACGCCCCTCTGCCGCCCAGGCCGTATACGACGGCAGCTCCTTGGCCGAGGCGGGCATCGCAACGGCCTGCCACCCGGGAGGGACACGGACCAGCCATCCAGGCGGACGTATCCGCCGCGTAGCCGGGTCGAGCGCAGTGAGGGCGACGAGCCAGTCCTCGAAGTCCTGCATCTCCACCCTGCGCTCGGCCCGCCACACCGCGGATCCGCCTCGACCGGACCAGTCGTAGGAGCCGACCCCTCTAAGGAACCGGTCATGGTCGACACCGCCGCCGCGCAGGTCCCCGCGATATTCATCCCACGCGGTCCGCTGCTCGTAGAGCAGTTGCTCATTGTCGTCAGCCAGCGGGCCGCTCAGCATGTCGCGCGCGATGTTCACCGCCACATGAAATCGGACTGTTGAATGCCAGGCGACCTGCTCATCGAGCGCCTCGTCCACCAACAACAACCTGCGCTGTGCCTTAGCCGCGTCGGCGTCCAGCTCCACTTCAAGGTTCCCCACATGTGACCGCGCTTCTTCTGCAGCCACATGTACGGCAATCTCAGGCGCTGTGCTGGTCACTGCCACCGCCAACTTCCACAGCCCGAGCGCTGCCCTCTGCCGGAGCAGCGGACGCAAGCCGTCCAAGAAGTCGTCGGAGAACTGCTCCTGCATGGCGATGGCCGTCATGACGGCGTCAGTCAAGGCCCGAGCCTGATAGTCGTGGTGTCCCCGGAACGACTGCCCCGGCAGCCGCAGCGACATCGAACGGGATCGGTTGACCACCTCCGGCAGCACCCGCAGCCGCAACCTACGGGGTTCCGGCCATCCGCTAGCCGGATCGCCTGACCACCGAGGCCGTAGCGAGGGGTAACGAAGCGCCGTGGAGATATGGGTAAGCCGATCCTCCGCCTCCCGAGCCTCCTGCGCCTCGATGTACTCATCCAGCAACCGGCGGACAGCTTGGTCTCGCGAGACGCCCCACCTTGCCACGACAGTTTCGAGAGCCTCAAAGGCGCACGGGGGCAGCCGCACGTTCGTCTCAACGAAGCCGGGCACCTCGCCAGTATCGCGCGTCTCCGACGTTCAAGACGACGTGGCCGGGCCGTGGCTGGGCATGGACTGCAAGGACAACGTCATGCCGTTGATGGCCCGCACAAACATCCGGATCCTCGTCGAGGAGCTACGCCGAGCCGGCGCCACAACCGAGCCGCATAGGCGCGCCCTCGAACGACCTGCTGGACTGGTTCCCCGCCAACCAGTAAGTCCCCTCGCCATCCCGAAGCTTCCCGACCCGCTGCCCCAGGCGTCCACCAACCGGCCCAACGAGACGGCCGCAGCCGTCTCCGGCTGGTGCAACCCGGAGTCCCTTCGATGCCCCTGCCGGACGAAGGACGCTCGTCACCACCCGCCCGGATTGCGGCCAGGCTCCCGGGAGATGCCCGAGCCGGTGTTTGGGTAGCGGCCGATCCGTTCGTTGTGCACGTGGGCGAAGAAGTAGCACATCGTCTCGCATTCCGCGTCCATCACCGCCATCGCCGGGTCAGCGCGGACCGCGTTGTAGAACTCCTGGCCTGCCGCAACGATGAACCCGCGGCAGGCCAGGAAGCCGTCATCCGAGCCGTCGGTGTGCTCATGGACCTCTTGCCGGTCGAGGTCATACAGCTTCCGCTCGACCACCCGATCCATTACCGTCAGCTCCGCACTCGACAGGTCGACGCACAGCCACCGCAGCTGTGCCAGAAACCGATCCATCCAGGCATCGAGGGCATAGAGCCCATTGGTGTCATCGCTGCTGCTGGATCACGCCCGACCAGCTCCTGCCGAAGGCGAGCCGGCTCGGGCCCGCACATCGCCCACGCCGACTCGACCAACCTCCAGAACCGGGCCTCCTCATCTGCGGTCGACACCCGGCCCACACCATCCATCATCACGACAGGAAGGTATCGGCACCTACCGACATGGGGATCCCGTGATCGAACCACCGCACGGCGGCCAGCAGAAGGGGAGCGAGCCGGTTCCGCAGTCCGACCGCATCTTCATCTTGACCGGCTGAAGGAACCCGAACCCGAGACCTTCTGATCCGCAGCTCCGCCTTCTTCGGCCCCACCGCGTTCGTGCAGGTCTATGCCCTGCGAACACGCTGGCTGCGTGCGCATACAGCGATGACTGCAGCGCCTCGTAAAGATCCGTCTCAGTGCAGCCGGCGATCTTCACGAGCCAGGGCGTCGGGTTACGTTACAAGTGGCTGGGCACGACTCCGGTGCGACCGCCGAGGGCAGCGCCGATGTCTTGAACAACCCGCTCAGCGGCGCCACTCACCGCGGAGAGGCTCGCGTGTAGCACCCACCTGCTTGTCCAAAGTTGATGGCGCCAGGACGCCTGAAGCGAGCAACAAGAAGCTGGTTCGAGGCGTGTCTCGGCGCAGAGGGACCAGAAATCTCGAAGAATGCCTATTTCAGCTCCTCAGCTGATGGCTGAGCGGCCTCATTGGGATGGTTGAGAGCTGATACTGACGGCCGTGGGACGTATACCCCCGTGACAAAAGCCGCGACAACGGCGGACAGGCTCGTCCCGGCGAGCAAGCCGGCAACCCAGGGCTGGCCGAGCGCGGCCAGCGCGACTACTGCGGACAAGACGAGCGTCAGTGCGGCAAGCCCATATCGTTGGCCTTGGAGGAGCAGTCTTCGGTGACTCTCGACAGCCAAGCGGGCGTCCCACTCTCGTAGGGCTGCGTCCACGCTTGGCGCTATACCGCTACTTGCCGCTGACTGTTCGGGTCCAGCCGGCGTGGTGGACGACGGGTTCGTCATCAGTTGCGCTCCTCACCGGTGTAGAACTCCTCGGGCTGTCGCTGCACGGGAATTGGGCTTTCATCGCGTTGGCGAGGGATCGTCGGCAGGTCCTGGTGTCGTAGAGCTTCCTCAAGCTGAGCGCGCATGTCATCGACGACCCGACGCATCTGTTGATTTCTTTCCTGCATGCCCCGCACGGCAGCCTCTAGAGCCGCTACGGCTCCGGGGAAGTCGGTGTCGGCAGGAGCTAGGGGCGTTCCGGACCCTTGAGCCACTCGACCCGGCCGGGCAACGGCAGGGGTAGATCTTTCTAGGTACCGACCAGTGACATCAAAGACGCTGAGGAAGCCGAGCAATCGTGGGCTACTAAACGTCCACTTGAGCCGTTTGGCGAGGTGCACGCATGTCTCCCTCCGTGAACCGTGATCCCACACGACCAAAATCACGAGCTGTTGTCTAGCGACCGTTCGGACAACCACTCAGGTCACATCCTCTATGCGTTCATTTGCCGCTGACAAGGCGCGGCATCGAGAGCGCGGTCGGTCAGGGATCGGGCGGTGGGAGCAGGTCGCGAGGCTAGCGGTCGCTTGCCGGTTGCCGGCGTCAGCCGACGCGCTCTGGTCAGCACCCACGATCCGTTGCCGAAAACCTGCAGGACCGTTCATCTCAACCTGCCGGCAGCGCCCCGGTCACAAGCCCGGGTTCGGGGGAGCGGGCTAGGAGAAAGCGCTGTTCAGCGCCGTTCAGCGCATCGGTCTGCTCCCAACCCGCTCCCCCAAACTCCGCATGAGACCGCTGGCGGCTGACGGGCGAACACGGTCTCCCGTCACGCAGGCCGGTTCCGTGAAGGCGTCAGCCCCTCAGCCGCGGCGGCGACGGCGACGGCGACGGCGACGGCGACGGCGACGGCGACGGCGACGGACGGATGGTCGCGTCGCGGCGCATTGGCGAGGTGCAGACTGGCCCAACGGCCTGCTTGCCGAGTTGAAGGCGCGTGGCGCCGCCGGAGTGGGCGGCGCCGCGCACGACTCAGTGCCCGCCGAGGATCTGCTCGATGACCCAGCTCGCGATCGCGCGGGCCGTTCCAGCCGCAAGGCCGCGGACTGCGGCGAGCAGCAGCTGGCACCTGGTGCTCGGGGTGTTGCCGGTATTGCTGGGCATGGGTGTCTCCCGTAGTCGGAGGAACAGGGAGCAAGCCGGCCGGCTGGCGTCTTCTGTTCTCCTCTTCGGGAGGTTTTCCGGTTGGGTTCTCTCGGCTACGGTTCACGTATGCGCAGGCCAGGCATGGCGATATCCGGTCCGGTCCGGATCCGATCCGGAGCCGGCGCTGATGTTCAGGAACCGGGCGCGTGAAGATCGTCAGGGAGGCGCCAGCGGAGGTGGTCCGGTTCGCCGCGGAACTGCAAGCCCTGTACGACGGTGCCCGGCTCCCGGGACGCCAGATGCTGATCAGAGCGGCGGACGAGCAAGGGATCACGCTCAACGAGAAGACGCTGAGCGACTGGTTCCGCGGCAGGTCGGTGCCCCGCAGTGAGCGTGCCATCAAGTTTCTAATCGAGTACCTGCAGCCGATCGCTGAGCGCAGGGCTCAGCGCCCGCAACGCCTGTGGCCCTGGTGGCGGGAATTGCTTCAGGCCGCCCGGGCGGCAAATCGACCGCAGGAGGCGGGACGGCCGCGGAGCCAGGTACTGGACAGGCCCGTCCGGCCGGCTGGCGCTGCGCTCTGGCCACTGGTGCGTGACCGCGAAGCCGTGGAGATGGGCGTCCACCCGGCCGCGTTCCTGCCGCCGTCGACGTCGCCGCTGACGCTGTGGATGCATGGCCGGCGCGAGCCGCAGGTGCCTCCGACCTATGTCACGCGGGAGCACGACGACGCATTGCTGGGCACCTTGCGCGCGGCGGTGCAGCGGGAGTCGGGTGCGGTCCTCGTGGTGGGGCGGTCGTGCACCGGTAAGTCACGCTCGGCGTGGGAGGCGGTGTCGCGAGAACTAGGCGACTGGTTTCTTGTGGATCTGCGCGACCGACGCCAGGTCCAGCGACTGAGCGACGGGGACGATCCGACTGGAGACTGCGTCCTGTGGCTGGATAATCTGGACCTCACGGACAACCCTCCTCAGCTCGCGGAGATCGCCCTCGCGGCGCTCCACCAGCGCGGAGCGGTCGGACGGCGGGTCGTTGTTGTCACCATGTGGCATCAGCCGGAGACCGAGTCGCCCCGGCAGCTCCGGGAACTCGCCAGAAGGGCTGGCGCTGTGGTGCACGTCAGTGAGGATTGGACCGGGGCGGAACTAGATGAAGCTGCCCGTCTCGCCGCCGCGGACCGGGTGCTGGCCGCCGCGCTCCAGCAGACCGGCTTCAGCCCGTCGCAGATACTCGCGGGCGCCAAGTGGGCGCTCGGGCTGTGGCGTAACGCGCATGAGCGGCAGACGAGTGCGGTGCTGACCGCCGCGATCGATTTGGCTCGGCTTGGCATCGGCGTGCCGGGCGGCGCGCCGCTGGTGCGTGACCTGCTAAAGAGTTGTTCGGCGTGCTATCTCACACGGCCGCCGAGCATCGACGACTGGTTCGAGCCAGCGTTACGGAAGGCGACAACTCCGCTGGAAGACGCCGTGTGGGCGCTGGCGCCGCCGCTGCCCCGCGCTACCGGGTACCGGCTGTTCGATCCACTGCTGGATTACGCCCGCCTCCAGCGGCACTACGAGCCGCTCCCTGCAGGGGTGTGGACCGCGCTGGCAGAGGCCGACTTCGGCCGGGAAGAATTCAGCCGACTGGCGCAAGAGGCCCGCGATAGGCTCCTTTTCCCGCAGGCGTCGGCTTTCGCGCAGCGGGCGAAACAGGCTGAGTCCCGGCTGTCTATGCCGCCACGCCGACCGCCCCGGGTTCTGCCGCCGCCTCCTCGAACACCTCCGTCGCCGCCAACCCCGACGCTGAAGGTCGGCCTCATCAGCCCGTCCCGGAACCGCGCCGACGCCCTACTCGAAGCCGACGACCTTGAGGGACTGCTGCACCACGCGATCAACTCCAACGACACCTACGTCCGGCGGCGGCTGGCCATGCTCTACGAACGGCGGGGCGATCGACGGGCCCTGCGAGAGTTGGCGACGTTCAGCCGGCGGGGTGCCCGGCACTGGGCGGCAATGCTGGCCCGCGAAGAAGACCCTGCCGAGCTGCTACGAGCGGTGGTGTGCGGCGACGGCTTCGCCCTCCGGGCATTGCGAGACTGGCCGGTCACCGGCCTCGACGACACGCAGCGCGAAACCATCCTGCGCTTCGGCTTGACCCCGGAAGGCCGCCCGATACGCAGCGTAGGTAGACCGCAGTCGAGCTGACCGCGCCGGCCAACCACTCGCCGAGAGCCCCGATCCCGCGGAACATCTTGCCCTCGTCGAACGGATGCCGCGCGAGGTCAGCGCGGCGGGGCCGTAGCGCGACCACCGGGGTCCAGCGAGAATCTAGAACCGGCCTTACTCAACGTACGGCGGATACATGGTGGTTTTCGGTCGCCGGATCTGTGACGCCGTCTGACGGTTCCAGTGTCGAGGGTGGCTCCAACGGACAAGGGGTCAAGCCCTTCAACTAACCAACCACCACCGCGGCGGGGAACTAGCTGGCCGCTAGCGGGCACATTCCTGGCCGCCGATGGAAAGGGTGAGCGCCGGCCTGTTGAGCGGAGGTGTCGGTGCTGACGCCTTCGGGTGCGCCGAAGAGGTCTCCAGCTTGAAGGGCCTGGTCACGGCGCCGCCCATGGGATCGGCGTCTCAAATGACGGAACCGTGACGGACTTCAGCAGGCTCGCCCGCGATGCTTCACATCGATCCACACCAGACCTACAGGCGTGGCGTTAGGCGAACCGAGACGCCGGCCGGCGACGGCCACCCTGGAGCAACACGCCTGACCACTGCGACCTCTACTGGGAGGTCACGCCGCACTGCTCGACCTTCATCGCCGGGTGTCATCGGAAGGGCTCAACATCAGCCCACTCCCAGTTCGCCCCAGCGTTCTCCTCCTCGAAAACCACCCTAAGCAACCTATCGACGTCTGCACCGACCGGGACGTCCACTGCGATGTGGCGGTCGCCGCTCCACTCAAAGAGCAAGCCCGCGTCGCGAGTGGCAGTCTCAATCCTCTGACGCCCAGTCTCCAAATGCCCTTGGTCCGGGGCTAGAAGGACTCTCAGCACCCTCGCCCCGGAGGGCTGAGCAATTTCGACCACAAGAGAACCATCTGGCGTCGCCCGGACCACATCTCGAAGTGCCAAACCGTAGATACGAAACGGGATGCAGCAGAGCTCAAAGAGCCCATCTTCCCGTTGGCGGAGCCACACCTGCTCAAACAGGCCTGGGAATCCAAATCGCTCTAGATCCACCCTGGAGATGTAATTGCTCTCACTCCTGAGAACAGGCGCCTCGTGGGTAACGAATTTCATGACAGTTCTCCCTCCGGCACTCCGTTAGCGGAATCACTATCTGCACCATGGTCTACAACCGTCAACGGACTTGCCCCCTCAGAGAGCCACCAAAAGGCGGGAACCCGGCCAGCATGAGCGGTTAGCCTCAGCTCGCCAGGTCCACGTCGTTAATTCTAACCGCCCACTAGCGCATCCCAGACGGCCACCAGGGCGGCGGCCACGGGCCGGTGTAGTTTGCTGGAGGGTTAACGGGGGCAACCCGTGCCCCCTTGGAGCTGTTGCAAGCCGTGCAGGCTGGGGTCGTGTTCGCGTCGGTTAGATCGCCGCCCCTGCTGCGTGGCTGGACATGATCGATCGATGTCGCCGAGTTCGTTCGGCAGTATGAACACAGCGGCGCAGTGCTTCCCGGTGCGGCGTTTACGCCGACATCATAGTCCCGAAGCATCCGAGGCGGGATTCGCTGGTTCGCGCCCGGGCCGCCGCTCGAGCCGGCGGGGATGTCATAAATTGCTTCACCGTTGGGTCCGCATCCGATCGGCGTATTGGTGTTGTGCACAAGTACCGGAATGTTGCCGGCGAGCACGTAGTACGTGTGAATACCGCTTACAGTCAGGTTGTAGGCCAATGCGGAACGAGTCGACGCGGGGCGTACACCACCAACGGCTCGAATGGGACCATCAGGGCTTAACACCAGGTCGCCTCGGTCAAGCTGGTCGGCCCGTTGCCATTGCCGGTCGGAGTGGTTCCAGAAGGGGTGGTCTCCGGTAGTGGTGAGAACCGATCCGCCTATTTCAAGGTCGATCAGTTCGTCGGGGTGCACCCAGACATGCTCGACCACCCGTGGCCCGTGTTCGCCGCTTTCCGGGTCGGCAGCGAGGATTTCGTCGCCGGCGTCGATCTCGTCCAGCCGTTTGGTAGTGCCATCGGCCATCAGCACCTGGGTGTCTCCGCTGAAGCTCTTGCAACCGCCCGCAGCAGGGGGCTTCCCACCGCCTGCGGGCCCAGCTCCGCGTCCCGCGCTTCCCACAGCGCCGAGTGCTCCAGCTCCACCTGGAATGAGGTCGTCGCTAGGCAAGGTCGCGGCAAGGAAGTCGATGTACGGGTTGTAGAGGTCTTCAATCCACTGTTGGCACCCTCCAGGGCGGCCCATCTCGTGACAGATGTTCATGGCGAGGGCGCGTTCGTCGTTGGCCTGCAATTCAGCGTTGGAGAAGAACTCGCGTCCGAACCATTCGCCGCGCTGTTCGTTCCAGCGACGGGTGAATTCCTCCAGCGGTACGGTCTCGGGCACGCGGATGGTGCGAGCGAGGATCCGGACGTCGTTTCGCTTGGTGGGCGCGCTTCCAGTGCTGCCGTTGCTCGCACCCCATGCTTCGTTCTCGGGGGTGCCGCAGCCTCCGGGACAGCCGGTGGTCGGGCTGTAGCCGTAGCAGTCGAATTCGGCGCAGTCTGCCGGGATCAGTCCGCTGGGGTCGCTGGAGGTGACTGGTGAGTTGTTGGCGTAGGCGTAACCGTTCCACTGTTGTGGATCTGCCAGGTCCTGCAGGGGGTCGAGTGAGACGAAGCGGCCGATGGTGGGGTCGTAGTTGCGTGCGCCGACCTGGGTCAGGCCGGTGTTGGTGTTGAGTGGTTGGTTGAGGAAGCCGCGGTTGTCTGGGGCGGTTACGGTGGCTCCGCGTGGGTTGCCGTAGGGGGTGTACTGGCGCCAGGTCGGGACTTGGGCGGTGTTGTTGAGGTAGAGGCTCGGTGTGCCCTGGTGGTCGGGGAGCATGTAGCTGTAGTTGGTGCCGGTGCCTGTGCGGATGGCGGTGGCGCCGTTGGGTAGCGGGTAGTACCGCACGCCGGTGAGGGTCTGCGTGGTGGTGTTGAGGGTGATCTGCTGGTTTGGCAGGTACAGGGTGGTTTTCCCCGGATCCTTTTGGATCATCAGGTTGCCGTCGGCGCCGTACAGGAACGAGCTGGTGCCGCCGGTGCCGCCGGTGACGGCGGTCAGCTCCCCGGTGTTGTCCCAGGTGAGTGTCTGGCTACCCTGGCCCGCGCTGCGCGTGACCATGTTGCCTGATTGGTCGTAGCTGTAGGCGGTAGTGCCAGTCAGGCCGCCGGTGGTGGTGGTGCTGGTCAGTGTGTGGGGCTGCTTCTTCCCGTTGCCGTTGTAGGCGTAATCGGTAGTGGTGTCGGTGCCGCCGCTGGTGGAGTACTGCTTCTGGGTCTTGCGGTTGCCCAGCGAGTCCAGGTTCCACTCGGTCCAGTAGGCGCTGGTGGATCCGATTCCACTGCCGATCATCGAGCGGTTACCGGTGCTCGGCTTGGTCGCGCAGCCGTCTTTAGCTGTCCAGGCGGACGTCATTCGGCGCAGCGAGTCGTACGAGTAGCACTGGGTTTCAGCGGCTGCGGTGGGATCGGAGCGGGTCTCGACCTGCTTGATGATGTTGCCGAACAGGTCGTACTCGTAGTTGCGCTGGCCGACGTCCTTGGTGGTGGTCGTCGTCTTGGTGATCTTCTGTTGCTTCAGTCGACTGGTGTGCTCGTCGTAGACGTTGAGGAGCGTCGCCTGGCTGTTGCTCGCGTTGATCCCGCCACCGGTGACCCGGCCCCAGGCGTCGTAGTAGGTCGAATTGCCGTAGGCCCCCAGGAGGCTGCCGACCGTGTTGGGCAACTCCAAGGCGCTGGTGTAGCCGTAGGTGACCGTCTCCGACGGCAGGCCGCCCTTGGCCTCGTAGGTGTTGCTGTACGGCTTGCCGGTTACGGCGAGGTACTTGTGGCCGAAGTTGTAGGTGTTGGCGAGCAGCACTCCGTCGGCGGCGGGGATCGTGATCGCCTCCCCGGTGGAAGCGCCGAATGCGGTGAATCCCTTGTACTGCGTGACGTAGGCGGCGCCCTGGCGGTAGGCGGTGACCGTGGTCAGCTTGCCGACGGGGTTCTCCATGTTCAGGACCGCGGAGTTGTCGTTGTCGTACACCCATGACGCGAGCCGGTTTGCTGATGTCTGGGCGGAGGCGGCGGCTGCGTAGCTACCGGTCTTCCGGTTGATCTTGTCGTAGGTGTACGAGACGGTCTTGAGACGGGCGTCGGTGGATTCGGTGACGTTGCCGGCCGCGTCGTACTTGGTGCTGCTGGTTCCGGCGTCCGGATCTGTTTTGCTGGTCACCCGGCCGAGCAGGTCGAATTGGCTGCTCCACGGGTTGTTGTCGGCGTCGGTGAGGCTCGACTGGTTGCCGTGCTCGTCGTAGCCGTAGCTGGTGGCGACGGTGGTTCCGCCGGTGAGGTAGTAGGTGCCGGTGACGGCGTTCGCGGGGCGGTTCAGGGTTGGCGCCGACGTGTACTGGAGGACCTTCTCGGTGCGGCCCATCGGGTCGGTGATGGTGGCGGTGGTGGTGCCGCCGGCCGGTGGGATGACTGTGGTGCGGTCGCCGTTGTAGACGGTCCTGGTGGAGGAGACGACCTGGTTGTCGCGGGCGCTTTCGGTCAGGGTGATTCGACCGGCTCCGTCGTAGGTGTTGAAGGTCTGGTTGTAGACCGTCTTTTTCAGGTCGGTGGCGGAGACCGGGGTGGTGCCGGGGTTGTTGGCGGCGTCCCACCAGCCGTTGTAGGTGGCGCGGACCCAGCCTCGGCTGTCGTAGAAGTTGTCGGTGATGAGGCGGCCGGTGGTCGGGCTGGTGGTCTGCGTCTGGCGGACCCGCAGCTGGGCGTCGTAGATGACCGTGGACGTGGCATAGCCGCCGATGTTGTTCAACGTCTCGGTCGTCGTCGCGGTCGGTCCGGTCTTTTGCACGGTGTAGGTGTAGCGGTGGTGGGGCGGGTTGCTGGTGGCACGGCCTGCCGCCCATACCGCCTTGATGCGACCGAGCGCGTCGAATTGCCGACGGGTCGACACCAGGTTCGCGTCGGTGGCGACGGTGGTCAGGTTCCGCATCGGCGTGACGGTCGTGGAGGAGGTGTGGCCTTCGGCGTTGGTGGTGGAGATGCCGGTGGTGAGGCCGACGGTGTTGTCCGTGTAGGTGGTGGTGGTCTTATTGCCGTTCGCGTCGTAGAACGCGGTGCTCCGGCCGTAGGAGTCGAATTCGGCGCGGTCGGTGGTCTGGTAGACGTAGGCGCCGGAGACGTAGTCCGACGCCTTGCGCACCATGGTCACGTTGCCCGCGGTCGGTGCGGTGGTCTGCGGGAAAGCCGTGGCGAAGCTCGGGTCGTCGTAGTAGGTCCGCAGGTGCGAGACGACCTGCGCCGGCCGGTTGACGGCGGCCGGAGCGGTGAGGGTGTTGATGCTGCCGGGCTGGGAGGCGGGTGATCCCTGGGTGAAGCCGCCGCAGGCCACCGACACGGTCTCGACCTGACTGATCAGCCCGGTGATGTTCTTGGCTGCGTTGGCGGGCGCGTACTCGGTGGTGGTGCACCGGTCGTAGGCCGGGTTGGTCGGCACGGTGTGGTCGTAGGAGTGCCTGAGTAGCCCGAAGGTCGGCGAGTCGACGGACGTGTCGTAGGCCTTGTCGGTTTGGCTGTAGCGCCACGTGGTGGCGCCGGTGGTGGTGACTGCCTGGCGGGTCCAGGTCTGGATCGGCGCCATCTTGTTGGCCGTCAGCGCGGAAAGGCCTGCGCGGGACCGCGTCGCGCTCGCCTCGGACACCCAGTAGGAGGTGACTGCGGATGTCTCTACCGGGCCTCCGTCGCCACGGTAGGTGGTGGTCTCGAGCTCGCGGCCGGCGAGTTGGTCGACGTCCTCGTGGGCTCCTCCGGCGGAGTCGGTGACGTTGACGACGGTGCTGTTGTTGTTCTTTGACATGCCGCGGTAGTAGGTGGACGTCGTCAGCGTGTACGGATCGTTGACCCCATCACCGTTGCGGGTCTCGACCCTGCCGTAGCCGCGGAATTGGCCGTAGGTGCGGTACTTGGCCTTGACCACTTCATTGTCGTCATAGCGCCACGCCGCGCCGTTGAGGTACTTGTAATTCGTCGACGTGATCCGGGCTCCACCGGTTGGGTCGGTGGCCGTGACACGGGTGACGGCGTACTTGTGGAACCAGTCCCGCAGCGGGTCGGTGAGTCCTTCGGGGGTCCAGTACACGGGGTAGCAGGACTTGGTGTTCGAGGCCGGACTGACGCTGACGGGCGCGGTGCAGGGTTCCGGTAGCTCGTAGCTGGCGGTGATGACCGAGCCGGTTTCGGTGGTCACGGTCTCGACGCGCTGCCGGAAGAATGAGGGTAGGCCACCTGTGGTGTCGACCCGGTTGGGGAGTTTGACACTGGTGAACGACACCGAGGGCAGGCTGATCGGGGTGGTCGATCCGCCGGAGGTGAGGTCGTGGCCGGTGCGGGTGATGGAACTCAGCCAGAGGGTCGGGGCGGTGACGTCGAGGGTGGGCGGGATCGTGTGGGCCAGCGCGTATGAGTCAACCGGCAGATATTTGCTGGTGGCGGTGTCGTACTGCTGGGTCTGGATGGAGGTGAGGCGAACGGTGGAGAAGAAGGAGGGGCTCCAGGACTTGCAGTCGGTTCCCTCATTGCAGATCAGGTCGAACGGTACGTCGGGCCAGTTGGCCTTGTTGGCGGCGTTCAAGGGCTGGCAGGTACCTGAGAGGCAGCGGTCACCGGTGGTGAAGACAACCTGGTTCGGCACGGTGCCGAAGGCGTTGTTGTCAGTGAAGCCGTAGTCGATGCGGGTGAGCCAGCTGTCACGGATGTAGGGGACGTCGGTGGTGCCCTCGTTGCGGCCGTAGTAGTTGGTGGCCTGCTTGTAGTAGTAGGCCATGGCGTTGCCGTGGACGTCCTTGACGTAGTCAAGGTTCCATCGGTAGGCCATGGTGCACACTGAGGAGGCGAAGCCGGCGGAGTTGTAGCAGGGGTCGCCGTCGTGCGGCGAGTAGACCGGTACGTAGTCCACCGACTTGGTTTCCGGTTTGTTGGCGACCCAACCGGGCAGCCGGTTGCGGCCGAACTCGTATGTCGTGCCGTCGGGCTCCGTGATCCGCCAGTAGTCGGTGTTGTACGTGCCGCTGCCGTTGTTCGAGTTGGTCACCTGGGTGACGACCGAGCCGTTGTCGTTTCGCAGCTTCCAGGTCTTCTTGCCGGCATCCCAGATCATTGACGTCGACGAGCCGTTCAGCGACAGCGTCAGGATGGGTCCGGTGTAGCAGCGATCGAAGGTTTCCTTTGGCGAGGCGCTGCCACCCGGCTCGTCTTCGCAGGAGACGAAGGTCTGCTCGACGTAGTTGCGGGGGGTTGACCAGCCGTCGCCCACCCAGGACGCCTGAGCGCTGGTGGCGGAGGTCTGCCCGTCGACGGCACTCGAGTCGTACGACAGGGCCAATTGCGGTGCGAGCTTCGAGCGGCTCGGCGGGACCGTCAACGGGTAGGAGTAGCTGAAGGACCCGGTGCTGCCGCCGGCGTTCCATGAACCTGACGGCTTCAGATCCGTTGCCGCGTAGGTGCCGCCGGCACCACCCTCGTCGCCAGCGCCGGCCACCGCCGCCAGAACAAAGGGGGCAGAGCTCGCCGAGCCGGCCTGCGCCGACGCGGAACTGACCGGGATTTCTGCCGAAACCGTCTTCGCCGCTGCGTCGTTGGTCGCGGCCAACGGCTCGACGGTGCGGCACTGTGCCAGCTTCGGGGTCGTCAGTGCACAGGCAGGCAGTCGGACCAGCTTGAGCCGGAGGCCGTAGTTGCCGCCGTAGGCCTCAGCGAAGTCGTCGTAGTCGATGCCGACCCGTACCGATGCGTCCTTGACCGCCGTCGAGGCTGGCGTCGCCGAGGATGCGACGCTGACCAGTACGCCGTCGATGCCAGCGGATTCGGTCAGCGCGCGGTCGAGCACTCGTACGTCGACGTGCGTCGGGCCGTCGTAGGCGGCGCCTGGCTTGGTTACCGGCTGCACCCAGACCGGGGTGCCCTCGGCGTGGGTCTTGACCGGGGCCGAGGTACGGGCGCTGGGGGTGAGCAGGTCGACCTGGGCGGCGGCCGCTTTCGGCCAGGTGGTGCGCGTGGGCCGGTAGTTGTTCTTCGCCGCGTCGCGTGGGGTCACGAACGTGCTGGGCAGGGGCTTGACACCCTTGACCGACCTGCCCGGTGACGGCACCGGTGGCCGGGCGGGACCGTCCGGGCTCGCAGTCGCCGGCGTCCCCGTCAGCGTTCCTGCGGCGACCGCCGCCACTGAGAAAAGCGCGACCAGACGCCTGCGCTGTGTCAGCAGCCGTGATCCACCGTGCCTGACCATGCGAACCCCAGCCTGAGTGATGACCGACAAAAACCACGCAGGGTGTCAGGTCGCACACCCCCGTGGCGCGAACAATGTTTCACGTCCCGAGGCAGCGCAGGTCACGGGACCATAACGAAAGATCGTCTGGGGTTGGTCAGACCTGCCGAAGAGTCCCCTAAAGGGACACCCCGGTCCGACGCACGGCGTTCCCGCATGCCGACCTGGCTGCTTCACTGTGCCCGCCACTGAGCGTGCACCGGCACGCCCTCTGACCCACGGGGAGACCCCTCTTCATGCCCGGAAACCGTCCTCTACAACGGACGCGAGTAGCAGCATCCGCGGTGGCGGCAAGCCTGTTCCTCACCGCCGCCGTCAACTGCCACAACCCTGCACCCGCCGTGGCCAAGCCAGCGAGCGCCCAGTCGGCGCAACGCTCCGCTCCCCCGTCGCTGGGCATTGACCAGGCGGTAGCTGAGGCTCGACGCACCGGCCAGCCAGTCGAGGCAACCGCGTCTGGCACGTCGACATCCGTCGTCACCGCTCGGCCTGATGGCCAAATCCAGCTGACCCAGTCCGCCGGGCCGACCCGAAGCTGGGTCGACGGCAAGTGGGAGGCGCTGAATCCAACGCTCGTCCGGCACGCCGACGGCAGCATCACCTCCACGCTGACCACCAACGAGGTCCGTCTGTCCCCAGGGGGCACGGAACCTCTGGCGGAGATGATTTCCGGCGACCGCGCGCTGACCTTTGGCGCACCGCTACCACTCCCCACCCCCACCCTGTCCGGGGCCACGGCCACCTACCCGGGCGTGCTTCCCGACGTCGACCTGAACGTCACCGTGGGCCAGGACGGCGCCTTCTCCCACGTCTTCGTGGTGCATACCCCGGAGGCGGCGGCAAACCCGCAGCTCACCACCCTTGCTATGAGTACCGAGGCCACCGGGTTCGCCCTCTCCGCCGACGCGGACGGCAACATCGCCGGCCGAGACCGATCCGGTATGCCCGTCATCACCGCTCCCGCCCCGATCATGTGGGACTCCTCCGCCGACGCCACCGGTGGCACCGCCGCCCGCGGCGCGGCGACCTCGTCCCCCATCACTCCGGGACGCACCGCCCGAACTGCTCCGATCAAGGTGAAGATCAGCACCGGAAAACTTGAACTCACCCCGGACCGGAGGCTCCTCACCGACACGAAGACCGTCTACCCCGTCTATATCGACCCCACATTCAACTGGACGCCCACGGGATCCGGCCGCGGCGGGTGGGCCAGCATCTCCTACCAGCACCCATCATCGAACTACTGGATGAACACGCCCGACCCGTACAACCGGATGCAGGTCGGCAACTCCGGAGAGCAACGTTCCAACACACTCATCAACTTCGCCATCCCGCACGCCACACTCGCCAACGCCGAAATCAGCTCCGCGACTTTCAAGATCACGAACACCCGGTCGTGGAACTGCACGGCGAAGACGGTCAACGTCTACGCCCCAGCCACGACGCTCAGCGCGGGAAACGCGACCTGGAACTTCTGGGACGACCAAAGCAACGGCCCGCTCGCGGCCAGCAAGAGCTTCGCCTACGGATACAGCGGATGCGAGGCCCTACCGGTCTCCTTCGATGTCAAAGCACAGGTAGAACGGGACGTGGCGGACAAGAGGGGAACGAGAACGCTCTGGATGAAGGCCGCCAATGAGGCCAGCGACGCCAAGAGTTGGAAGGAGTTCCAGGAAAACAGTCCCACGTTGGAGATCCTCTACAACCACAAGCCCAACACGCCAACCGGCCTGAAGACCTCCCCGACAACCTCATGCACGGCGGCAACACCAACGGTGGTCGGCGATTCCTCGGTGTCGCTGTACGCGCCGGTCTCCGACCGCAACGGTGGCGTTCTCGGCGTCAGCTTCAAGGTCACCCGCACCAGCGACGGCGCGAGCGTCGCCACATCAGACCCCAGCAAGCTCACCGCCTCCTCCGGCAGCACCGCCGTCCTCGTCATTCCGCAGAGCGAGTTGCGGAAGTACGCGGGCTACACGGTTCCCGGCACGGGCGTGGTGACCAGCTTTTCCTGGAGGGTCCAGGCCACCGACTTCCGCACTCCAAGCGATTGGTCGGTCACCTGCAAGTTCACGTTCGACCCCACTCGCACCGGCAAGCCCGAGGTCGAACTGTCTTCCCCCGACGCTCCTATCGTCGTCGGCCAACCAGTCACCTTCGCGGTCACCGCGCCGAGCAGCGGCAGCACCCCCACCAGCTACAGCTACCAGCTGAACAGCGCCCCACCAATCATCATCGCCGCGTCGGCCGGCAACGCCTCAATCACGCTTAAGCCCACCCGATACACCAACACCCTCGTCGTTACCGGCATCTCCGCTGGCGGCAACGCCGGCGACACCGCGCTGAAAATGTTCAATGCCGACCCGGCCGCAGCCGCCCCCGACGGCGACATGACCGGCGACGGCAAGGCGGACCTGATCACCCCAGGAGCGACCAACAACCTGTCGTCAGGGCTCTGGCTCGCCGAGAACAACGGAGGGCTCGGCGTCAACCCGAACATCACCAATATCGGCGCAGAGGGCACCGGCGTCGCCACTGAAAGCACCGCCGCCGACTACGACGGCTCCCAGGTGCTTTCCGGTCACTTCTTTGGCACCGGTCTGCAGGACATCCTGGTCTACCACCCCACTGCGGGTAACGGGGTCATGCTGCACGCCAACGGTGACGGCTCCGTGATTCAGCCGGAGGGAGGTGGCGACCAACAAGCCCTGATCCAGCGCGAGTCACTCCTCGACGAAGCCGGTACCTCGCCCATCCAGATCGTCAACGCGGGCGACACCCGCCACGTCGACTCCCCATACCCGGACCTCATCGGCACCAGCGGCAACAGCACCAGCGGTTACTACCTCACCTACTACCCGACCGGGTATCCCGGCGGCTACCAACAAGCCACCCGTACCACCGCGCTGACCCCTACCGGTGGCACCGACTGGAACAACTGGACACTCGCCACCGCCCAAACCGCTACCGGCACCACCATGTTTCTCTGGAACCGCACCACCGGCGGGTTGCACCTTTGGACCAACCTCAGCTTCGACTTCGACACCGCCCAACTCACCTACAGCACCCGCACCCTCGCTACCGTGAACTGGAACAAGGCAGCGAATCTGACCCTGCGAGCCGCCAACATCAACAGCGACACCAATCCGGATCTGTGGGCCGTCGGCGCCAGCGGAACCGCCACATCCTGGCTCGTGCGTCCGACGACCAGCCCTAACCCCATCGAGGCCCAGCCGGCCCAATCGCTGATCACCTCACAACACACCTGGCTATTTAACGACGGCACCGCCAACGGCAGCGACGGAGCCGCCACGAGCGCTGTCGACTCCACCGGCGGCAAGACCCTCACCGCCACCACCAGTGGCGCGCAATGGCGCAGCGGGGACATGTTCAGCCCAAGCCTCATGCTGAACATGGACCCCGCAACAGCGGCCCCGAACACCGGTCTCAAGGGTGAGCTGTCACGAAGCGAGCTCCTGATCGATACGACAAAGTCGTTCAGCCTCTCGGCCTGGGTGAAGCCAACCGCGGCCGGAGGAGTCATCGCGTCCGAGGATGGAGCAAGCGCGTCACGCTTTCTTCTTTGGAACAACGAGGCCGACAACACCTGGCGCTTCGGCATGGGCAACGCTGACAGCGGCTGGTCCTACGCGCAGGTCGTAACCCCAGCCGGCACTGCACTGGGCGTCTGGACGCACCTGGTCGCCACTTACAACGCCGAAACCCGGACGCTTTCCCTCTTCGTCAACGGCGTGCTGAAGGGCACCGCCCTGTTCACCGCGACGCCGACCTGGCCGAGCACCGGAAAGTTCGTGGTGGGTCGGTACAAGTACCAGGCTGCACCCACCGCCTTCTACGCGGGAAAAATCAGCAACCTCCAGGTGTGGAAACGAGCGCTCACAGCCACGCAGGTAGGGGCGAGCAACACCACCAAGACCGGGTCTCTCACGCCGTTCGGGGCGACCATGTGGACGCCGCCCGGCACTGGTACGGCCGAGACCGATGTCTATGCCGCCGACACCAGTGGGAACCTGTGGAGGTATCGCAAGCAAAACACGCAACTGAACCCCACCCCCCGCCTCATATCCACGGGGTGGAGCCAGTTCACCATGTTCGGCATCGCGGACATGGACCACGACGGATACCAAGACCTAGTGGTTCGAGACAACACCTCCTGCAACCTTCAAGCCTTCCTCGGCACAGCCGATGACCTCAGCCCTCAGCCAACGTTCCTCGGCACCGGCTGGTGCAGCTACCGCCCCTTCGGCGTCGTCGACTGGAACAGAGACGGATACCAAGACGTCATCACCGTGAGCTCGACCGGTGAGATGTGGAACTACCCCGGCGACCTGAAGGGCGGCAAGGCGACCAGGCTAGCGATCGGCGAAGGATGGACGACGGACTTCACAACGTTCGGTATCGCCAACGTCATCGGTGACGCCACACCAGACGTATACACCCGACTGACGAGCACCGGCATCCTGCGGCTCTACGACTTTCCGGCTGGCACCGTAACGCAGGCGGGGATCGGCTGGGGTGGCTACACCTCATTCGGGCTCACCGACTTCAACCGCGACGGCAAGCCGGACGTCATCGCCAGGGAGAACTCGACCGGGGTCCTCTGGATGTACCCCGGTGCCGCCAACGGCCTGCTGAGCACCCGCGCACAGATCGCTAGCGACTGGTGAACCACCGTGGGGTGGGGGCCGGGCACCGCGGTGCCCGGCCCCACCCCACATTCAGATCAACGAGTGAGTGCAGAGGCACCACGCCACTCACGTCGCGAGAAGAAACCCCGCGAATCCCACTGCCCTTCCTGATCGATGCTTGCGCAAGGCCCTGCATTGGACCGACGCCACCGCTCAGAGGCAATTGATACCGACCCGTGCTATGCCTTCACGGCGACCTGGTGGTTACCGCAGGCAGCGATCATCGCCGGAATGGCTTGACCCAACTGGGCGCGAAGGAAGTCCCCTCCCGGACCCGTACTGCGGGGGTCTTGCACACGCTGCACCATTCCCACCGCCGTCACGCCCGCAGACTTCACGTCCTCGTGAGCCGAGCGTTCGAACAGCTCACCCAATCGCCGCAGCTCATCAGCGGGCGCTATCTGCCCGTTCTCGGCGCGAACCAACATCCCCGCCGACCGGCATCCCGTCACCCCCGGGTCTTCATCCCCACGGCCGGCTAGCTGCCAGTAAAACGCGGCGCCACCCATCAGAGCGAGCAGAACAACCGACGCCGCCGCCAAACCGATCCACCGACGCCGCGGTTTCGAACCAACAGAGGGACCGAGGGCGGCCTGAGAGTCATGCATTAGAAGTCTCACTTCTCCTGATCAAGGGAGCCGTAAGCTAACACCCCCTAACGGCTGGCTCCGCACAAGCCCAGATGAGCGGCCGCCGCCCCTACCGCCTCCGCAGCGGTGCCAGCGCTGACGCCTTCGGATTCGCCGAAGAGTTCACCAGCTTGAAGTGCCTGGTCAGAGCAGCGGCGGACTCCAGCATGCTCCCCCGCAACGCTCCACATCGATCTGCAGCACGCCCACCGACGCGACCTTAGGCGAAACCGGGACGCCGGCCGACGCCAGCCCTCCCGGGAACAACAACGCCTGACCACTTCGACCTCTACTGGGAGGTCACGCCGCACCGCTCGACCTCCATCACCGCAGGTCAAAGCACCTCGTCTCCGTCCGGCATCGGTGAGCACTTCGGGCGCGGTGACCACTTCGCCAACCCGCACCCAATCTGCTCCCAGCTGCAAGGCCAGGCCAACCAACGACTCCTTACCGCCTTGACCTGCGCACACTCCCCTAACAGGCGACATAGAGCGCTGTCGACAGCTACGCAGAAGCGCAGAGCACTCCGCGGGAAACAGGACGCTGCACCCGCTCTGACCTGGGGAAACGTGGAGCGGGAGGCAGTGGTAGATGCAGTTGAGGGCCGTTCGGCGCCGTTGGACGCAGTTCAAGGCCGTTCAGGGCACCCTGCTGCTCCCAGTCTGCTCCCCCTATCCGGGCCCGGCACCGCCCCCTCACAGGCAGCACCAGCAATACAGATCCTCGCCGGCGTCTCGGGCGCGCTGAGCGAGCGCGGCAACCTTCTCGATCACAGGCAGCATCTCGTCGTCAGACAGTGGCCCACTCCACGCCAGCTCCTTAATCCGCCCCCATCGCGCCGACAACTCCCGCACCTGGGCATTGCTGATAGAGGCGAGGGTGTCCCGCGCGGCCCGGTCCAGCGACATCAACCACGGCCCGTCCTGCTCGTCCCCGCTCCACAACAACTCAAGGTCGACCAGGCTCACATCCCAGTCGACCTGTCGAACGAGGCTCACAAGCTTGCCGAGGATCACGGTCGGCTCGATGCCCTTCAGATCAACCACATCCACAGCTATGCCGCCGAGGCTGACAGCCAACGGTCCGCCCTCGAAATCCTTCATCAACCTGACAGCCGCAGCGTCGACCTTGGCCCGAAAGTAGTCGTACAGCACACCCATGGCACGCACTCCACACCACGGGGATACGACAGCAGATACCCCGTCGCCCACCGCTGGCAGGCCCTACAAGCCGAGATCGACGACCTGGAAACCGAACTGTCGGCCTGGTCACCGCCACCGCCCCGGATTTCGTCCGCGCTGCCCGGCGTCGGCGTCTACACCGCCGGGCAATTGCTCGTCACGGCAGGCGACGACCCAACCGGCTCCGCTCCGAAGCACCGTTCGCCCGGCTCTACAGAGCCGCCGCCATCCCGGTCAGCTCCGGACGCACCAACCGGCACCGGCCACACCGCTGCGGCGACCGGTGCCCGTGCATCGCTGCTGCTAAAGATCCTCAAAACGGAGCAGGATGCCGGCACCTTCCGCCGCGCGGCTACGAGGATGCCGGGTGCGATGTTTCAGCTACGCAATCCGGCGGAGCGGAATGGTGAACTGGTTGTTTCCTGCTGCGTGTTCGGCTGCGACAGACAGGAGCGTGGCCTCGGCAGGTGGCGGAGCGTCGAACACTCGGGACTCCACGAGAAACCCCTGAGCGTCAGACGACTCGCTTCCTCGCTCACGGTACTGTGTTCCTGTGTCGTCCCAGGCCCGCCAAGGGCGGTGGCTCCGCAATATGTCTGCTGCCGGAAGGTGCGGGCTCGGGTAGGCCAGCCGCAATCTCATGGACGAGGACCAGACCTCCAGACTGACAAGCACGGCGGGCTTATCGTCAATGACGAGCCGTTCACCAGCCAATGATTGAACGTGCAACAACATCGGTATTTCAGTGGCGTTGGAGCGAGGAGGGCGAGACTGCTCGTGGCCTTCCAGCGCGCGGTTAACCGGGATCGCCGGGGCAATCTCGGGCCGGGCTGCGGTTGCGCGACGCCGCTCCAGCCAATCGAGATCTTCAAGCAAAGGTTCTAGGCCAGCGCGCGCTTGGCTAAGCTCCCCTGGCGGCAGAGCGGACGCGGCCACCAGGCCGAGAGCGAAGCCCTCAGTTCCGCTCGCTCCAAGACGGTTCAGCAGGTCATCACTGGCCGGGCTTCCCATCGCATCGAAGTATTGCCGAATCAACCCGGTAAGGATTTCGTGTCTGTCCATGTGTCCGCCCCCTGCATTGACGCAGATTTCCGGCTCTAGGCTACCTGCTCCCGCCAGCCGAGCAGCATCGGCTCGACTGGCGGAAAGGGTATGTGCAGGTGGATCAGTTCGATGCCGGCACCGTGACGACACTGCTGACTGCCGAGCAAGTAATGGCCTGCGGTGATAGAGCCAGGCAATCGGACGGAACCCCCGTCCACTGCCAGCCCGCCGGCAGTGTGAGCGTCACCAGGGAGCCTGCGAAGTAGCTTCCGGCACAGGTGACGCCAGCGCAGATGTCAGCGCCGGTGGAGTTCGCCAGGTTGCAGTTGGTGCACGTGAACGTGTTGCCGTTGGCGATGTTCACTCCGTTGTGCCACCAGGTGGAGTCCACACTGATGCCGGCCATCGACTGACCCGGCGCGGTGGTGTAGCACAATACCTTGGCGCTCCAATCTGACTCAGTGGTTGCCAAGACTCCATCGAGGTAAGTGGCATTGATCGTGCCGGTTACATCGCTGTAGTCACAGCCACCGAGCGGTGGATCCTGGAGAAGGCGGGAGTTGCTGACCGAGAAGCGAGCGATCTCGCCCTTTTTCTTAGGGGTGACTACCCGGATGGACTTCTTGGCGTTGCCCGTCTCCTCGTCAACCCTCGACGTGGCGGGCATCGGAGCCGCCGGCTCTGAGATGTTCGCAGCGGCGGCGGTAGGAACCACCAAGACGCCCGATAGCACCAGTAGCGCCGACAGCAGTAACCTTGCACCTGTCCTCATAGGTGACCTCCCTTAGGCATGAGTGAGGACGGAGGGCGGTGACGAT
This sequence comes from Micromonospora sp. DH14, assembly GCF_029809455.1. NCBI lineage: Bacteria > Bacillati > Actinomycetota > Actinomycetes > Micromonosporales > Micromonosporaceae > Micromonospora > Micromonospora sp. DH14. The sequence goes on along the minus strand of NZ_JARVKT010000012.1, from coordinate 10,966 downwards.
GTAGGCGCATCGTCACCGCCCGATTTCCCCACGGTAAGGCAGTCACCAAGAGGGATCAAGGCACACCTTCTGCACGATCGCACCTATCGGACATAGCTGGATGCGGACGGTAGCTGTGATCGGTTTATCTCGGCAGAACTCGGACCAATAACGCAGCTCCGTCTTACGTTGAGTAGTTCGAATTTGTCACTCTGCAGCTTGCATCGACTTTGGTCACGGTGATCGAGCTCACAGATCACTTGCGCAGTCGGGCTGTTTATGACCGGGCAGGCGTATTAGCCCTCGGTCTCCCCCTTGGCTGACTGGTTCCGCAGATGCGCGTTCGCCATGCTCGTCGACGTCGCACGGTGAAGCTGACTGTTACACGACACATCTTGATCTCGAAGTCCGGTCGCCGCCTTGGCGTCCGGCTGCTCGGCGGCAATCATCACGCGGCAGTACCGGGCGACCGTTCGCGTCCAGCGCAGTTGCTCCCACGCGGCGGCCTGCGGCGTAGCACACCGCTAATCCCAGGCGCGCCGCTCGTCGAGCGACTGGCGACCACGCAGCTGCACGGTGGAGGGTCGCCCTGCCGGAGGGCTCCAAGACGAGAGCTGGCACCAGCCAGGCGGGAAGCAACGAACCTGACCACTTCGGTATCCACTGGGAGGTCACGGAGCACCGCTCAATCTCCATAACCGCAGGTCAAAGCCCCTCGTCTCCGCCCGGCATCTGTGAGCACTTCGGGCGCGGAGACCTCTTCGCCAACCTGCACCCAATCTGCTCCCAGTTGCAAGGCCAAGCCAATCAACAACCCCTTACCGCCTTGACCTGCACACACTCCCCTGCCAGGCGACATAGAGAGTTGTCAACCATTGCGCGGGACCGCAGAGCACTCCGCGGTGAAACAGGACGCCGCACCGACTCTGACCTGCGGCAACGTGAAACCGCAGGCAGGGGTGGATGCAGTTGAGCGCCGTTCGATGCCGTTGGACGCAGTTCAGGGCCGTTCAGGGCAGCCCATTGCTCCCAACCTGCTCCCCCAAACCGGGCTCGTACCAGACCGCCGACCATTAGCTGCCGGCCCAGGGCCTTGCTGGGCACCAGCGCTGGCTCCCGCAGCCGCATCGGGTGATCGGGGAGACCGCGCACGATCGCCGCGCCTTATCAGCGGCAGAAGAAGGACGACTCGTCAGCATCCCGACGCACTTCGTCCGCTCGCCGCCAGAGGGCGGTCCGGGAGGTTATATCCGTTCCGGATTGAGGGTGAATAGGCCGGGTTGGCTCTCGATTAGGATCTGCCGGTTGACCAGGCGTTCAGCCTGGCTCGGACACCCTGTGGGTTCGGTGTCATGCGGCAGATACGCCCACTGACACCCGGTCCGGTTCTGTGGAAGATCGAGTTCAGGATCTCCCGCAACGAGTAACGGCCCTTATGCCCCGATACCGCAGCGTCGGCTGGCCGAAGCCATGGAGCACATCCACTCTCTGGAGCACGACAAGGACATGCTCGCCCGCATCGTGAACTTGCTCGCCACCGAGAACACCCAGTTCCCGGAGCCGCTCCACACCGCCCCATCAGCCGTCGTCCGCCCTCTCCGCCAGGTGCCGATGTAGCCCCAGCGACTCCATCGGCAAGCTCGGGCGTCGTGATACATGTGGCGGCCACCGTTTCCGCCGGGCAGGAACCGTTGTGTACCGGACTCCAGCAGCTCACTTCGACACCGCCACCAGTCCGTTGTCCGCGTACGTGTCGCCGAAGGAGCGACACCGCAGCGGCGTGTCAGCCGATGTGTGCGGGCACCGCGTCCTCGGTGCGCTGCCGGGGGCTTGCGTTGAGCGTGGTGACGGCGATGACCAGCGCGGCCAGTAGGAAGCCGACGGCGGAGGCGAACGCGACGGTGTAGCCGTGGGACACCGCGTCGGCCGCCCGCTGGATCAGGGGCTGGTCGCCGGTGGCCAGGGCGCGGAAGAACGCGACGTCGGCGTGCGGCAGTTTGTCATCGGCGGCACTGGTGGAGACGGTGGTCAGGACGGCTAGGCCGACGGCGCCGCCGATCTGCTGGGCGGTGTTGAGGATGGCCGAGGCGATGCCGGTGTCGTTGCGGTCGACGCCAGAGATCGCGCCGAGCGTCATCGGCAGGAAGCTGGCGCCCAGGCCGAGGGCGGTGATGAACATGGCCGGCATCAGGTGGGTGAAGTACGACGAGGACGGTTCGAGCAAGCTGAACCAGAGCATCCCGCCGGCCGCGACGACCAGGCCGGGGCCGGCGAGCGTACGTGGCGCGAATCGGCCGGCCAGGCGTGAGCCGATCCCGGCGGCCATCCCCATGCCGAGGCTGAACGGCAGATAGGCGAACCCGGCACGAACCGGGCTGTAGCCCTTGACCTGCTGCATGAAAAGCGACAGGAAGTAGAAGGTGGCGAACATGGCCGCGCCGATGAACAGCATGGTGACGTAGGACCCGGCCCGGTTGCGGTTACGCAGCAGCCGCAACGGCAGCAGCGGGTGCCGGTTCCTGCTCTGCGAGCGCAGGAAGGTGATCAGCAGGATTGCCGCGACGGCGAACATGCCGAGGGTGACGGGGTCGGTCCAGCCGCGGTCGCCGCCCTGGGTGATGGCGTAGACCAGGGCGGTCAGGCCGCCGGTGGCGGTGGCCGCGCCGCGCACGTCCAGTTCGCCGTGCAGCTTCTCGCCGCTGGCCAGCACGCGGGCACCGAGCAGTACGAGCACGCCGATCGGGACGTTAACGAACATCACCCAGCGCCAGCTCAGGTAGTCGGTGAGCACGCCGCCGAGCAGCAGGCCAACGGTGGCGCCGAGCCCGGACATCGCGGCGTAGACACCCATCGCCCGATTACGGGCGGCACCCTCGGGGAACGTGGTCGCGATCAGCGACAACGCGGTCGGCGCGATGACGGCCGCGCCGAGGCCCTGCAGGACCCGGGCGGCGATCAGCAACTCCACGCTCGGGGCCAGGCCGCCCAGCAGGGACGCGCCAGCGAACACGGTCAGGCCGATCCGGAACACCCGCCGTTTGCCGTAGAGGTCGCCGGTGCGCCCGCCGAGCAGCAGCAGCCCGCCGAAGGCCAGGACGTAGGAGTTGACGATCCAGGACAGGCCGGAGGCGGACACCTCGAGGTCCTTCTGGATGCTCGGCAGCGCGATGTTCGTGATCGTGCTGTCCAGCACGACCATCAGCTGCGCGGCCGCGATGACGATCAGCGCGAGGGCCGGAGGGGTGGAGGTGCGCGGCGGAGCCGATCGTGCGGGGATGGACATCAGAAACTCCAGAACTAGACGGGTGTTGAGTTTTGTGAGGCCGCGACAATATCTCAACGGTTGTCTAGTTTTTCAAGTAGGGGTGTGCCGGCTTGTACGATCGGACGTCGACGTACGGAAGGGTGCTGCACGATGACCGAGGCCGCCGCAGAGGCGCCGCAGGGTGAACGCAAGGGCGAGCGCACCCGGCGTCGCATCCTGGAGGCCGCTCGCGCCCTGTTCGCCGAGCTCGGCTACGAGCGCACCACGATCCGTGGGATCGCCGCGGCGGCCGAGGTCGACAAGTCGTCGATCCTGCAGTATTTCGGCAGCAAGCAGCAGCTGTTCCGGGCTGCGGTGCACTGGCACATCCCGATCGCGGAGCTGACCGCCGACGATCCGGCGCAGAGCGTGCACAACTTCATGCACGGCATGCTGAGCAGCTGGGCCGCCGACCCGAACAGTCCGATGGCGGTGCTCGTGCGCGCGAGCATGACCAGCGAAGAAGCCGCCGAACTGCTGCGGCGTCACATCACCACCGAGGTCGTCGACGCGATCGCCGCGACCGTCGACGATCCGGAGGCCCACCTGCGCGCCTCCCTGGCCGGCGCCATGATGATGGGCATCGCCGCGCAGCGCTACCTGCTGCGGATGCCCTACATCGCCGACGCCGACCTCGACGACGTCCTGCGCCTGGCCGGCCCGGCCATTCGCAACGTCATCGCCCCGCCAGCCTGACGCCTACGCGTCGGCGCCCAAGACCGCCGGCACCTGCTCGGCTGCAATGATGCTGAAAGCCGTCTGCTCGAACTGCTCTCGCTCACCCTGTCGGCAGCTGCGCGACGGCACACCGCGTCATGAAGCCCCCCGGCACGCAGCGTGGCGTGCCGGGGGTCAGCGGCTGGCCTCACCGGCAAGGTGAATGCCGAGTCGCCGAGCAACGAGGATCAGCGAGACGCGGCGCAGCGTGTCCCTGCGGTGAGACGCTGGTTGCCCTCACTGCACTCTGCGCCGATCAGCCCTTCGCTCTCATAGAAACGCAGAGCGGGGACCGCCATCGGGTACAGGCGGTGACCTCCCCCAGCGTCAGCAGATCCTCCGGGCTCGCCTGCTCGGAATGCTCCGCCGTCGTTAGCATCAAATCCTCGCCGTGCCTTCTCGCCGTACGTAGAAACTGAACCCACGATGAGATCAATAGGTCAGCGTCGGGGCAGCCTTGCTCCACCGGCTGGTCTCGAGTTGGTCGAGCAGGAAGTTCGCCAGATCGGCGCGGCTGAGCCGCGACCCACCGGGCGGGTTCTTCCCGTCCTCGACCCGGAACGTCCCGGTGGCCGGCTTGTCGGTGAGGTAACCGGCGCGGACCAGAGTCCAGTCGAGCCGGCTAGACCGCACGATGTCCTCCATCACGCCCATGTCCTCGTACAACTCACGCAGGAACAGCGGAATCATCAGCCGGAACCACCAGGGCAACCCGGGGTCCTTGGGCTCCACCCCGCCGGAGGAGACAACGATCAACCGCTGCACCTGCGCGTCCTGCAGCGCAGTGACTACCGCCTGGCCACCCTTGGAGTAGATGCCGTTCGGATTCCGGGCCGTGCTGCCGATCGCGGAGATCGCCGCGTCGTGCCCGGCGGCGATCTCCCGCAACGGACGGCCACCGGCCAGCACGTCGGCGGGTTGCAACGCGAGATCGGGATGTGACGGCAGCCCGTCGAGGTGGCGGGCCACCGCGGTCACCTGGTACCCGCGGTCGAGCGCGCCGGAGACCACGAGGCGTCCGGTGCCGCCGCTGGCCCCGAAAACGATCAGCTTCATACGAATTCCTCAACCTGGTGGGTTCGTCGCGGGCAGATCCCGGCAAGGGCGGAAGCCGCACCGGCAATCAAAAACTAGACAGGCGTTGAGATTAGTCAGGCGCTTCCGGAGAAGCAACCTCGGCGCTCACCGCAGGCAGCGACATCACCCAGCGTGACCGGTGGCGCCGGGGAGTGTTCGGATCGTCGCGACCAGTCCGGGCTTTGCGGTCGGTGCAGGAATTGCGGGGCTGCCCGAGCGGGCAGGCCACCCGCGGACGTGCAGGAGCCTGGGTTACAGGATGCGGGTCAGCTCGTGCATCGCGGCGAACTGCCTGTCCGGACGTGGTGGTGGCAGACGTAGAAGGCCATCGGCGTCGCGGTCGCGCTGTTGGCTGCCCAGCACGATCTCGGCGCGTTCGAGTGTCGGGTGATCAACGAAGGGTACGACCGCGTCGACTGGCAGGTGCGGCGCTGCGACCAGGAGTTCCCGCAACTGTGGTGCCGCGGCGAGGCCTTGGAGGGCTGCCGGGTGGCGGAGGTGACGCATCCCGAGGCATTCGGCCCGTGTCAGCATGGTGCTGGAGCTGAAGTCCGGAAGCTTGTCGACGGTGAGCGTTTCCAGCCACAGCCACTGCAGCGCGCGCAGCCGTGTCACCGGTGTGAGGTCGCTGAGCTTTCGCACCTGGCGCAGTGCCAGGTAGCGAAGTGTGGGGATCTGGGTGAGCCATTCGCTGTTCGTCGACGAGCCGAGGGTCAGAGCCAAGGCGTGCAGGTGTGGCAGGGCAATGACGGGCAGGACGTGGTCGACGGGGAGCCGCCACAGCGACAGGTCCCGCAGGCCCGGGTTGGCGTGCAGCAGCTCGTGAAGACCACGCCGGTGCTCGACGACCCGCAGTCGGCGAAGCCGACGAAACTGGGCAACCGGAGCTAGGTCGAGAGGCTTTCGGGTCTCGCCGATGTCGAGGAACTCCACGTCTGCGTTCAACTGATCCAACGGGGTCAGATCGGTCAGGTGCCACAGGCCCGCGACACTGAACCGGCGAACATGTGGAAACCAGCGCAGGAACCGCAGCGTCGCAAGGTCGTCATCGAACCCGTAGACACGTAGCGGGACCATTGGATGATCCCCCAGGAGCATGGCCACCGACCGATACTCAGCCTCGGTGAGCGGCTCACTGAACTGGACGACATCCACGTGGCCCAGCCGGGCGCAAAGCTGCGTGACGTCGACCGGGCTCCGCACCTCCACGACGTCGCCCATCCCGAACATGATCCTCCACCACCTATATCGCCCGCGGCGAGCACCTCGATCCGCCAGCCGCGCCCGTTTCGGTCCACGGGGGTCAGCAGCACTTGCACGCCGGCGACGCTACGCGCGCCGCTGCGGGTCTGCCCGGCGTTGCAGTAGGCGCGAGAATCCATCCAGCCTTGAGGGCTTCTCGCAGATCGGACAGGGGGTCGTATGGACGTTCAGGACACGGTGCGCAACTTCGTCAATGCGCTCGAGCACTGTCAGAACATGGTCGTCGTTCATCGCGCCGTCGGTGACGGCGGCCGCGGCCGCCGTGTCGAGGAGACGTCGCTGAACCGAGGCGTGGTGGTGTTCGCTGCGGCGACCTGGCAGGCGTTCGTCCAGGACCTGGCGATGGCGCTACGGGACGCCACCCTGGTGCAGCTGAAGGCCGTCACTGCTCCTCCCTGCTGAACGGCGCGATGAGGCAGTGGGAGACTGACTTCAACTCGTCGCTGGAGAAGTTTTCGACGCCCGGCCCCGGACAGACGCAGACACTGCTCCGACGCGTCGGGTTCGACCCAGCACCTGCCACAGCAGCGCCCGGAACGGTCGTGCGGCCACCCCGGAGTTCAGGTTGATGACCAGCACGGGGTGCTCTGGCGTGGTTACGGCGACAGCATCGACCACGAACAGCACCGGATGCCGGTACTCGTGCGGGTAGCTCGACGCGTAGCCGGCTGCGATGGCGGCTTCGTCCAGTCCGTTCAACGCGCGGTCCTCGATGAAGTCGACGTCCGCGCCGAAGCCCTCCTCGGTCGGCGCCGCGATCCACTCCTTGATCTGGATCCAGACGGCGTCATCGGTGAAGTCCGCCCGTACCACCGGAACGCTCCACGTCCGCGGTAGCTCTGCCACCGGCGCAGCGTAACGCCCATACCGGCTGCGGCCCAAGGTCGCGCAGATCACGACGCATGCGACGGCTGCCGCCCTCAACGGCGGCCAGCTGCACGAATGCGCGACCGATCACGCACTGAGCTGATGTTCACCGGGGCTCGTGTTGAGCTTGGTGATCGACCACGCCATGGCCGCACCGCCACATGGGTAGAGATCGAGATGAGCCCACCGGCGCGATTGTACGACTCGGGCTGCAAGGCAACCTGCTGCACCATGCCGTCGACCTGCCGCTGCACAGTCCGAGCCTTTACCAGCCAACAAACCCGTGCTCCCCCAACGCCTCGGCGATCCACCGCCCCGCAACATCGACCACATCACGAGGCCGACGAGCGACCAACAACTCCCGACCCAACGCCACCCGGTAAGTCAGCCACCGCCGTCAGGCAGCGGATTCGAAGACCACATCACCGGGACGTGGCCCGCTGAATTCAGCGCCGCTCTCACCTCGACGTCGACATCTCTGCGACAGTGGATAGGCAAGCCGTCCTCAACGTCGTCTTCGGGTGCTCGCCACCCTGGGCGTCGGCGACTTCGTGCGGGTCCGGCCTGCCGGTGGGGCTTTCGCGAACTGCGGGCGCACCCGATGTCCCTCCCGGCCGTTGAACAGGAGCAGGCGGTTCGGTATCTCGCTACACGAGACCCAGAGCCTGACCAGAGCCCGACCGGAGGAGCCGAGGTGGTACGACAGGGTTACCTCGCGACGCTGGTCGTGATGGGCGTGCTGCTCGCCGGATGTAGCAGGCAGAGCCACCCGGAGCGCGCGAGTCCGCAGCCGATCTCGGGAACCAGCGGGCCTGTGGCGCCGTTGACGCCGGCGTCACTGATCGGTTCCTGGACGATCGTCGACGTTGCCGACCCCGGCGCGGGCACGATCCTGCGCCTCGCGGACCGCGAGCTGGACCTGATCGGCAGCCGCTGCGGCACTCTGGGCGGATCCTGGCAGGCCAGCAGCGACGGCACCTTCCTCGCGGATATCTTCACGGCTACCACGGCCGCAGTCGAAGGCTTCCCCGGCTGCGCAAAGGCCAGTCAAGAAACCCCCGAATGGCTTCGCCGCGTCACCGCCTACCAGTTCGACGGCGCAGGACTACCCGTGCTCCTAGACGCACGAGCACAACCGGTCGCCCGACTGATCCCCGGGGCGACACCGACCCCCGAGCCCGACAAGGCCGACGAGGCACTGGAACCGCCAGTGATCACCGACGAGGCCCGCCGAGCCCTGACACCAGCGGTCGCCCTACCGGCGAAGCTAGTTCCGGTGGACCGACACCGACTGGCGGGTCGCTGGGTACCCCTGACGGGACACAAGGCCGCATACGTGAAGTTCACGACCGACGGTGAATGGCACGGATCCGACGGCTGCAACGACGAGGGCGGTCGGTGGATCACCGCTACCAGCGGCACACTGCTCACGACCGCAAGAGGAACAACACTGATGTTCTGCGCCGACAGTGTGTCGGTCGGAGGATGGCTCGCGACGGCCAGACGAGCAGGATTCGACGGTCAGACCCTGGTGCTCCTCGACGCACAGGGCAGGGAGACAGGCCGGTTGCTTCCCGCGAACTAACCGCCGTCCCGTTGACTGCGGCTGTCCACCATCGGTTGGCGACTGCACCGGCGCGCACCCAACCCTGCGGGCCCGACGCGGTATCGCCGCTAGTCCACGTTGGACGTTCGCTGCCCAACCGCCTCTGGTCGCTTCGTCGACACCGTCGTCTGTTCATGATCCGGGGCGGTTCGCTAAACCGTGGGCCCGACCTGCGGCATGAGCGGATACTCGACGAGACAACGAGGGGGCCGCGCCGACCACGAAGGGGACGAGCGTGCACGACGACCATTCCGCGACGGCTCGGGTCCGCGGTCTCGTTGTTCCTGACCTGCTACTCGTTCTCCTGCGGGAGGGCAGGTGGAACCATCCGGGCGAGCCTGCTGTCGCTCGGCTCATGCCCTGGTTCCACGATCCGTTGGACTTTCTCGGCAGCACCGAGCAGATGGATCAGGAGTCACGGTCGCTCGACCGCCTGATCCAGGATGACGAAATGGCGGAGCTGTTCCGATTCGCGCGAGAATCGACGGCAACGGGTCCGGTCGAACTCCCGTGGCTTGACGTCGACCGCGCCTTCTTCATCGCCGTGGCGCAGTACGCCGGTGACGACACCGCGATTGCGCTCGACTACCGAACGAGTTCGGCTGATCCACGAGTCGTCGCCAGCGATGTTTGGACCAGCTCTGCTCCTTACATCTGGCGAACGGTCGCCGAAACCTTCTCCGAGTTCGTAGCCGAGCTGCGGCTCGACGGAGCGGACGCCGAGCCGGCGGCCGGCTGAGCGTGAACAACGCCGGGCACCCGCACACGCGCGGCGGGAATGAGAGCGACGAAGTGGGTTTACCGACTACCGTCGCCGACGATGACGCACGAAGAATCCGCGCTGGTCAGCGACCGATAGCCGCGACTCGCAGCCGAACTCGCCCGGCGCGTTCCGTGAAGCAGACGAGGACGACCTGGCGGGGCAGGTCGCCGACCACCGGATCCTCCAGCAATGTGACTGCCGGAATACAATCTCGCCTCGTGCACGCGACGACGAGGGGATCTCCCAGGGGCCCTCGCTCAATACCGGCGGATCCTCGTCGACCGTGAGCAGCAATTGGGTCCCGACGCCATGAATGCGCTCGCCACGCGAGGAGCGATAGCGCACATCATCGCCGAGATGGGTGACCCCGGTGAAGCGTTACGGCAGACCCGGGAGATCCTCGCAGCCGAAGAGCGAGCACTGGGCCCGGACCACACCAACACCCTCTCGACGCGCCAGAGTCTGGCGCAATACCTCGCCCGCAGCGGCAACCTGAGCGGCGGAATCGACGTTCTCGCAGACCTTCTGCCGGATCTGATCCGCGCACTAGGAGCCGATCATCCGGACGTCTTCGATGCGCGCTCGGACCTTGCGCGATACCACCGCCAAAACGGCAACCGCGCTCAGGCGGTGCGACGATTGCAGGAAGTCCTTGCCGACCTCGGACGGATACACGGCGCAGAGGACCATCGAGTTGTCCTCGCACGTCAGGAGCTTGATGACCTCCTCGTCCAACCCGAGTAGTCGCTCCTCGCCTGGGCGGCCCTGGCGGGCTTCAGGTAGGCCGATAGGACCTTGGCCCCAGCACGGCGGGCAGGTCCCGACTCATCCGGACGACGGCCTGCGTCACCGAGGCTCGTCTTCGCCGAGGCAGGTCTGTTTGTCCCTTGGGACCTCTTCAGGTCCGCCGAAGAGGTCTCCAGCTTAGAGGGCCAGCTCAGGACGTTGCCTGTGGGATCGGTGTCTCGAGAGACGAAACTTCGGCGGACTCCGGCAATCTCACCCGCAACGCTTCACCGCACGACCTGCGGTACTGCGCCGCCACCTACCTCGAAGCCGCCGGCGCCAACCTCAAAGATACCCAGAACTCCTGGGCCACTCCTCCGCCGCCATGACCGACGTCTGCACCTCCGTTATCGTCGAACTCGACGTCTAACACGCCCAAGCTGAAGCCGCCGCCATGCTGCTCTACCGTCACCGGCAACAGCCAGCCACATAAGCGTCGTCTGCTACAGAGGTTGAAGGGCCAAGGTTCGGGCTATCTCGGTGGTTCGGGTTCGAGGGTCATGCCGGTGCTGGCGAAGAAACCGGCGAGGAGATCGGTCTGTTGCTGACAAGCGCGTAGTCGGCGTTTGACCAGTTGGGCGAGGTGGTCGACACCGCGGGCGGC
>NZ_JARVKT010000011.1:0-231127 GCF_029809455.1 Micromonospora sp. DH14 | reverse complement strand
TTGCTCACGTGTTACTCACCCGTTCGCCGCTCGAGTACCCCGAAGGGCCTTTCCGCTCGACTTGCATGTGTTAAGCACGCCGCCAGCGTTCGTCCTGAGCCAGGATCAAACTCTCCAACAAAAAATTGGAAAACAATCCTGACAACAAACAAATTGTTGCCAAAGGAATCCCAACCAGCCAGCAAAAACTGACCAGTCCGGGGTATAAATCATAATTGGCACTGGCTTTACAAGCACCCTGTTGAGTTCTCAAAGAACAACCACACACCGACCAGAAGCCCCACCCAAGTGGAACCCCAACCGGGGCTTTTCGTTCCGCATCCCCGCCGCTCTCGCGCCGGGCACTTTTACTACGTTACCTCACCGTCTCTGCCGTGTCAAACCGTGTGTCCCGGTCTGTCATGCTTCGTACGGGTCAGCGCCGGCGCACTCACGCAGCAGCGAACCGCTGCGTCAGGTCGTCGGATTCGGCAGGCCGGCCGCTGCGGTGTCCCGCAGTCTCGCCCGGTTCCCTGCCGGTCGTGAACCTTACCCGGTCGGCTTCGCCGCACCAAATCCGCCTCACGGCCGATCCGGCTAGCCCCGCCCGGACCGTGTCCCGCAGGAGCGAACCCCTGCTCGACCCGGTTGCCATCCCGTTCCGGTGCTTCAGGACCTTCGTCCCGTTTGCCCCGTTCCGCGCTGGCAGAGAGAAAGTTACGCGTCTGCGGGTTTGATCGTCAAATCCACGGGTAGCGGCGCGCGTCACATTCGCGCGTCCGAGCTGTTTTCCCAGGTCAGGACCGTCGACGCCGGCCGTGGCGTGAGTGCATCCCGCTCCACGACGGTCACCCCGGCCACCGGTGGCGCCTGGTCGGCGCGAGCGGCGAGGGGAATCAGGACGTCTGCCGCCGCCGGGTGGCCAGCCAGGCCCGGACGCCGAGGACCCCGGCGGTGGTGCCGATCGCCAGCGACGCGGCGATCAGCAACGCGTGCACCCACAGGAAGCTGGTGGCCGGGCCGTCGGCCACCGTTCCGGACGCCCAGGACCGCGGGTCCTGCCAGATGGCCACCGCGAACCTCGGCCAGATCACCCAGGTCCAGACGCCGACACCGACCAGGAAGAGGCTCCACCCTCGCGACAGCACCATGGCAGCCGAGTATGCCAGCGCACCTGCTCAGCGGGCCGCCGTCGGCAACGCGAACGCGCTGACCCACCCGGGCGGGCGCGGCCGGCGCAGGGCGCTGACTGTTTCCGGCCGCGGCGGGATGGGCACTGCGAAGGGGGACAGCTGAGGACCGTCCCCTGGAGGTGCCCCCATGCAACCCTCGACCTTCAACCCCTGGGCCTGGCGTGACCCGTCCGCCCTGGCCGGCGGCTACACGCAGACCACACCCTCGGTCACCCCTCCGCAGGATCAGGGTGGGCACGACGGCCCGGACGCGCCCGGCCCGGGCACCCCGGTCGACCTGGTGGGCTATCAGGTGCAGGCGAGCGATGGGCGCGTCGGCACCATCGACGAGGCGAGCGACGCGGCGGACGCCGCGCACCTGGTGGTGGACACCGGTCCGTGGATCTTCGGTCAGAAGGTGCTGCTGCCGGCCGGGACGGTGACGCGGGTGGATCACCAGGAACGTGTCGTGCACGTCGACCGGACCCGAGAGCAGATCAAGGACGCACCACCGTTCGACCCGGATGCGGCCGACCCGGAGTACCGGGACCGCGTCGGCACCTACTACGCCGACAGCTACCTCCCCCCTCCCGGTGCCATCCCGCGGGTAATCTGAGGCCGTGGTCCGGACGGGCAATTGCGCATCCGAGGCTGTCGACCTGGTCGACGGCCTCGACCTCGGTGCCGTGCCCCAGATCCCGACCAGCTCCGGCGACGGCCGTGAGCAACTTCTGAACGTCCTCCGTGCCGGTGGCCTGCGGTTCCGCGCCGGCGCGCGATGGCGGACGACTCGCTGAGTCGATTCCGCTGACCGACCTGGGCTGAGCCAGCCCTGGTCGGCGCGCGCCCGTGCGTGACCCACCTTCGGATAACGAGAGGCACCACCATGTCCGTCGCACGAATGCTCACCGGTGACCGGCCCACCGGCCGCCTGCACCTCGGCCACTACGTCGGCAGCATCGCCAACCGGGTGCGGCTGCACCAGCGTTACGAGAGCTTCTTCATCATCGCCGACCTGCACATGCTCACCACTCGCAACCGCCGCGAGGACATCGACCAGGTCTCCGGCAACGCCCGCGAGATGGTGACCGACATCCTCGCCGCCGGGGTCGACCCGGACCGGGCAACCTTCTACCTCCAGTCGGCCATCCCCGAGGTCGGCGATCTCAACACCCTCCTGCAGAACCTGGTGACCGTTCCCCGGTTGGAACGGGTGCCCTCGCTCAAGGACATGGCCCGCGACGCCGGCAAGGAGGAGATGCCGTACGGGCTGCTGGGTTACCCGGTGCTCCAGGCCGCGGACATCCTCTGCGTCAAGGGGGAGGTGGTCCCGGTCGGCCGGGACAACGCCGCCCACGTCGAGGTGACCAGGGAGATCGCCCGGCGGTTCAACCACCTGTACGGACCGGTCTTCCCGGTGCCCGAGCTGATCCCGGCGGACACGCCGAGCCTGGTGGGCACCGACGGCGCGGCCAAGATGAGCAAGAGCCGGGGCAACACCATCGGGCTCTCCGACGACGCGGCGACGGTGCGTCGCAAGGTGCTGGGCATGTACACCGACCCGAACCGGGTGCGGGCCGACGTGCCGGGCACTGTGGAGGGCAACCCGGTGTTCGCGTACCACGAGGTTTTCAATCCGGACCGCGACGAGGTCGCCGACCTGGCCCGGCGTTACCGGGCCGGGCGGGTGGGTGACGTGGAGGTCAAGGAACGGCTGGTCGTCGCACTGGAGGGGTTCCTGGCGCCGATCCGGCAGCGTCGGGCCGAAATCGAAGCTGACCGGGGTCTGGTCGACCGGCTGATCGTCGAGGGCACGGAGCGGACCCGCCAGGAGGTACGCCAGACAGTGCTCGAGGTGCGCCGGGCGATGGGGCTGACCGGCGCGTACCAGCAGGTGCGGCGGCGGGCTGAGCGCAGCCGACGCCGGACGGACGCGGCGACCTGACGCCGGACGGCGCTGAGCGAGGAGACCGGACGAAGCGCCGAGCGAAATAGCGCAGAATGCCAGGATGAGGAGGATCTCGGATATTCGTCCGGTGCCTACGGGGGTGACGCACCGGACCACGATGTTCGAGATCTTCTTCGACCTGGTCTTCGTCTTCGCACTCACCCGGGTCATCACGTTCATGGCGGGGTCGCCGGGCGCGCTCACCCTGGCCCAGGGGCTGCTCCTGCTGCTTCTGCTGCTCTACTCCTGGTCGCCGTACATCTGGGTGGGAAACCTGGTCCGGCCGGACGTCGGCCCGGTCCGCGCCGCCACCCTGGTCGCGATGGCGGCGATCTTCGTGGCCGCGCTGGTGTTGCCGGACGCGTGGCAGCAGAGCCCGGAGCTGTTCGACGCGCCGCTGACTCTCGCGCTGGCGTACGTGGTCGGCCGGGCCGTGCAGCTGGTGATTCTGTTCTGGGCGAGCGCGACGAACCCCGCGCTGCGCTTGACGCTGCGGTTCTTCACGGTGCCGGTGGTGCTGGGCTGGGTTCCCCTGATCCTCGGTGCCCTGCTCGGCGGTGCGGCCCAGACGGTGCTCTGGACGGTGGCGTTTCTGCTGAACATCGGCGGTGCCCGGATCGCGTCCGCCTTCCGGCCGTGGCAACTGCGCAGCGTGGACCACTTCACCGAGCGGTACGGCCTGGTGCTCATCATCGCGCTGGGTGAGTCCCTGATCTCCGCCGGCGCGGGCCCCAGGGCGATGGCCCCGGTCGGCCCCGCGCTACTGGCCGCACTGCTCGGCCTCACCAGCACGGTCTGCCTGTGGTGGCTCTACTTCGATCGGCTGGCGTCCACCGCCAGGGGGGCCGTCGGCAACGTGCCGGGTGAGCGACGGGCCAGCGTGGCCGGCGACGCGTACGGCCTCGCGCACTCCACGCTGATCATCGGCGCGATCTACGTGGCGCTCGGCATCGAGGAGGTGATCGCCCACCTCACCGGGGAGTCGGCGCATCCGGGTCGCCTCGGGTGGGAGGCAGCGACAGCGCTCTACGGCGGCACCGCCATTTACCTGCTCAGCAGGCTGGTCTTCCGACGGCTGACCGTCGGCACGGTGGTTCCGACGCAGGTCGTCGCCGCGCTGCTGCCGCTGCCCCTGCTGCCGATCGGCCGGTCCCTGCCGCCACTGGCGGCGCTCACAGTGCTCACCGCCTTCCTGATCGGCGTGACCTGGTTCGAGCGACGGATGGACCGACGCGACGAACGAGCCGACCCGGCGCGGCCACGCCTGCGGTGAGCGGAGCCGGCCAGAAAAGGCTGCCGGACCGTGTCGATATCCGCGGTCACCGTTCGTCGTCATGCTGTACGGCGAACCGCCGCACCGAGAGGAGCCGAAACGTGAAGTACATGCTGCTGTTCATGAGTCCCATGGTCGACGGAGAGGTCGTCGACAACGGGTGCAGCTTCGAGGACTGGATCCGCTACGACCGGGAGATGAAGGACGCCGGGGTCTGGGTCTCGGGTCATCCGCTGCAGGACCTGACCACCTGTACGACGGTGCAGGTGAGCGCCGCTGGCGAGCGCACGATCACCGACGGACCGTTTGCCGAGACCCGTGAGCTGCTCGGTGGGTACGACGTCATCGACGTGCCGGACCTCGACGCCGCGCTGGAGTGGGCCGCCCGCAGCCCCGGGGCCACCGGTCCCGGATCGGTCCAGGTCCGTCCGATCGCCGAGATCGACGTGCAGGTCTGAGCGTGCCGGATGAGAGGGCGGCCGTCGGGTCGTCGGTGGAGGCCGTGTTCCGGGAGGAACGCGGCCGACTGCTCGCCTCGCTCGTGCGCCGCTTCGGCGACCTCGACCTGGCCGAGGAGGTCGCCTCCGAGGCCATCGAGGCGGCGCTGACGCACTGGCCGACCGACGGCGTCCCGAGCCGGCCGGGCGCCTGGCTGCTCACCACTGCCCGGCGTCGGGCGGTGGACCGGTTGCGGCGTGACCGGGTGCTGGCCACCCGGCTCGCCGTACTGCGGGCGGAGGCCGAGCGGGCCGATCACGCCCCGCCCGCCGACGCGGACCGTGACCTGCCCGACGACCGGCTGGCGCTCTTCTTCACCTGCGCGCACCCGGCCCTGGCCGTGCCGGACCGCGCCGCGCTCACCCTGCGGTTCCTGGCCGGGCTCACCACCGCCGAGGTCGCGCGGGCCTTCCTGGTGCCGCCCACCACCATGGCCCAGCGACTCGTCCGCGCCAAACGGAAGATCCGTGACGCACGCATCCCGTTCCGGGTGCCGGGCGACGACGAGCTGCCCGGTCGCCTGCCCACGGTGCTCCAGGCCGTCTACTCGATCTTCACCGAGGGGTACGCGGCCAGCTCCGGCCCGGATCTGCAACGGATCGACCTGGCCGAGGAGGCCATCCGGCTGGGCCGGATTCTGCGCCGGCTGCTGCCGGCCGAGCGGGAAGCCGCCGGGCTGCTCGGCCTGATGCTGCTCGTCCATGCCCGGCGCGACGCGCGCACCGGGCCGGACGGGGCCATGATCCTGCTCGACGACCAGGATCGGGGGCGCTGGGACCGTCACATGATCGAGGAGGGGCGCGGCCTGGTGGTGGTCGCGCTGACCGGCCGGGCGCCCGGGCCGTACGCGGTCCAGGCCGCCATCGCCGCGCTGCACGACGAGGCTCCCGACGTGGCCGGCACCGACTGGCCGCAGGTGGTGGCGCTCTACGACGTGCTGCTCGGCCTGGTGCCCTCACCGGTCGTCGCACTGAACCGGGCCGCCGCGGTGGCCATGCGGGACGGACCGGAGGCGGGGTTGGCGCTGCTCGACGAGTTGGCCGACGATCCGCGCCTGCGCGGCCACCATCCCTATCCGGCGGCGCGGGCCGACCTGCTGCGCCGGCTCGGCCGGTACGACGAGGCCGCGGCCGCGTACCGCAGCGCGTTGACGTTGGTCGGCACCGAACCGGAGCGCGCGTACCTGCTCAGCCAGCTGAAGGCTGTCACGAGCGGGTGAGCTGTACCCTTCCCCGGGTGAGTCTGCCGCTGCCTCCCGGGCCGTTCGCCGCGTATTTGTTCGACTGCGACGGCACCATCGTCGATTCGATGCCGCTGCACTACGTGGCCTGGCAGCGGGCCCTCGCGGAGTGGGGCTGCGAGTTCCCGGAGGACCTCTTCTACGCCTGGGGTGGGCGGCCCACCGCCGACATCATCGTCGAGCTGAACGAGCAGCAGGGTCTGGCCATGCCGGTGGCTGCCGTGGTCGAGCGCCGGGAGAGCTACTACCAGGAGTTGTTGCCGCAGCTCGCCGCGGTGCCGGAGGTGTTGGCGCACATCCACGACGCGCACCGGCGGGTTCCGTTCGCCGTGGTCTCCGGCAGCACCCGCGCGTCGGTCACCGCCTCCCTGGACGCGCTGGGCCTGCTGGACCGGTTTGACGTGCTGGTCTGCGCCGACGACTACACCCTGGCCAAGCCCGACCCGGAGGCGTTCCTGCTCGCGGCGCGGCAGCTCGGCGTACCCCCGGAGTCCTGCCTGGTCTTCGAGGACACCGACCTGGGCATCCAGGCCGCGACGGCGGCCGGCATGGCATCGGTACGCGTGCCGCAACAGCGCACGTCCTGACCTCTCAGGCCACCGTCAGCAGGAGCTTGCCGGCGTAGGAGGTCTGGAGGCGCTGGTGCGCGTCCCGCACCTTGCCCAGGGGGAACGTCTCGGCGACGTGCACCACGAACGGCCCCGCCTCGATGAGTTCGTTGAGGCGTTGCAACTGCCGGGGGTTCGATTCGCCGTCGTACGCGCGGACCGTGACGCCCGGGTGTTCCTGCGGCTCCGGCCGCACCCCGTGGGCGTACGCGACCACCCCACCGTCGGCAAGCGCCTCGGTGAGCCGGTCCAGCGTCGGCCCGCCGGCCATCGCCAGGATGGCGTTCACCCCTCCCGGTGCCGCGTCCCGGATCCGGGCCAGCACCTCGGTCATGTCGCCGTGCCCGTCGACCGACACATCGGCGCCGAGCCGGGTCACCAGCGCGACACCGTCCGCCCCGGACGCCACGGCGATCACGTTGAGGCCCTGCCGCTTCGCCAACTGCACGGCCAGGTGGCCCTGGCCGCCGCTCGCCCCGAAGATCAGCAACCAGTCGCCGGCCGACAGGCTGACGGTGTCGAGGCCGGCCAGCGCGGTCAGCGCGTCGGTGGGCATGGCACCGGCGTGCTCGGCCGGCACACCGTCGGGCACCTTCGCCGCGTACTCCGCCTTGACCGACGCGTACTCGGCGTAGAGGCCGCCCTTGGGCCGGGTGGTGGCGGAGACGTAGACCAGGTCGCCCACGGCCAGGTTCGTCACCTTGCCGCCGGCCGCGATGACGGTTCCGGCGCCGTCGGAGCCGGGCACGATCGGCAGTGCCGAGCCCTCCGGCACCAGCACACCCTCCCGCTCGTACGCGTCCCACACCCCGACGCCGGCGCTCCACACCTTGATCAGCACCTCGTCGTCGGCGACCTGCGGGATCGGCAGCTTGCGGAGGGTGATCACCTCCGGCCCGCCGAACTCGTCGAAGGCCGCGGCCTGCATCCGCTCTGGCACATCCCCGTCAACCATGTGGATTCCCCCTCCGTGCCGGCGTCACCGTCGCAGCATGCCGGCTCGGGAACGGGCGTGCTCCGGAGCTGAGGGCCGTTCACCCACAAGGACGAACGCGCACGCTCGCCGACCTCGTGGGGCGGCTGCGGCGATCAGGAGGTCTGCGGCTCCGGGCCGCGCAGCGCCTGCTCGACGGCGTCGCGGACGCGGGCGTCCTCGCGCGCCCTGCTCAGCGCCCGGTTGCGGCGCCGGTACAGGTACGCCCCGACGAGCACGGCGATCAGCACGACGAGAGCCAAAACCAGCGTCCAGGGCAGGGCCCAGCCGTGCGCGGTGGCCTGCACCTGCTTGAGCGGGGTGGTGGAGCCCGAGGCGTCGGTGAGCAGCGGCGTCAGGGTCGCGGTAGCGGCCAGCGAGATGACCGGAGCCACGCCGTGTACGGGCACCGTCACGTTCCAGCTCTCACCTGGGAGCAGCTCCGGCGGCGCGGCGACGTCAGCGGCCCGGACCCGCAGCAGGCCGAACGGGCCGGAGACGGTCACCGCCTGGTTTCCGGACAGGGCCGCGTTGCCGACGTTGTGGACCTTGTAGGTGATGGTGGCGTCACCCTTGCTGAACGGGTTGGTCGGTCCGGCGTACGTCACGTGCAGGTCCTCGATCGCGAGGTTCGGCTTCAGCTCGCCGCCGACCCGCAGCTTGATCCGGATACCGAGGCGCCGGTCGACGTTGATCCCCTCCGCCTGGTCGGCCTGGGTCAGGGTGGTGAGGATGCCGCCGACGTAGTCCCCGGGCGTGGCGTTCTCCGGAACGTCGACCGTGAACGGGACCTGGGCGGTCTTGCCGGGCTGGATCACGACACTGCCGGCGTTCGGCTTCACCCAGGCGCCGACCGCTGTGGACTTCTTCTCCCTGGTGAGCAGGTCGAGCTGGCCGGCGTCGGTGGTGAAGCCGTCGGCCGCGTACACGGAGAGGGTCAGCGGGGCCGCGCCGCGGTTGGCCACGACCATGGCGTCCTCGACGGCCCCACCCGGGTTGACGTTGTAGCTGTAGCTGGACCGGGCCTCGCCGTAACCGTTGGACGCCGTCCGGACCGTCCAGGCGACGTTGCCGTCCGCCGCCCGGGCGGGGCCGGCACCGACGCCGACTGCCGCGACGACGGCGAGCAGGGACAGTGCGGTCGTACGGAGGAGTGCGGTGGGCCTGGTCTTCCAGCAAGTGACGGACGGGTACATGTCGGTTCCTTGAGGTGATCTTGGGCGGATGGCAAATGGGTGGCGGGGTAGACACCCGAAGGTGCCTACCCCGCCCGTGGAACTGTTCGGTCAGCTGCTCAGCGCGGTGATCGTGAGGGTGGTGCGGTAGCTACCCTTCGCGATGCTGTCCGGGATCTTCAGATCCAGGTCGGCGCCGAGCTTCGCGCCACCACGCGGGTGACCCTGCGCGGCGGCGGCGAGGGCGCTGGAGACCGAGAGGCCCTTGCCCTGGTCGTCGTAGGACGACAGGACCGGGGCACCGGCCTCGGCGCCCGCTCCGGCGTCGAGCACGTACGGGCTCCAACCGAGGTAGGAGCCGGAGAACTTCTGGTCGGCGTCGGAGAAGTCGCCGACGTTGGCCGAGATCGACCACGGGGCGAGCGAACGGCGGCTGTCCGACACGAGGATCGGGTTGATCTTGCCGTTGGCCTGGAAGTAGGTGCCGTCGCGCTCCTGCGCGGTACCCAGGTCGACCAGACCGTTGTAGCCGTCGATCGTCCAGCCGAACTCGCCCGGAGCCGGGTTCGGCACGTTGACCTGGATGGCCTGGCCGTCACCGTGGTAGGGGTGGATGGTCGTGTTGTCAACGATCGAGCCGACCGGCTGACCCTCGGGGGTGTTGACGCAGGAGACGCCCTTCTCGACGGCCGCGTTCGGCGCCGCACAGGTGCCACTGCGGATGTTCTGGAGCACCAGCTTGTCGGCCTTGACCTGCACCTTGACGTAGCTGCGGACGTGCTCCTGGTTCTCCGCCGAGTTGAACCAGTAGTTGCTCGGGTTGAGCGGGTCCGGGCCGAGTCCCTCGACGCCAGTGCCGGAGCCGTCCGGCTTCTTGATGTCGTAGTACTTCGAGCCGGAGGCCGAGTTGGCGGTCACGTAGATGACGCCGCCCGGACCGGGGAACACGTCGGCCGCACCCGGCTTCTCGGCCGGGTTCTCCTTCTGACCGTTCTTGATGGAGTAGCTGCGGGTGTAGACGTGGTCGTGACCCTGCAGCACCATGTCGATGCCAAGGTCGGAGAAGGCGGTCGTGAAGTCCTTCCGGCGGTTCTTGTTGTCCGCGTCGGTGGAGTGGCTCGCCGCCGAGTAGATGGCGTGGTGGTAGACCAGCACCTTCCACTTCGCCTCGGATCCGTGCTTCTTGACCACGTCGGAGATGTACGCGACGTGCGCCGCGTCGCCACCGGGCGAGCCGTCAGCCGGGTTGACGTAGCTGTTGCTGTTGATGTCGATGAACAGCACGTCCTTGTAGATGTACCAGTAGTCGCCGCCGGAGCGGGTCGCCTGGTCACCGGCGTAGTACTGGGCCGAGCGGTCCGTGTTCGGGGTGAAGTGGTGCTGCTCCCAGGACTTGCCGCCGACATCGTGGTTACCGATGGTGGCCGCCGTCGGGTACTGCCGCAGCTGGTCCGGGGCGAGGTACGCGTCCCACTGAGCCTCGTTGTTCGCGGACTCGACGTGGTCGCCGCCGGAGACCAGCAGTTCGGCGTTCGGGTTCGCCGCGGTGGAGACCTTCAGGGTCTCCGCCCACCCGGCCTGGTCCTTCGCGACGTCACCGGAGGCGCCGATCTGCGGGTCGCCGAAGAACAGGAAGTCGAAGTCACCCTCGAAGTCCCGCGTCTTGAAGGAGTACGCCGGGGACCAGCTGCCCTCGGCGCCGACCCGGTACGAGTACGCCGTGTTCTCGCGCAGGTTGCTGATCGTGGCGTGCCGGTTGAACCCGGTGGTGGAGGTGTTCGCCGCACCAACGGCGTCGAAGCTGACGGCGCCGGCCGGGAACTCGCCGTTGACGATCTCGGCGGTCGGGGCGAGCTGGATCTTCTGCGCGGTGTCGGCGGAGGAGTACCAGCTCACGATGCGCTGGGTCTCGTTGGCGCCGACGCCGAGGACCACACCGGTGATCGTGGTGGACTCGGCCGCGCTCGCGGTGGCCACCAGGCCACTACCGAGAGCCGCGCCCAGGCCCAGGAAGCCGGCTGCGACCCCGGCGACCAGGCGACGCCGTACGAGCGCGGAAGCCCGTGACGAGGTGCTCAATGTCATCGACATTGTTCCCTTTTCAAATAGAGAAATAGATGTGCCTTCACCCGACGCTGGGGAAGCAAATCCACGCTTTCGCTGCCCGATGAACCGACTGTGAACGTGATCTTGCGAAAGACTGCACTTCACGAACTACTTAGCCTTACTCATGATCCAGAAATGCGCTGCACAAACCAGATCAACCCCATAAAGGACACGCCCGCAGAAACGGCCCCGGTCGCCCAGAGGCCGGCTTTCGGCGCACGACGCCGCAGCACGAACAGCAGCGGGAAGACGACCGCGATAATCGTCAACTGAACGACTTCGATGCCGATGTTGAACACCAGCAGGGACCACAGCAGGGTCCACGACCACGCCTCGTCGATGCCCAACGCGCCAGCGAAGCCCAGGCCGTGCACGAGACCGAAGCAGAACACCACGCCAAGGCGGATCCAACCGGCCCGGTCCAGGCTGAAGTGACCGCGCCCGGCCGTCTCCAGGTCGGTGGCGTGCTCACCGCGCCGCCAGATTCCCCACAGGTGCCAGCCGGCGACGACGGCGATCGACAACGCGATGATCGGCTCCACGATCGCCCCCGGCACCTCGACCAGGCCGAGCGCGGCGAGCATGAACGTCACCGAGTGCGCCACCGTGAAACTGGTGGCCGCGAGCACGATCTCCCGGAGCCGTCGCGACCCGGCGATGAGCGCCAGCAGGAACAGGATGTGGTCGATACCGCTCAGCAGATGCTCGGCGCCCAGGACGAAGAACTCGCCGAACCGCTCGTACCAGGCCTGCGCGGTCGAGAAGGACGGGTTGGCGGCGTCGAGCGCCGCGCTGCCCGACCGGCCGTCGATCTCGTAGGTGACGATCGTCTTCGTACCCTTGACGTAGCCCTCGCCGTCCGGGAAGAGGTCACTGCGCACCACGTGCTCGTCGACCCGCTCGGGACAGGCCCAGTCGAGCAGCAGGTCCGCGTACGGCACGCCCTCGTGCGCGCCGATCGTCGCGTCACCCACCAGGGTCGGCCGGCAGGCCGCACCCCGGGAGCTCACCGAGAACCGGTCGGAGACGTAGCCGAGGACCGTCGACGCGTGGCCCTTCAGGGCGGCGGCCTGCGCAGTGGTGTCACCCGCCTCGAACGCCGCGGTTCCGGCCTGGAAGAGCGGGTCGTCGTGGCCGGCGTCCGCGGCGGAGACGACAAGGAGGTCGTATTCGAGCTCCACCGCCGTTCGAATGTGACCCTCATCTCCCGCCGCTATTTTCGCGTACACAGTCGACGAAAAACCGTGCGCGGACGCCGATTCGGCGGCCAGAAACGGAACCACCGCTGCGGCGAAACCGACAGCGGCGACGATAACGGTACGGCGGATCCGGCCTGACATTCGACTCCCTCGGTTGGCCAGTGCACGTTGCATGTCGTGGGTGAACACCAACCCGCGTACCGACGAACCGCCGGAGAACAACATCCCCGACCGGCCGCCCACCAATTGCCGGTGACCGGAATTGAGATAGGAATACGAAGAAGTACGCGCACATTCCGCCACCACCCGGAGGACGATCACCTTGCGCCCCCCGCTTCGGGCCGTCGCCATGCTGGCCGCGACCGCCGCACTGGTCACCGCCTGCAACTCCAGCGACGACTGGTCCGAACCACGTCCGGCGCCCAGCGCCATCGGCACCCTCGGCCCCGGGTTCGTCGACCCCGCCACGAAGCCCGCGCCGGAGGCGACCATCACCCCGCAGCCCGGCTCGTGGGCCGGTGTCCACCCGTCGAAGGACTACCGGGTCGTCCTGCTGACCAGCGGTACCGACAACCCGACCAAGGCCCTGGTGACAGCGGTCAAGGAGTGGGCCGAGGACGAGCACGTCGACCTCAGGACGATCGTTGTCGGCAACGCGCACGACGCCGTCCCCAGCATCGCCAAGGCGATGGAGATGGGTCCGGACCTCATCGTCAGCGCGGGAAACGATCTCATCGACGGGCTCGCACTGGTCACCCCGAACCACCTGGACGAGAAGTTCCTGGTAGTCGGCGCGGAGCTGGCCGAGCCCACCCACAACGTCACCGCCGTCGACTGGGAGGGCGCGTCGTTCCGTGGTGAGGGGCTCGGCATGTCCTCGACGTACGACCCGAACTCGTTCACCGCGGAACGATGCGCGGCGGCCATCCGGGCGGGCGTGGCCGCCGTCCTCAACGACCTGACCGGGATCGTGGTCTGGCTCTGACGAAAAGGTTTCGACAGTCAGCGCGGGGTCGGTCCACGATCCTCGAACTCGTACGTGGTGGTCAGGCCCTCGGGCAGGTCGGGCACCAGGGCGTTGGTGCCGTCGACCACCTGGACGTAGCGCCGGCCCTGGAAGATCGAGTAGCTGCCGTCGGGAACCTGGTCGATCCGGAAGAGCTGCGTCGACGCGGCGGCATCACAGGCCCGGCCGCGTACGCTGCCCGGCGCGGCGTCGTGCACGACGGTCATGCAGACCTCGGTGGCACCGGCCGCCAGGAGGATCCGATACCTGTCGCCCTCGGGGCGCAGCACCCACAGCGCCCGATCGTCGATGCCCTGGTCGGTGGTGGCCCGCACCTGGTCACCGTCGCTGTCGATCGCCAACGTCGCGCCGCGCATGCCGGGCAGCGTGATCTGGACCTGCCGCCGGCCGCCGAGGATCTCCTGCGGTCCCGCCGAAGCGGTCGCGGACGGCACCACGGGTGGTGCGACCTGGCCGGCCGGGCCGGCGTCCGGCGCCTCGACGTCGTTCCGGATCTGTGACAGGACGGTGCCAGCGGCGACGGCCACCACGGCCAGCCCCGCCGCGCCCACTGCCGCCCGACGCCGCCGACGCCGGTCGCTGCGCTGTCGCAACGCCTGCGCCCCCGGCAGCGTGGCGACTCGCCGGACCTCGTCCACGATCGCGGTGAGATCGTCGCGCGGATCAGCCATGGGAGGTCTCCTCCTGGTGCGCATCGGTCAGCAACCCGGCCATCGCTCGCCGGCCACGGGCGAGGTACGTCTTCACGGTCCCGACGGGGGCCCGCATCTCGGCTGCCACCTCCGCGACGCTGAGATCGTTGAGGTGGTGCAGCACGACGGCGCGCCGCTCGTTGGGGCTCAGCCGTTGCAGCGCCTGCAACAGCGCGACGTGGTCCTCGTTCAGGCCGGGCACGCTCTGGTCGACCGCGGCCCGGCGGTGTGCGCGTACCCGGTTGAACGCCTTGCGCCAGCTGCTCACCGCGATCCGGGAGGCCACCCGCCGGACCCACGCCTCCGGGCTGTCCGTCTCCCGCACCGTCCGCCACCGCTGCCAGGCCCGCATGAACGCCTCGGCGACGGCGTCCTCCGCCTCGGCGCGGTTGCCGGTGAGCGCGTACACGTGACCCACGACCCGACCAGCGCAGGCCGCGTAGAGGGCGTCGAACTCCTCGGCGTCACGCATC
Source organism: Micromonospora sp. DH14 (assembly GCF_029809455.1). Classification (NCBI taxonomy): domain Bacteria; kingdom Bacillati; phylum Actinomycetota; class Actinomycetes; order Micromonosporales; family Micromonosporaceae; genus Micromonospora; species Micromonospora sp. DH14. The sequence continues at coordinate 216,764 of NZ_JARVKT010000011.1, read as the reverse complement.
CGACCGGTGCCCTCCCACGCTTCGTCTCCTGGTCACCGCCGCATGGAACTCGGCTGGTTGGACCGGTCGCGTCGGCGCGGGGCGAGATTGTGGCCCGCGTCACACCACTGTGATCAACCTGACGACCCGGCCAGGCGTCATCGTGCCGACCCGGGAGACGCCCGTGGCGGAGAGGACGATGTGCGACGACGGCAACGACGCGCCCTGACAGCCGGCGTACTCGCAACCGCGCTGGTTACCGCGGGGCTGACCGCGCAACCGGCGAACGCGCAGCCGACGCCCCCGACTCCCGGCACCGCCGGGACCTTCACCCTGATCACCGGGGACCGGGTGTCGCTGGACGCGGCGGGTCGCCCGCAGATCCAGCGCGGCCCGGGTCGGGCCGCCATGCGGTTCGTCAGCAACCGGGAGGACGGTCACCAGTACGTCATCCCGGTGGACGCGATGCCGCTGGTGCGGGACGGGCGACTCGACCGCCGCCTGTTCGACCTCACCACGCTCGCCGAGTTCGGCTACGACGACCGGGCAGCCGAGTTGCCGCTGCTGGTCGCGTACCCCGAGAACACGGCGGCACGGGCGCGGACCGCGACCACCGGGGGTTCCGGGCGCGTGCGGGCCGACCTGCCCGCCGCCCACGCGCTCGCGGTCCGGGCGGACCGGGACGACCGGGTGACGCTCTGGGCGTCGCTGACCCGGGGTACGCCATCCGCGCGCACCCTCACCGCCGGCGTCACCCACATCTGGCTGGACGGCAAGCGCACGGTCTCCCTCGATCGCAGCGTGCCGCAGATCGGTGCCCCGACGGCGTGGCTGGCCGGTTTCGACGGCACCGGCGTCACCGTCGGCGTGCTGGACACGGGGATCGACGCCAACCACCCCGACTTCGCCGGCCACCTCACCGAGGTCCGGGACTTCACCGGCGGCGGCGACCCCAGCGACTCGGTCGGCCACGGCACCCACGTGGCGTCGACGATCGTCGGCAGTGGCGCCGCCTCCGGCGGCAGGTACCGCGGCGTGGCACCGGGAGCGAAGCTGCTGGTCGGCAAGGTCTGTGCCACCACCGAATGCCAGGACTCGGACATCATCACCGGCATGCAGTGGCTCGCGCCCCAGACCCGGGTGGTCAACGTGAGCTTGGGCGGCGACGACGCGCCCGGACTCGACCCGCTGGAAACCGCGGTCCAGGAGTTGAGCCACCGGTACGGCACCCTCTTCGTGGTCGCGGCGGGCAACGAGGGAAAGCCGAAGTCGGTCTCCTCGCCGGCCTCCGCCGACGACGCTCTCGCCGTCGCCGCTGTGGACGCCGACGACCAGCGGGCCTACTTCTCCAGCCGAGGTCCCCGCATCGGCGACAACCACATCAAGCCCGAGATCAGCGCACCGGGCGTCGACATCGTGGCCGCGGCCCCCGGCGGCGACTACGCCACCATGTCGGGTACGTCGATGGCGACCCCACACGTGGCCGGCACCGCAGCGATCCTCGCCGGGCAGCACCCGGACTGGACCGGCCCGCAGCTCAAGGCCGCCCTGATGGACTCGGCCAAGCCGACCGGCGAGGACACCCTCTACGAGCAGGGCGCCGGCCGGGTGGACATCGCCCGCGCCGTCGCCCAGCCGGTCGCCGCCGACATCGCCGCCATCGACTTCCCGGTGCAGCGCTGGCCACACGCCGACGACAGCCCGATCACCCAGGTCGTCGGCTACCGCAACACCGGCACCACACCGGTCACCCTGACGCTGGCCATCGCGCCGGCCCCGGCCGGCATGCTCACCGTCAGCCCGGCCACCCTGGTGGTGCCGGCCGGTGGCCGCGCCGAGGCGACCATCACCGTGGACACCCGGGTGGACGCCCCGGACGGCGTCTACCAGGGGGCGCTGACCGCCACCGGTGCCGGTGATCTGCGGGTGCGCACGCCGTTCGCACTGAACCGCGAGATCGAGAGCTACGACGTACGGCTCGACCACACCGGACGCGACGGCAAGCCGGCCACCGAGTACACGACAGTGGCGGCGAACCTGACCACCGGCGAGTTCAGCACCCTCGCCGTGGCACCGGGCGGCGGCGTCCTGCGGCTGCCCAAGGGTCGTTACGCGTTGTACAGCACCATCCACGAGGGTTCCGTGTCGACCCTGCTCGCGCAGCCGGTCCTGGACGTACGCGGCCCGGTCACCGAGGCGGTCGACGCCCGTGCCGCCAAGCCTGTCGCGTTGACGGTGCCGCAGCACGACGCCGCGCCGACCTCGATCAATGTGAGCGCCAACTGGGACGACGGCCTGCGCTACCCGGGCGTCCAACTCAGCGGGCTGTCCTTCGCGGACCTCTTCTTCGGCCGGATCGGACCCGCCGTCACCGCACCCGAGTTCACCGCGACGCTTGGCGTCGGGCTCGCGCGACCGGGCAGGGACGGCACCTTCCGGAACAGCCCCTACACCTACGACCTGGCGTACGTCCGGCAGGGCGACATGTTCACCGGCCTGACCAGGAAACTGTCGCCGAAGAACCTGGCCACCGTCCGGGCGACCTACCGCAGCCAGTCCAGCACGACGACGGCCACCCGGTTCCACCGCGCGTCGGGTCCGGGAGGCTCCGGTCCGATCGGGTCGAACACGCCCGTCGACCTGCCGTTCAAGGGCGTCGAGTACTACAACACCGACGGGGGCGTCGTCTGGACGTCCACGTTCCTCGAAGGGGACAACCTCACCGCCCAGGACTCGACCTTCGCCGCCGGCCGGACGTACACCCAGACCTGGAACGCGGCACCGTTCGGGCCGTCGGTGGCCCAGGCGCCGACCCTGTCGCCACTGGGGTACGCGGGCCGCGACGGCGACACCATCTCGATCGCGTCGCTGCCCCTGTTCGGCGACGCGTCAGGTCGCCCCGCCAGCCGCGACGATCAGCCGGTGCGGTTCCGGCTGCTCCGCGACGGTAAGGAGATCGGCAGCTCGGACAGCCCGTGGGCCGAGTTCGCGGTGCCCGCCGGCAGGGCCACCTACCGACTGGAGGCGACTGTCACGCGCGGCGCCCCGGACACCCTGTCGACGTCGGTCTCGGTGGCCTGGACCTTCACCTCGGCGCACACCACGTCACCGGAGCGGTTGCCCCTGACCACGGCTCGCCCGACGCCCATGCTCGACGACACCAACACGGCACGGATCGGCCGGGTCATGGCGATCCCGGTGACGCTGGACCGGCAGGTCGGTTCGAAGGCCACGCCCAACCGCACGCTCAGCGTGTCCGCGTCCTTCGACGACGGCCGCACCTGGGCCGCGTTGCCGGTGCTCCGGAACGTCGCCGTGATCAGTCATCCGCGACGGGCCGGGTTCGTCTCGCTGCGACTGGCCGCTACCGACACCGCCGGCAACACCGTCACCCAGACGATCCAGCGGGCCTACCGGATCTCCTGACGCGTTGCGGTGTCCGGGGTGGCGGCTGCTGGAGCCGCCACCCCGGACAGGGCGGTCATAGATGTGTCCGCGATGCGCATCACGCGGTGAAGCACCGTCGAAGCCTCGGGCGGTGCGGGCGGCGTCTGCCTCAGGCGGTGAAGGCGCCGTCGATGGCGATGGACGCGCCGCTGATGAAGGTTGCCTCGTCACTGAGCAGGAACGTGGTGAGCGCGGCGACCTCGTCGGAGGTGCCGGCGCGGCCGGTCGGCTGCGTCGACAGGTAGCGCTGCGCCGCCTCCGGGGCCTGGCTGACCACGTTCTGCCAGAGCGGGGTGTCGATCAGGCCGGTGACCAGGGCATTGACCCGCACATTGGAGCGCGCCACGTCGAGGGCGGCCGAGCGCGTGAGACCGATGACCCCGTGCTTCGCCGCGTTGTAGGCGGCCTGCGTCGGGTCACCCTTCACGCCGGAGACGGAGGCGTTGTTGACGATCGCGCCCCCACCGGAGGCGATGATCGCCGGAAGCTCGTACTTGAGTCCGTAGAAGACGCTCGTCAGGTTGAGGGCGAGCGACCGGTGCCAGTTGTCACTGTCGGTCTCGCGCATGCTGGCCATCGGGCCGCCGCCGGCGTTGTTGAACGCACCGTCCAGCCGCCCGTACTCCGTCACCGCGGCGTCGACGAGCCGCGCCATCTCTTCCTCCACGGTGACGTCGGTGGGCACGAAGAGGGCGGCACCGCCCGCCGTCCGGATCTGGGCGGCGACCTCCTCGCCGCGGTCCTTGTCCCGGGCGCCGATGACGACCCGAGCACCTTCCGTGGCCGCCCGCCTGGCGAACGCCAGGCCCATGCCCTGCGTGCCACCGGTCACGACCAGCACCTTCGATTCCAACCGTCCAGACATCTCGCCGCACATCCATTCGAGTGATGAGCCGCCGCAGAGCGCGGGGCTTCGCGAGACGGAACGCTAGTCTTATCTGGAACGTTCGACAAAGTAATGGGCCTCACAATTGACGTGCCGTGTAGCTGGGCCACCTCGCCTCAACCCGGCTTTTGCTGTCAAAGCGGTCGCAAGGACGGCGCTACCTGCCAGCGCGGGTCCTGTAACCGCACGCACATTCTTTGGTGATCGTTCCACAACCTCGTTAGCGTGGTGAGGGTCGCGAATTCGGCTCGTCGCAGCAGGTCGGCGGTTCGATCGGCACCGCGCTGCTCAACACCATCGCGACCAGCTCCGCCGCCACCTATCTGCTCTCGCACGGCGGCCCGGCGGCCCAGACCCAGGTACGGAACGAGGCGCTGATGCACGGCTACTCGGTCGCGTACTGGGTCGCTGTCGGATTTGTGGTCACGGCGGCCCTCGTCTCCGCGAACATGGTGAACGCTGGCGCTCCGAAGCACGTCCCGGCCCCGCCGGACGCCCTCGGGGACGTCGCGCCCGTGCCCGTGCACTGATCGCTGTCGTACCTGTCAGATGGGGCGCGGTGACCGAGGACACGGTGCACTGACTCCGTCGAGAGAGTGGAATCAGAGCTGTGAGCAGAGAAGGCACCGGCGAGTGACGTGGTGAGGTCCGCTCTTCCGGCCCACAATCGGGGTCCGTCCAGCCCTGACCAGACGCCCGTGGCGAGCGAATCGGTTCGGGTGACGGTCGGGCACCGGCAGCGCTGGGCGGTGGAGACCATGGCTGTGGCGCCCGACGACCAGGTGCTGGAGATCGGGTGCGGCCGGGGTGCGGCAGTCTCCCTGGTCGCCGGTCAACTCACCACCGGCCGCATCGTCGCCATCGACCGCGCCGCGACGATGGTACGGCTCGCTACCCGGCGGAACCTCAGCCACATCGATGCTGGCCGAGCCGAGATCCGGTGTGCCGGGTTCGAGTCCGCGGACCTCCCGACTGAACACTTCACCAAGATCTTCGCGGTGAACGTCAGCCTCTTCTGGTTGGGCGACGCGGCGCAACTGATCGCTCGGATGCGAAGCCTGCTGGCCCCGGAGGGACGGCTGTACGTCTTCGGCGAACGACCCAGCGCCGCGCACGCCACCGCGAACCTCGCCGCCACCGAACTACTGCTCGCGGCCCAGGGGTTCGCGACGACCACGTCGAGCGTCACCCGTGGTCAGGGCCGGGTGCTGACCTGCGTCATCGGCACGCCTGTCGGGTGAGCTGGGGCGTGACCGCCTTGCCAACGTGAGCCGGGCGGGCTCGGCGTCCTGCCGAGCCCGCCCGTTCCGGGTCAGTCGAGCGTGATCGAGCCGTGTCAGCGCTGCAGCGTCAGCAGACCCGGCCGGTACGGCAGCAGACCGTAGTCGACGCCGTTGGAGCTGGGGGAACGACCCTGGTAGAGCAGTTGCAGGTTGCAGGCGTCGACGGTCATGGTCTGGTCGGCGCTGGTCCGCAGCAACTCACCGTGGCTGATGTCGTTGGTCCAGGTCGCGCCACTGTTCGCCTTACCCGCGAACGGGTTGCTCTCACTGGTGGCCTGCGGCGTCCACGAACCACCCAGGCTGGTCGCGGTGAACGACCGGAAGTAGCGACCCTGCGACCCGATCGCCTCCACGATCATCAGGTACTTGTTCAGGCCCTGCAGCTTGTAGACCTGCACCGCCTCGAACAGGTTGTTCGTCGTGTCACTCATGATCGTCGTGTAGTTCGACCCGAAACTGCCCGGGAAGTTCCCGATCGGCATACTCGCCCGGTAGATCTTCCCGTTGTCACCGGCGAAGAACAGGTACATGTTCGTCCCGTCACCGATCACCGCCTGATCAATCGGACCCGTACCCGAACCAGTGATGCTCCCACTGAACAACGTCTGCGGCGACGACCACCCGTTCGGGTTCGTCGGATCCGACGACGTCCGGTACGAGAACGCCGGCCCACCCCACTGATACGCCAACACCCAGATGTTGCGCGGCGCGAAGTAGAACAGCGACGGCGCCACCGTCCCCGAGTTCATCGCGTTCTGACTCGCCGAACCCATCTGCGAATAATTCGAGAACAGGCCGAAGTTCATCGAACCCCAGCTGCTCCCGAAATCGTGCGTGGTGGCGTAGACCAGCTGCTGGCCGTTGTAGGGGGCGACGGTGAAGTCCTTCAACGACACCCAACCCGACCTCGGCTGCGCCAACGCACCCGTCGACGACCACCGGTACGTCGAAGGCAGGTCACAGGTGCCGGTCGGCGGCGGCGTGGTGGGGTCGGTCCCACCGCCGACGCGGACGAACTGCCACTGCTGGTTGGTGCCGTTCCAGTCGTCGTACTGCACGATGTTTCCACCGTCGGCGGTCGAGGCGCCCTGCACCTCCATCACCTTGTTGCTGTTCCGATTGATCAACCGGACGTAACCGCTGTCCGAGTCGGCCAACCGGAACTGCTGGTTGGTGCTGTTGTTGTCGCTCCACTGCACGATTGCGCCGCCGTTGGCGGTCGAGAAGCCCGAGACGTCCAACACCTTGTTGGACAGCCGCGACTTCACCCGGTAGTAGCCACCACCGGAGTCGACGAACTGCCACTGCTGCTGGTTACCGTTGTTGCGGGTCCACTGCGTGATCCGCGCGCCGTCGTTGGTCGCCAGGTTGTACACGTCCAGGGCCTTGCCGCTGTTGCGGTTGACCAACACGTACCACGCGTTCGTGTCGACAGTCGCCGCTGCGGCGGGCGATGACACGACCGCCACGGCGGCGCCACCGACCATCAACGCCGCCGCGCTGGCGGCGAGGAGACGGGGCAACCACCAACGTTGCCGCCGCGACGGCGGTGCGATTGTTGGAGACCTATCGAGGGCAGACATGATCCTCCTCCAATGACCAAGAGCCGAACGGCCTGCCCGGGGTGGGCGTACCGCGACGCGTGGCCGAGCAAACAGGCGTCAAGAAGTTAGCGTTAACAAGATGCCGGCGAGCCCTGGCGCACGCCTGATTCGAGATCGACGAGGCAAGGCTTGCCCGGAAAGCCAAGGTGTCGTCGTCCTTAGGCATCGACTGTGAGCGATAACATGCCGTTCGTCAAGACGTAACGTGCTGGGAACATCAACCGTTGTCGAACCACGGATCTTGGAGCCAGACACACTCGGCCGGCTTCCCGCAGGCATCGCCCCAGATCCCCGCCCAGAGCACGACCACTGCCCTTGAGGCGGCGTCGAGCGCGCGTTAACATCGACGTTTGCCCATCGTCTGAAGTGCCGCCGAACTCAGCCTCGCTGGCGGTGCCACCACACTCGGCGGGACGGGTCGACCGGCCGGGGGCGGTGTCGCCGGCGCCGGGTGGACGGACTGGCTGATCCCGAAGTCCAGCCGTCAGTCGACGTCGAACGTGGGGATGCGATCCGACCACCCGGCGCGAGCGCCCGAACTATCGGCGGCTCCACTGCTGGTTGCTCTGGCCGGTGCAGGTCCAGAGGACGAGCTTCGTGCCGTTGCCGGTGCCCATGTTGTAGGGGTCCAGGCAGAGGCCGGACTGCACCCCGGTGATGGTGCCGTTGGCGTTCACGTTCCACTGCTGGTTCGTGCCGCCGTGGCAGTCGTAGATGGTGACCTGGGTGCCCGGGGAGGTGCCGTAGCCGGCGGCGTCGAGGCACTTGTTGCCGTACACGGTGAGTGCCTTGCTGCTCGTGTAGGTCCACTGCTGGTTGGTACGACCGTGACAGTCCCACAACTGCACCTGCGTGCCGTTGGTGGTGGACGAGCCGGGGACGTCGATGCAACGGCCGGACAGCGCGCCCACGATCGCGTTGGTCTGCCCGGAGCCGCTGCCCGGGTCGCCGATGCTGCCGGGCACCGACTGCAACGCGCTGTACCAGCGGGCGGCCATCTTGTCGTAGCCGCCGGAGGTGGGGTGGATGCCGTCGATCAGGTCGCCGGTGGTGAGGGCGCTGTGCATGTCGACCAGGCGCACCCGCTTGCCGGCGTTCACCTTGCTCTGCACGATGCCGGGGATCGCCGCGTTGAACGTGCGGACGGCCGCCTCCTGGTTGCTGTTGGACAGCGGGATGATCTGCGCGACGAACACGTCAGCGGTGGGAGCCGTCGTGGTGATCCGGTCGATCAGGGTGGAGAGCCGGTTCGGCGCGGTGCTCACGTTGTAGTTCTGCAGGATGTCGTTGGTGCCGATGTGCAGCAGGACGGTCCGCGGCCGTTGGGTGTTGAGCCAGTTGACGATGTTCGCGTCGATCTGGTCGATCCGCCAGCCCGGGTGCCCCTGGTGGTCGTGGTCACCCAGGCTGGCTGGTCCGTTGAACTGCGACCCGACGAAGTCGACTGTGTATCGACCGTTGACGAGGCGCTGCCAGAGCCCGATGCGGTACCCGCCCGGCACCTGGGTGCCCTCGGTGATGGAGTCGCCGAGTGGCATCACCCGTACCCCGCCGTTGGATTCCGCGCTGGCCGGACCGGTCGAGGTCAGCACCCCGGCGAGGACGACCCCGAGCGCGGCGGTCGCCGCGAGCCATCTTGCCCTCGTTCGCATAGATTTCTCCCCTGCAGTGGTAGTGCTGACCGAGGAGTCAGGCCGTCGCGACCGTCACCACATCGGCATGACGATGCCGTCGCAGCACTGGGACGGGTTTGTTAACGCTAACAGCGATTCATGTAAATTCTTGTCGCTGACCTCGCCCACGTCAAGCGCCAGCACCCGAGTAACGGCGCCGAAACCGGCGCACTACCCGCCTCGGCGCGCCGAGGGAGTGATCCAGCGCCGGCTCGGCCGGTGCCGGTCGGCCAGATGGGAACGGATGGGGCCACCGGGACGACTGTGGCAGTTACGCCGAATGTAGGTCTTTTTCGCATAAGCCCGGTTGATGTGAGCATCGCTCGACTACCTTCGCCTTGGTGGCTATAACCGATTTGTCGCCTTCTGCACCGACTGCGACGTGCGGAAACATGGTGTACGGAGAAGGGCTGGGTAGCTCGATGTCCAACTATCTACACCCGAAGATGAGCGAAGTAGCGGCCGACCAGGCCCCGCCGCCCAAGCGGCGCCGGGCGCGTTGGCTCGTCGCCGGGGCGGCCGGGTTGACCGGAGTGCTCGGTCTGGCCGCCTTCACCTCGGCGGGAGTGAGCGGGGCAGCCGGGAAGAACGACGGCAGCCCGTCGAACGCCGGAGCGCAGGTCCTCGCCGACGGCAGCCGGGGCAGCGGCGACGACCACGGCGGCCAGGACCCGGGTGGCCGCGACGGCAGGGACGAGAAGAAGGACAAGAAGGACAACGACCATCGGGACAGCCGGGGCGACGACTTCCGGCCCGTACCCTGCAACGCCGACGAACTGATCGCGGCGATCGTCCGCGCGAACGCCGACTCCGGGGCGAAGCTCCGCCTCGCCGAGAAGTGCACCTACACGCTCAACAGGTCAGCACCCCAGCCGCCGGTGCCGTTCGGCGCGGTCGGCCTGCCGATCATCACCCAGCACGTCGTGATCGACGGAAACGGATCCACCATCGTCCGCGCCGCCAACGCCACCCCGTTCCGGATCCTCGAAGTCGGGACCGGCGGCGACCTGACGCTGCGCGACGCCACCATCAAGGGCGGGCTGGCCGATGGTGGGCTTGGCCAGGGCGGCGGCGGCATCCGGATCGACGTCGGCGGCAGGGCCACCATCGAGAACACGAACGTGGTCTACAACCACACCAACGGCCCGGGTGGCGGTATCGCCAACTACGGCGTCACGAAGATCCTCGGCGGCGGCAAGGACTGGGACAGCAAGGACAAGAAGAAGGACGGCGGCAGCACCATCAGCAACAACAGCGCCGTGTTCGACGGTGGAGGCATCTTCAACAACGGCAACCTCACCGTGCAGCACACCCGACTGAGCTACAACAACACGATCGGCACCTTCAACATCGTGCCGATCGGCGGCGTTGGCGGCGGACTGTCGAACAGCCAGGTCGCCGTGCTCGACAACGTCCGCTTGGACAACAACACCGCAGGCTTCCGCGGCGGCGGCATCCGCGGCGGCATCGACTCCACCACCGAGGCCAGGAACGTCGAGATCAACGACAACCGGGCCGGCAGCGAGGGCGGCGGAATCTTCACCGACGGCGACTTCCGGCTCAAGCACGGCAACGTCCACCACAACGAAGCCGGCCAACGCGGCGGCGGCGTCTTCAACCAGATCAACCAGTTCGTGGCCGAAGAGAGCCGGATCAGCGAGAACGTCGCCAGCACGAACAGCACCATCGAACACGGCGGCGGCGTCTACAACGGCAGCGGCACCGTCGTACTGCGCCGCACCCACGTCGACCGCAACCGGGCCATCGGCTCAAGCTCGCAGGGCGGCGGGATCTACAACAACGCCACGCTCAACCTCACCGAAAGCAAGATCACCGACAACATCTCCACCCTGGCACCCGGCGGGATCTTCAACGACGGCGGCCAGGTCACCGTGGACCAGAAGACTGCCATCACCGGCAACCGGCCCACCAACTGCACACCCAGCTCACCGCCCGTGCCCAACTGCTTCGGCTGATCAGCCGAGAGCCCGGTACGTGCTTTGCCAGACAGGTGTCCGGTCCCGCACGGCTTCGATCACGACGATCGGACCCGCTGCGGGACCGGACACCTGTCTACGGGACGACCCCAGCTCAGTCCCGCAAAGCGGAGACACCAACTGACGGTGCAGGGCGCATTGCGGCGATCCGAACCGCGCAGACCTACGCCCGTGCAGTGCCCCCACCAGGAGAGCGGGCCAACACCCCGCAACCCAAGCGTGACTACGGAAAGCGACGACACCAACCTGGGAGTCAGCGCCCGGCGGGGGCGGCCAACAAAAAACGCCTGACCGCGTTTCCGCAGGCCAGACGTCTTATGATCTTGTGCGCCCGAAGGGACTCGAACCCCTAACCTTCTGATCCGTAGTCAGATGCTCTATCCATTGAGCTACGGGCGCTTGTGCTCAGCCAGTGTACACACCCGGCTTTCGCGCGGAGACTCCGGGATTCGAACCCGGGAGGGGCTTTAAGACCCCAACCGCATTAGCAGTGCGGCGCCATAGACCAGACTAGGCGAAGTCTCCCTGGTGATCCTCAGACCACCGCGCCCGAGGATACAGGTCGCCACCCACCGGGAGCAAAACGACTTCCGGGGTACGCCCGCCAGGGCCACCCGCCCTCGGTGATTCCACGCTGTGCGACGGCGTGATCGGGACTACGCTCCATCGATATGCAGGAGCAGCCGCCCAGCGAGTCGACCCGTCGAGAGCCTGCTGAGGGAGCGCGTCGGCGCTCCCCACGGGCCACCTTCAGGCCGCCGACGGTGGCCGAGGAGCCGACCGGGACGGCGGAGCCCACCGAGGCGGCGGCAGCTCCGGCAGCCGCGCCGGCAAGCCCGCGTCCTCGACGGGCCAAGGCCGCCCCGACGGTGCTCTTCCAACCACCGGATCCGGACCGCCCACTGCCCCGACAGCCTGGACGCGCACCGGCCGACCTGACCACCGACGCGACAGCGGGGCAGGCAGAACCGTCGAACGGTGACGAACCAGGCCCGCCGAAGGCCCGCACCACCCCCACCCGCAAGGCAGCTACCCGGGGCGCGGCCGAGCCGCCCGCCGAGGTGATCCCGACCACGCCGGCACCGCGCAAACGTGCCGCGAGCACCAAAGCCACGAGCCCCACCAAGGCGGCGAGCACCAAGGCCGCGAGCCCCACCACAGCCGCGAGCCCGAGCGAAGGGGCGAGCCCCAGCAAAGCGGCGACCCCGGCCAGAGCCGCAAAGGCCACCAAGCGCGCGGCCGCCGCGCGCAGGAGCACGCCGGCAGAGCCCGCCCCCGAACCTGTCGTCGAGCAGGTCACGGCACCGGCGGCACCCGTCGCGCGGCAGGCTGAGCCGGCTCTGGGGCGTACCCCGGAATCGGAGCTACGGGCGGTCGCCGCGCGCGTGCTCGACCACCCTGGCTTCGCGCCGGAGCTGTTGGCGCTGGCCGCGGTGCGGGCCCTGGGGCCCGGCGCGGCCGGGTGGGCGGCGGGGTTGCGCACCCGGTATCCGGACGCGTCGGCGGACGGCCTGGCCCGGTTGGCGACCCGCCGGTTCGTCCGTTCGGCGGGGGCGGGTGGGGCGACAGCCGCTCTGGCCGGCTTCTTCGCGCCGCTGGCCGAGCTGGCGGCGGTGCTGTGGACGCATGCGGATCTGGTGCTGCACCTGGCCGCGGCGTACGGCAAGGATCCGACGCATCCCGACCGGGCCGTCGACCTGCTGGTGCTGACCCAGGTGCATCCGGACCGGGCGAGTGCGGCGGCGGCAGTGGCCGCCGCGGAGTCGGCGGGCGACCCGGTGGAGGGGGCGTGGCCTCGGGCGGCGGAGGCGGCCTGGCGGTTGGCCGCGCCGCTCACCGCGCAGGCCGGTGGCTGGGTGGCGTTGCGGCTGGTGGCCCGGTTGCTGCCGGGGGCGGCGGTGCTCGCGGCGGCGCTGGGTGACGCGGCGGCGGCCGACCGGCTCGCGGCCCGGGCGGTGGCCGTCTACCGACCCGGTCGGGGCTGACCGGTCAGAGCCAGTCGAACCATTCGCGGGGCAGCAGCGCGTAGCCGACGAAGGCGAACACGTCGAGCAGTGTGTGCGCGATGACCAGCGGCATCACCCGCCGGGTGCGCAGGTAGAAGAGGCTGAACACCACACCCATGATCGCGTTGCCGACGAACGCGCCGAAGCCCTGGTAGAGGTGGTACGAGCCGCGGAGCAGCGCGCTGGCCGCGATGATCGCGGCCAGCCGCCAGTGGAGCTGGCGCAGCCGGGTGACCAGGTAGCCGACCACGATCACCTCTTCCAGCACGGCGTTCTGCACGGCGGCGAGGATCAGCACCGGGACCGCCCACCACACGTCCGGCAGCGCGGCCGGCACCAGCGTCGCGTTGAGGCCCAGGTGGGCCGCCACCCAGAACAGCGCCAGCCCGGGTAGTCCGATGAGCGCCGCCAGGCCGGCCCCACGCGCCACGTCCTGGCCGGGCCGCCGGGCGTCCAGGCCGAGGGTCCGCGCCGGGTCGCCGGGGTCACGGCTGAGCAGGTGTACGGCGAGCAGCACCGGCAGCAGCGCGAACACGATGCCGAGCAGTTGGTACGTGAGGTCCAGCCAGGGTCGGGCCGACGCCGAGGTGTTCAGCGAGGCGGTCTGCTTGGAGAGCGGACCGTCGGCGGTCAACTTCGCGATGATCGACACCACCGCGTAGATCGCGGACTGGCCGAGGGAGAGGCCGAGGACCAGCAGCGTCTCGGTGCCCAGCAGTCGGCGGGACACCGGGCGGGTCAGCTCAACGGTCACCGCACCACTCTGCCCGACGGGCGGCGGCGGTGACATGGCCGACCGGCCAGCATGAGCCGATCGCACATTCTGTGCGACCACTCGACACTCTCCGTGGAGATTCTATGGGCGCCCGATCCGTTGCCGTCTGGAGAAGGAGCGCCCGTGGACAACCTCGCGCGGTTGCTGAAGGAGAGTTGGGCCCTGGTCGAGGACGACCGGGTCCGGTTGAGCGGTCACTTCTACGCTCGGCTGTTCCTGCTCGACCCCGCCCTGCGGCAGCTCTTCCCGGTGCAGATGACCGGCCAGGGCGACCGCCTGCTCGAAGCGATCATCGCGGCGATCCACACCGTCGACGACCCGGAGAGCTTCGACGAGTTCCTCCGGGCGCTGGGTCGCGACCACCGTAAGTACCACGTCGACGAGCAGCACTACGCGACGATGGGCACCGCGCTGCTGGACGCCTTGCGCAGCATCGCCGGTGACGGCTGGAACCTGGAGTACGACCAGGCGTGGCGGGAGGCGTACGCGGCGATCGCCGCTCTGATGGTGGCCGGCGCGGCCGCCGACAACGACCCGCCGTTCTGGCACGCCGAGGTGCTGACCCACGAGCGGTACGGCCCGGACACCGCCGTGCTGACCTGTCGGGCGTTGCAGCATCCGCTGCGCTGGCAGGCGGGGCAGTACGTGAGCCTGGAGGTGCCCCGCTACCACCCCCGGGTGTGGCGCAACTACTCCGTGGCGAACGCCCCGAACGACGACAACGTGCTGGAGTTCCACGTGCGGTCTCCCGGGGCCGGCTGGGTGTCCGGCGCGCTGGTGCGGCGGGTGCGGCCGGGTGACCTGTTGCGCCTGGCGGCGCCGATGGGGTCGATGACGGTGGACCGCGCCTCGGAACGGGACATCCTCTGCGTGGCCGGCGGCGTCGGGCTGGCACCGATCAAGGCGCTGGTGGAGGAGTTGGCCACCTTCAACCGGACCCGGTGGGTGCACGTCTTCTACGGTGCCCGGCAGGCTGCCGACCTGTACGGCCTGGCCGCGTTGCAGGAGTTGGTGGCCGTACACCCGTGGTTGTCGGTCACCCCGGCGTGCAGTGAGGACCCGGACTTCGACGGCGAGCAGGGGGACATCCCGGACGTGGTGGCCCGGTACGGCCCGTGGACCACGCACGACTGCTACGTCTCCGGCGCCGCCCGGATGGTCCGGTCCACCCTGCGGGTGCTCGCCGCGGACGACGTGCCGCCGCCACGCATCCGCTACGACACCTTCGGTGACCTCTAGACGTTCCTCCCCCCACACCGGGGCGCGTGCCCCTGCCCCCTGGGGCACGCGCCCCGGTCCCTCGTCGGTCAGTAACTCCACGGGTGGGCGTTCTCGCGGTACTCCTCCACCGGCACCAACGGCACGCCGGGTGCCATCCGGTCCACGTAGAGCCGGCCCTCCAGGTGGTCGACCTCGTGTGCGACAAGGCGAGCCATGCCGAACTCGAACGAGGTGATGATCCGGCTGCCGTCCCACCGGGCGTGCTCCACGTCCAGGCGCAGCGGCCGGGGCACCAGACCCCGGTGGTCGAAGAAGGAGAGGCAGCCCTCGTACTGCTCGTCGGTTTCCAGGTCGGCGTCGACCACCCGGGGGTTGAGCAGCACGACCGGCTCCGCCGTCCGGTCGGGGGGCCGCACCACAGCTGCCGCCCGGTCGATGCCGAACTGCGGAGCGGCGACCCCCGCTCCCTTGCTGAACGGGTGCAGCTCGTCCAACCGAGTCAGGATCGCGGTGAGCCGGTCGACAACGGCCCGGGCCCCCCGTTCCTCACTGGGCAGATCGAACGGGCGGGCACGCTGGCGGAGCAGGTCGGCACCGCGTTGCAACACGCCCAGGCCGCGCATCCGGTCGCTGGGTCGGACCCGGGTGGGGCCGGGCCCGACGTCCGGTTCGGTGTCCGGTCGGGCGCGGAAGCGCCACTGCATCCGGTAGCGGGCGTTCAACGGTGGGTCGTCGGTCTGCCAGTCGTAGATCGCCCGGTCGTCCTCGTCGTGACGCTGCGGGGCCGTCCGCAGCGGGCCCTCCTCCGCGCTGAGCGAGGTCTCCACGCCCCAGACCTGTGGGTCGAGCGCCGCCGGCAGGTCCAGGCGTACGGCCAACTGCCGGGTGGGCAGCCGGACGGCTCGCTGGAACCAGAGGCCCCACTTCTCGTGCCCGACGGTGTACGCGTACTCGACGGTGGCCCGGCCACCCGGGTAGAGGGGGAAGCGCCGCTCTCCGTTCTCGAAGAGCAGCCAGATCTCCTTGAACGCGTCCCGGTCGTGTTTGGCCCGCCAGTGCATCGGCTCCGGGTCCCCGCCGCCGCCGTCCCGGCGGGCCTGTATCTGCAGCTCGGCGAAGGTGAGGGGGTGCTCCCGGTGGTGCCGGTTGGAGCGGCCGGGGTCGTTCGGGTAGCGGTCGACGGCGACCCGGACCAGGTAGCGGGTGACCGGTTCAAGGCCGGCGTTGTACAGCTCCCGGCGGATGACGCACCGGTAGCCGTCCTCGGTGTGGGTGAGGGTGGCCAGTTCCCGTTCCACGACCAGGCCGGTGCCGGGTGGCAGCCACTGTCCCGGCAGGTACGGCCCGCGGTGCGGCTGGCCCACCCGGGCGTGCCGTAGGTCGTCGTACTCCCGGAAGCGTTGCCAGATCGCGCCGCTGGCTTCCAGGACGGCCTCGGCTCGGCGGGCGAAGTCCTCGGTGGGGCGGTGCCGGCGCCCCTCGATGTGGCTCACGTAGGACGGGTCGAACCCCATCAGAACGGCCAGTTGCTTCTTTGACAGCCCGCGCCCGGTCCGTTGCCGGGCGAGTTCGGCCGCGAAGGAGTCGGCAGCCCGTTCGAGGGGTGAGGTCGTCATCAGCTTCCTCGTGGCCGGGGATATAAGTCTCACGTTCCGTGCCCGAGCACACACTCATGTGGCATCTTTTCGACACACCGCTTGACAATTGGTCGATGACACCGACTGCGCGACGGCGTTTCCCAGCATCGGCTCCGGGTAGTAGCCGAGGCGTCACAACCGCCGGATGCGGAGTGACCTGCGCCTCCGGGATTGGACCAAGGTGAGCCTTCCCTTACGACCGCAGGTCTGGTTAGGCTAGCCTTAGCTCAGGACGGCACTCGTTCGTCCGCCGGGGCGCACTCCTCGGTCACAGAGACAGGGGACGACTCAGGTGACAGCGGTGATGCCGAGGCGGGAGGCCGCCACCACGCCGCTCGCCCCCGTCACCGCCGCGCTCCGGGCCATGTTCGGCACCGACGACCTCCCCGGCCTCGCCCGAGGTCTGCTTGTCGAGGACGAGTTCGGCTGGTCGCCCGCCACCACCCTGATCGACGGCAGCCGACTGCCGGAGCTGCTGAACGGCGCCGCCGTCCGCTGGGGCGGCACCCCGCACGCCTGCGCGGCACTGGCCTGGAAGTCGTACAGCTACTGGGCCGCGCTGCCGGTCGTGCTCGGCTGGGCCTCCGCGCGGCGGGTGCCACTGCTCGATCCGGCCGACCTCCTGATCCACTTCGAGGACCACCGGCAGTTGCTCACCATGGGTCTGCGGCGGGGCACCACGGTGGCGGTGCTGCCGAACGACCCGCTGGCGCTCGCCGGCCTGCCGGAGGTGCGGGTCGTCGCCGACGAGGCGGAGCTGCTGGCCGCGCTGCGCGCGTCACTGCTCGACGCCCATCTGGCGCCGCTCATCACGGCGATCCAGTCCGAGGTCCGGGTGGGCACCCGGACGCTGCTCGGCTCGGTCGCCTCCGGCATCGCGCACGGCATCCTGCGGGCCGCCGACGGTCTGCCCGGCTCCACGGTGCAGAGCATCGAGACCCTGCTCGGCGCACTCGACCTGACCGACCTGATCGAGTTGGTGCCCGGGCCGACCGGTGAGCCGACAGTGCAGCGGCGTACCTGCTGCCTCGCTTTCACCCTGCCCCGACCGAAGGTCTGCCAGGGCTGCTGCGTCCGTTAGGTAAGGGCTGGGCCGGCGCGGCTCAGTCGGTCAGCGACCGGACGTCCCACACCCACACCCCACCGGTGAAGACCGGTTCGATCCCGGTCAGCTCGGTCATCCCCCGACGCAGCGCGGCCTCGTGCTCGTGTGGCCCGAGGATCACCACCCCCGCCCGCCAGTAGCGCAGGTCGTCGACCGCCCGGACCCGACTCTGCGGGGTGATCGGCGGCACCGCTCCGGTGCGCCGGATGGTGGTGAAGAAGTTGCTGGTGGGACGCGGAACCGCACCGAACAGCGCGACCTTCGGCGGGTCGGCGTTCGGGCGGGTGTCCGGGCCGAGGAAGTAGCCGCGCGCCAGCGGCATGTCCAGCCGGGTCGACGCGGACCAGCGCAGCGGCTCCGCGTACGTGGTGTCCGGCAACGGCAGGGTGACCACACTGCGCCCACCGCTCACGTACGGACGCCACGCCCCACTGGTCACGAAGGTGGGGATCGGGTCGAGGCGGGCCACCGGCAGCGGGGTGGGAACGATCGGCAACAGGGCCATCGTGAGCATGGTGGCGGTGACGAAGCGGATCTGCCCCCGGGCCACCGGGTGCGCGTACGCCAACTCGCGGGCCCGTTCGGCGCCGTAGGCGAGCAGCAGCCCGATGATCGGGGTGATCGCCAACGCCCAGCGCGTCGGCACCACCGAGTGCAGGATGGGCAGGTTCTCCAGCGCTGCCCAGGGGCCCGGCACTCCCGTACCCCGGTTGTTGAAGCGGACCTCCCGACCCAGTGAGAGCACCGCGAAGAGCAATCCGAGCGCGGCCAGCGCGAGCACCACTATCGAGCGGCGCAACCACCAGACCAGGGCGATCACCAGCACCACCAGCGCCCAGCCGAAGAAGCTGTTCTCCTCGGTCGGGTTCTTGGCCAGACCCGCCGCGGTGCGCGCGTTCCCCGCGAGGGACTCCCGGGAGTACGCGACGAACGAGGCCAGGTCGCTGGAGTAGCCGCGGATCAGGCGGGACAGCCCGGAGTACGCGTCCGGGCCGAAGAACTGCACGTACAGGGGGTACGCCAGCAGGAGCGCGGCGATCCCGGCGGCGACGGCCAGGCCGGCGAGGAAGGACCGGGCCCGCGACCGGATGTCCGCGCGGCCGACGGCGAGCACACCGATGACCACGCCGAGCCCGATCGCGGTCATCAGCAGGATCTCCAGGTTGAGGAATGCCTGCCAGACGATGACGAGCGCGAGGAGGACCCCGTTGCGCAGCCAGCGGCCCGGTTCGCCGAGTCGCAGCGTGCGCCAGATGATCAACGGGACGACGAACTGCGACACGATGTTCGGGTGCCCATTGGCGTGCGACACCATTGCCGGCGCGAACGCGCAGAAGCCGGCGCCCAGCCAGGCCGGTCCCCGGCTGCCGATCAGGACCCGGGAGAGCACGAAATACCAGGCCGTGGCGGTGGCAATCATGCCGGCGGTGAGAAAGACCAGGAATGACGCGCGCGGCCCGAACAGCAGGGTGATCGGCGTCATTGGCAATGAAATGGATAATACGGACGTATTGGCCATCAGATTCACGCCGTCGGGGACGTTCATCTGATTGGAATGGAACGGATACGCAAAGTGCGTGACTACTCGCGCACCGTGGGCCATCATCCATTCGAACTGCGACTGATCGGACTGGTTGTCCCGCACGTCGCTGCCCGGGTCCAGCCAGAGTCGACCGGTGACCCAGAAGCCGAGCACCACGAAGCTCAGCACGGCGGCCAAATCCGCCCATCTCCCCCTGCGGGAAGGCCGAACGGCACCGGAGGCCCCCTCCGCCGACGGCGCGGCGGCCGGGCCGCCGCTGCCGCTGGGCACGTCCGGTTCAGGAGTAGTCATGACAATTCATAGGGTAGTCAGCGTATGGCACCGCCGTGACATGTTTCGGGGTACTGCCGTACTATGTGCCGGGTTCGCCGACCGCCGATCACGAATCCACCCCCCGACCACAATTCGGCCACCCCGATGCCCCGATTCTTCTGCCGTCCCAGCGGATGATTCACTCTGTCGGTCCAGGCACGGGTCGAGTTCATATCGTGAGGAATCGACGCATGGCAGAAATCACTGGGGATCAGCGCGTGCAGTCCGAGGTGCTGGAAGGCCTGGCAACCGCTGTCAACCACCGTCGCTGGTTCATCGAACTGGCCGTGCCGTACCTCGGCGACGACCCGATCGAGATCGGCAGCGGCCTTGGTGACTACGCGCTGGAATGGTCAGAGCGGCTGCCCCGGTTCACCGCCACCGAGGCCGACCCGGACCGGCTGGTGCAGCTCAAGGAGCGCCTCGCCGACCGTCCGAACATCGACGTCCGGCAGATGCTGCTGCCGCACAACGACCGGGGCGACTACAGCGCCGCGGTCTCGTACAACGTCCTGGAGCACATCGAGGACCACGTGGGCGCGCTGCGGAGCATGCGCGACCTGGTCCGACCCGGCGGCGCCGTGATCATCATCGTGCCCGCGTTCCAGTTCGCGATGGGCCCGGCCGACATCGCCACCGGGCACGTCCGCCGCTACACCAAGAAGACGCTCGGTGCGGCGATGGCCGACGCCGGCCTGACCGTCGAAAAGATCCACTACGCGAACGCGCTCGGGCTGATCGGCTACTTCATGGCCACCAAGGTCTTCCGGCTGATGCCGAAGGAAGGCCCGATGGTCAAGGTGTACGACACCCTCGTCCTGCCCGCCACCAAGGCCGCCGAGCAGCTGGTCCTCCCGCCGTTCGGCCAGTCCGTCTTCGCCGTGGCCCGAGTGCCCTCCTGACCCCACCGCCGCGCGATCTTGCGCTTTCGGTCGTCGCTACGCCCCCTGTGTCGGGAAAGTCGGGACAGAAAGTGCAAGATCGCGGCGGCTGGGCGGGGGTTACTCCTTGATCTGGTACGTGGGGCGGATTACCGCTCTCGCCAGGGTGTGGAACGTGAGGTTGAAGCCCACGTAGGCGGGGGTGGCGTCCGGGGTCAGGTCGAGGCGCTCGACGTCCACGGCGTGCACCGCGAAGACGTACCGGTGCGGGCGGTCGCCGGGGGGCGGAGCTGCCCCGCCGTAACCCTGGTCGCCGTAGTCGTTACGCACCGAGAACGCCCCGCCGAGGTCGGCGCCCGCCGCGCCGCCCGCCCCGCTGGGCAGCTGGGTGACGCTGACCGGCAGGTTCACCAGCACCCAGTGCCAGAAACCGCTACCGGTCGGCGCGTCCGGGTCGTAGCAGGTCACCGCGAAGCTCTTCGTCTCGGCGGGAAAATCCGACCAGGTCAGCTGCGGCGAGACGTTGTCGCCCCCGGTGCTGCCATGCGCGTGCCGGGCGTCCATCGGCTCGCCGTTCTGCACGTCGTCGCTGGTGAGCGTGAACGAGGGCAGCGTCGGCAGCAACTCGTACGGGTCTGGGGCGATCGGTCGTTCCAGGGTCATGGGGACGCGTCCTTCCGATGTGCGGAGATACCAGCCCCTTCATACCCCGCTGCGACCCGTCCGACGAGCGGCACTGTGGTTTTCCGGAGCTACGGTGGAGTTTCGGGCAACGTCCTCAGGGGGGACACCGTGGCCGGCATCTGGCGGGACTTCGTGGTGGCCGTCTTCACCGCGTTCCGCCGCCGGGACGAGCAGGCCATCGCCGACGAACGGCGACGCGCGGTCGAGCGACTGGCCGAGGAGACGATCCGCCAGCAGCGTCGGACCACCGACCCTCCGCAGTGATCAGGACCCGGGCCGCCGGACCGGCACCACTCACCCGCGCCAGATCCACTCGACATTCAGAAAACCGCGGCATTCGTGCGGCCAGAACACCCCAACTTTCAGGAAGTCGAGTGGATCAAAAAGGGCGGAGGGTGTGGGATTCGAACCCACGAAGACATCGCTGCCTTACCGGTTTTCAAGACCAGCGCCATCGGCCACTAGGCGAACCCTCCTGGACCGCCACCCGTGGGCGTACGGCCACGCATAGTCTGCCACGGCTCACTCCGGGCGGCCCAGTGTCCCTCCCCGCTGCGCCGGCCAGGCATCTTGACCCGTCCACTGTGGGCTGGAGGGTGCGCCTGCGGCACCGGGTGAGATCGGGAAGACTGGCCCCATGCGAGCCATCACGATTCCGGAGCCCGGTGGTCCCGACGCACTGGTCTGGGCCGAGGTGCCCGACCCGGAGCCGGGCCCCGACGAGGTGATCGTGGATGTGCGGGCCACCGGGGTCAACCGCGCTGACCTTCTGCAACGGCAGGGGCACTACCCGCCCCCGCCGGGCGCGTCCGCGTACCCCGGGTTGGAATGCTCCGGGGTGATCACGGAGGTCGGAGCGGAGGTCGCCGGGTGGGCGGTCGGGCAGCAGGTCTGCGCGCTGCTGTCCGGCGGTGGGTACGCGGAGCGGGTCGCGGTCCCCGCCGGGCAGTTGCTGCCGGTGCCGGCGTGCGACCCGGTCGACGCGGCGGCGCTGCCCGAGGTCGCCTGCACGGTCTGGTCGAACCTGGTCCAGGTGGCCCGGCTCGGCGCGGGTGACACCCTGCTGGTGCACGGCGGGGGCAGCGGGATCGGCACCTTCGCCATCCAGTTCGGGGCGGCCCTCGGTGTCACGGTGCTGACCACCGCGCGCGAGGCCAAGCACGCCCGGCTGCGCGAACTGGGCGCGGCGCACACGATCGACTACCGGGAGCAGGACTTCGTCGAGGAGGCCCGGCGGGTCACCGACGGGCGCGGCGTGGACGTCATCCTCGACATCATGGGCGGGTCCTACCTGGGGCGGAACGTCTCCGCGCTGGCCACCGGCGGTCGGCTCGTGGTAATCGGGATGCAGGGCGGGCGCAAGGCCGAGTTGGATCTCAGCGCGCTGCTGGCCAAGCGGGCGAGCGTCGCCGCGACGTCGCTACGGTCCCGACCGCTCGCGGAGAAGGCGGAGATCGTCCAGGGGGTACGCGACGAGGTGTGGCCGCTGGTCGAGGCGGGCCGGATCCGGCCGATCGTGGACCGGCGGCTGCCGATGACCGAGGCCGCCGAGGCGCACCGGCTCGTCGAGTCGAACGACCACTTCGGCAAGGTGCTGCTGACCCGCCCGCCGGGAGGCGGATCGGCCGTCAGCTGAGCGAGCCCGCCGGGAGGCGGGTCGGCCGTCAGCTCAGCGAGCCCGCCGGGGTTGGGGCGTCCGTCGGTCGGGGCAGCACCAGGCGGGCACCCGGTCCCTCGCCGGCCAGTGTGTCCTCCGGGTTGTTGAGTGTGCAGCGCTGCAGGGACAGGCAACCGCAGCCGATGCAGCCGTCCAGGTCGTCGCGGAGCTTGGTGAGCAGCCGGATGCGCTCGTCCAGCCGGCTCCGCCAGCTCGCCGAGAGCCGCGCCCAGTCCTGTGGGCTGGGGGTGCGGGCCTCGGGGAGCGAGTCGAGTGCCTCCCGGATCTCGTCGAGCGAGACGCCGACCTGCTGGGAGATCCGGATGAAGGCGACCCGCCGCAGCTCGGCGCGGGCATACCGGCGCTGGTTGCCGCCGGTGCGGTCGGCGCGGATCAGCCCGAGTCGCTCGTAGTAGCGCAGCGCCGACGGCGCCACCCCGGAGCGGGCGGACAGCTCACCGATCGTCAACAAGTCCGGCATCACCAGGTCCTTGAGTTGAAGTGCACTTCAACTCACACAGTAGTGGCATGACCACCGCACTGACCACCGACAGCAGCGCCCGACTGCCCGGGCTGATCCGCCGACTGACCGGCGACGAGAAACACGCACCCAGCGCGCACTCCACCATCGACGTGCTCCAGGTGCTCTACGACCGGGTGTTGCGGGTCACCCCCGACACCGTCGACGACCCGGAGCGGGACCGGTTCCTGCTCTCCAAGGGCCACGGACCGGCCGCGTACTACGCGGTGCTGGCCGCGCACGGCTTCATCCCGGACGCCTGGCTCGACGACCTGGCCGGCCCGGCGAGCCGGCTCGGCCACCACCCGGACCGGCTCCTGGTGCCCGGGGTCGAGATCGGCTCCGGCTCCCTCGGGCACGGGTTCGGGCTGGCCGTCGGCACCGCGCTCGGCCTGCGCGCCCAGGGGCTGACCAAACCCCGGGTGTACCTGCTGCTCGGCGACGCCGAACTGGACGAGGGATCCAACCACGAGGCGATCGCGTACGCCGGAGCGACCGGCCTGGACAGCCTCACCGCGATCGTGGTGGACAACGCGTCGGCCAGCCACGGGTGGGCCGGTGGCATCGCCAGCCGGTTCACCGTCAACGGTTGGACCGCCGACACCGTCGACGGCCGGGACCACGAAGCCCTGTACTCGGCGTTGACCGGGCACCGGCCACGACAGCCGCACCTGGTCGTCGCCCGCATCGGGAGCAACTGATGACCGACATGCGTACCGCCTTCATCGACACCACCACCGCGCTCCTCGACGAGGATCCGCGTACCGCACTGGTGCTGGCCGACATCTCGGCGAGCCAGTTCGCCCCCGCCGGGCACCGGCACCCGGACCGGGTGCTCAACGTGGGGATCCGGGAGCAACTGATGATCGGTGTGGCCGGCGGGCTCGCCCTGACCGGCCTGCGTCCGTTCGCGCACTCGTACGCGACGTTCCTGGTGGACCGGGCGTACGAGCAGATCAAGTTGGATCTGGACCATCAGGGCGTGGGCGCGGTCCTGGTCAGCATCGGCGCGTCGTACGACGGGTCGGCGGAGGGCCGCACCCACCAGTCGCCCGGGGACGTGGCGCTCTTCGACTCACTCGGCGACGGCTGGACGGTCCGGGTGCCCGGTCACCCGGACGAGGTGGCACCGCTGCTGTGCACCGCCGCCACCACCGACGATCCGGTCTACCTGCGCCTCTCCGAGCAGCGCAACGCCGAGGCGTACCCGGATGCCGCCCGGCTACGGGTGCTCCGGCGGGGCGGGTCGGACGCGCCACTCGTGGTGGCGGTCGGGCCGATGCTCGACCCCACAGTGGCGGCGACGGAGGGGATGGACGTGACGGTGGCGTACACCCACACGCCCCGGCCGTTCGACACGCGGGGGCTGCGGGCGCTCGTCCACACCGATGTGGTGCTGGTCGAGCCGTACCTGGCGGGGACGTCGAGCGCGCTCGTCAGTCGGGCGCTGGCGGACGTACCGCATCGGCTGCTCGCACTCGGGGTGGGTCAGACCGACCTGCGGCGGTACGGGAGTCCGGCCGACCACGCCCGGTGGCACGGTCTGGACGCCGACGGTCTGCGGCGGTCGATCAGCGCGTTCCTGGGGTCAGTTGGCGGCTGAGGCGGTGGGACGGCGACGAGCGCGCTCGCGCCCGAGGATCCAGATCGCCTCGACGCCGTCCTTCCAGGTGATCTTCTTGCCCTCTTCCCGGCCGCGCGCCCGGTAGCTGATCGGCACCTCGTACGGCCGGATCCGGCGACGCAGCAGCTTGCCGGTCACCTCGGCCTCCATGCCGAAGCCGCGCGAGCGCACCTCGAGCGACCGGTAGAGCTCCACCGGCATCAGCTTGAAGCAGGTCTCCAGGTCGCCGATGTAGGAGTTGAACAGCACGTTCGCCGCCATCGTGACGCCCTTGTTGCCCATCACGTACCAGAAGCTGTAGGCGCTGTGGCT
Source organism: Micromonospora sp. DH14 (assembly GCF_029809455.1). NCBI lineage: Bacteria > Bacillati > Actinomycetota > Actinomycetes > Micromonosporales > Micromonosporaceae > Micromonospora > Micromonospora sp. DH14. Next base: position 191,618 of record NZ_JARVKT010000011.1, on the reverse strand, counting down.
GCCGAAGGTGCGGTTGCCGTAGACCACCGTGGCCCGCCCGTCGAGCACCGGGTCGAGCAGCTTGGGGATGTCCTGCGGGTCGTACTCCAGGTCAGCGTCGAGGATGACCATGTAATCGCCCTCGGCGTTGTCGACCGCCGTCTTGATGGCGGCACCCTTGCCGGCGTTGCGCTGATGGGTGATGACCCGCAGGCGGGCGTCGTCGGCGCGACCGAGGACCTCGCCGGTGCCGTCCCGGCTGCCGTCGTCGACGACGACGAGCTCGACCTCACAGGGATAGTCAACCGCCAGAGCCTGCTTGAGGGCATCCGCGATGCGTTCTTCCTCGTTGTAGACCGGCATGAGGATCGAAAGCTTCACGGGGATCTCCACGGTGGCGGCAACACGTCGGCCATAGCCTAACCTGGTTGGTTTGTTCATCACCTACCGCCACTGCGGGGCAGTCGACGTGGCGGGTTCAGGTCAATGGTGTTTACTTCCGCCATGTCGGCTGCCGGCTCCCTGCTCGCGGTGGTTCCCGCCGCCGCGGTGCTCCTGCTCATCGTCGCGGCGAGACCACGCGCGGTAGGCACCGTGGCACCGCTGCGGCTCGCCGTGGTGCGCGCCGTCCTGCTCGCCGGGGCGTACGCGGTGCTCGTCGTCGAGGTGCTCGGCGCGTCCCACGCGCTGACCCGGCCCGCGTTCGCCGTCGCCTGGCTGTTCTTCCTGGTCGCTGCCGCGTTGGCGGCCGGTCTGCGCTGGCGACGGGAGACCCGCCTCGGGCAGTCGGCGGCCGTCGTACCGCAAGCGGTGCCGGTCGGCGCGGTGGTGTCCGGTGGCGGCCCCGAGGTGTCCGCCCCGCCCGCCGAGCGCGGTGCGCCCGCGCCCGCGCCGCCCCGCGCCGGTCGGGGGCCCGCCGGGCTGCTCGCCGCGGCGGTCGACACCTGGCGTACGGCCCGACCGGGCGAGCGGCTCCTCGCCGCCACGATCGGCGGGCTGGTCCTGGTGGAGTTGCTGGTCGCGCTGCTGGCCGAGCCGAACAACTTCGACTCCCAGACGTACCACCTGCCGAAGGTGGAGCACTGGGTGGCCCAGGGTGACCTGGACTTCTGGCCCACGGCCATCCACCGGCAGGTGACCATCCCGCCGGGGGCCGAGTACCTGCTGCTGCACCTGCGCCTGCTCAACGGCGGGGACCATCTGTACAACCTGGTGCAGTGGGTGGCCGGGGTGGTCTGCCTCCTGGTGGCCGCACGGATCACCGCTCAGCTCGGCGGTGGCCGGCGGGCCCAGTTGCTCACCGCGTTCGTGCTGGCGACCACGCCGATGGTGGTGCTCCAGGCGACCAGCACGCAGACCGACCTGGTCTGCGCGGCGTGGGTGGCCTGCGCGGCGACCCTGGCGCTGGACGGGCTGCGTCGACGGACCGGCTGGGGCACGCTGCTCGGGCTGGGGGCTGCTACCGGGCTGACCGCGGTGACGAAGACCAGCGGCCTGATCGCGGTCGGTCCGCTGCTGGTGCTCTGGGGGTTGGCCCAGCTGCGGCTGGCCCGCACCGGGAGCGCGGCGGCGACCGGGCCGGCGGCGGGGAGCGCGGCTCGGCGGTCCCGGCCGGTCGGCGGGCTGGCCCGCACGGTCGGCGGTTCGGTGCTGATCCTGGTGGTCGCGGCCGTGGTGGTCGGCCCGTTCCTGGCCCGGGTGACAGTCGAGTTCGGGCACCCGCTGGGGCCACCCCGGCTGCGTGAGTCGATCCCGATGGAGCGGCACGACCCGGCTTCGGTGGTGGTCAACGCGCTGCGGATCGGGCACACCGCGTTCGACACGCCGCTGGCGCCGCTGCGCCGGGCCGGGGCCGAAGTGATCATCAGTGGTGCCGAGGCGATCGGGGTCGATCCGCAGGACCGTGCGATCACCTTCGGCCGGGAGCTCTTCCCGGAGCCGGCCTGGTACCCGGACGAGGACCGGGTGGCGTTTCCGCTGGCCGGGGTGTTGGCGGTGATCGGCGCGGTGATCGCGCTCGGCCGGCCACGGCAGATCGCCCCCGAGCGGGCCGGGTCGCTGCGGGCGTACGCGGTGGTAGTGCTGACCGCCGTGCTGCTGCACACCGCGATGATCAAGTGGCAGCCGTGGGGCAACCGGCTGCTGCTCTACGCCGTGGTGCTCGCCGTGCCCCTCGCCGGCCTCTGGTTGGACGCGCTCTTCCGCCGCCGCTCGGACGACCCCGCACCAGTGGCTGCCGGCGGCGCGTCGGTGGGCGGTCGGGGACGTCGTTCGGTTGCCACCGTGGCTGCGGTCACCGTGCTCGCCACGTCGGCGTTGGCCGGAGTGCTCGCGCTGTCGTACGGCTTCCCGCGCCGGCTCGTCGGTGCCGGCTCGGTCTTCACCACCTCGGACTGGGACACCCGGTTCCTGCGCCGACCGCAGTGGGCCGACGAGTTCCGCTGGGCGGCGACCGCGGTCCGGGACAGCGGTGCGCGCCGGATCGGGTTGGTGCAGCAGAACGACAACTGGGAGTACCCGTGGTGGCTGCTGCTGCGGAAGCCCGACGGCGGCTCGCCTGAGCTGGTGGCGTTGCAGTCGGTGCTGCCGGAACGACCGCCGGCCGATCCCGCCTCGGTCGACGCGATCGTCTGCACCGGCGGCAAGGCGGCCTGCGCCAAGCTCGTTCCGGCCGGCTGGCGGCTGGAGTTCCGCGGCTACGTCGGCTACGCCCTGCCGCCGGGCCGCTGAGCGGGCAGGCCGCCCGGACGCCCGGATAGTCCGATCCGGGCGGTTCTGCATCCCGCGCGCAAGGATCCGAAGCGCATTCACATCTGTTGATCCGCACGTTACCGTCTGGTAACTCAATCGACGTCCCGCGATTGAGCCGAAAGGAGTGCGTCGATGCCTGCAATCCCCGCCAGGCCCGAACGCGCGACCCGACGACGGGCCATCACCGTCGCCGTCGCCGTCGCCGCTCTCGTGCTACCGATGCTCGCCGGACCGGCCACCCCCGCCAGTGCCGCCGACCGCCCGACCGTCCAACCACTCCCCGCCAACCTCGAAGCCATCCGGGCCGCCGAGGCGACCGCCCTCTACGGCAGCCCGGCGATCCGCCCGATCGAACAACGCCGCACTGCGTTGATCACCATGGGTGACAGCGAGATCTCCGGTGAGGGGGTCGGCAACTACGTCCCCGGCACCCACCAGGACGGCAACTGGTGCGACCGCTCGTACGACCAGGCGGTGTTCCGCACCGGCATCACCTCGGACGCGCAGTACAACATCGCCTGCTCCGGTGCCACCCCCTGGAACCTGATCGCCGGCGGCCCCACCCAGCACAACGAACTGAACCAGGGCGACTACCTGGGCATCAAGGCGCGCAACACGCACGTGAAGCTGATCTGGGTGGTGGTCGGCGCGAACGGAGACGGCACCATCCAGTTCGGTCCGGTCGCCACCGACTGCGCCGTCCGCCGGGTGTTCTTCCAGGGCGCCTGCTACCCCACCTACACCGACCAGTGGACGATCCGCACCGACGGCAGCCGACAGGCGGTGGAGTCGGCGCTCACCGACATCCGGCAGACCATGACCAAGGCCGGCTACCTGCGCTCGGACTACGAGCTGGTGCTGATGTCGTACCCGAGCCCCGGCAGCCCCGACGTCGAGGACAACCCCAACTTCCCCGGCTGGTACTCCGGCGGCTGCCTGCTCTACCTCGCCGATGCGGCGTTCGCCCGGAACAAGGCGGTGCCGATGTTCGAGTCGGCGCTGCGGTCGGCCGCGGCGAACACCGGCACCCGCTACCTGGACGCCAGCCGGCTCTTCCACGGGCACGAGGTGTGCACCGACAACACCTCGGTCCGCGGTCTGTACATCGAGGTCGGCATCTGGAACGAGAACGCCGCCCGCCAGTCGTTCCACCCCAACGCCCGTGGGCACGGCATGTTCGCCCAGTGCATCACCCAGTTCTGGAACTCCGGGCAGACGCGGGCCAGCTGCGTCGACCCGGCCAGCACCGGCAGTGGCGTGCTCTACCCGGGGCTGCTGGAGTTCAAGCAGTTGCGCAACCTCGCCACCGGCACCTGCGTCGATGGCAAGGGCTACGACTCCCGCAACGGCACCGTGCAGCAGCCGTACTCCTGCCACGGCGGGCGCAACCAGGGCTTCTGGTACGACTCGGCCCGGCGGTCGCTGCACTCGGAGCTGTCCCACGACCGTTGCCTGGACGTCGCCAACAGCTCGATGACCGCCGGCACCGCCGTCAACATCTACGACTGCAACGGCACCGGCGCGCAGCAGTTCGTCTTCTCCGGCAACCAGATCAGGCCGGCCGCCGCGAGCAACCTCTGCGTGGCGTTCGACAACCCGTTGCTGGGCAGCTCCCGCCTGCGGTTGGCGACCTGCTCCAGCAGCACCCGGCAGCAGTGGTCGTTCGAAGCCCGTACCGCCGCGAACCCGGTCGGCTACGGACACGACGACTTCATCGGCTCCCGCGTCTACTGAGTGGGGGCAGGGGCCCTGGCGTCGACCAGGGCCCCTGCGCTCACTTGGCGCGGGGAACGAGGATCAGCCGGGCCACGCCCTTGTCGCCGTCCTTGGCTCCGGCGACGCCGAGCGTCGCGCCGACAGTGACCTCGCTCGGCTGCACGGTGGCCCGCCGCTCGACGACCCGCAGGTCATCGCCGAACGTCCAGGTCATCGTGAAGCCGTCGGAGGACTTGACGGTCATCGAGTCGCCGTCGATCGCCGTCACCTCACCGCGCTGCACGGCGACGGTCCGCGTACCGCCGTCCTTCGTCTTCACCACCGCCTCACCGTGCAGGGTGTTCTTCCGCAGCAGCACGCGGGCCTGGCGGCGCTTGCGCCACTCCTCGCCGCGCTTCTCCCGGCCCTTCTCCTGGGCGGTGGGGGATCCGCCCGGCGTCGGGGTGGCCGGTGCGGCGACGGTCAGTACGTCCAGGTCGTCGGCGTCGAAGCCCATCGCGGTCAGCGCCTGACCCTCGACCCCCATGGCGGCGGCGACCTCGATGGCGGTGTCCCGGGCGGGCTGGCTGGCCACCTCGGCCGCGCCGCAGCCGCTGACACCGAGCGCGACCGCCGCGAGCAGTGCCGTGGTGCCGGTGGCGATACCCCAACGTGGCATGACTCTCCCTCTCGTCAGTGGAGCCCTCAGCCTTCCCGGAAACGACGAGCGGAGCGTCAGGTCGATGTTCGGGTCAGGTAAGGATCACCGGGCAGCCGGACCGTGAAGGCGGCACCGCCCTCCGGCGCGTGACCCGCGGTGATCTCCCCGCCCAACCGACGGACCAGTCCGGCGGCCAGCGCCAAGCCCAGGCCGCTGCCCACCTTGCGCACCCCCCGGTACCGCTCGTGCAGCGCGCCGCGTTCGAACGCCACCGCCAGGTCGTCGTCGGTGAAGCCGGGCCCGCCGTCGCGGACCTCGAACACGCCGCCGTGCGCCGGGTCCGCGCCGGCCGGCCGGACCGCGAGCACCACCGGCGACCCCGGGGGTACGACCCGCAGCGCGTTCTCCAGCAACCCGTCCAGCACCTGCCGAATCCTCCCCGGATCGGTGTACCCGGGCACCGGCCGACCTGGCGTCTCCACCCGGAACGGCACGCCCACCGCCGCGCACCGAGCGGCCCAGGTCGGTTCCGCGTCCACTGCCAGCTGGGTCAGGTCCACCGGCACCGGTTCAAGGGGGAAGTCGGCGGCCTCCAGCCGGGCCAGCGCCAGCAGATCACCGATCAACCGGTCCAGGTGTTGCGCCTCGGCCAGCACCGTCCGGCCGGTGTCCACCGTGTCGTCGGCACCGAGCACCCCGTCGGCGAGCGCCTCCGCGTACCCCCGGATCGCGGTCAGCGGGGTGCGCAGCTCGTGCGAGACGGAGAGCAGGAACTCCCGCTGCCGGCCCTCACTGGTGGCCAGCGCGGCAGCCAGCCCGTTCAACGCCTCGGCCAGGTCGGCGACCTCGTCCGGTGGCTCGACCGGCACCCGGACGGCGCGGTCACCCGCGCGCAGCCGGGCGGCGGCGGTGGCCGCGACGCGGATCGGCCGGGCCAGCCGGCGGGCCAGCAGCAGCCCGGCCACCACACCGGCGGTCAACCCGGCCAGCAGCGGCAACCAGAGGCTGAGCAGCACGCGCGCCCACAGCCCGGTGGCCAACGGACGGGAGAGCACCACCCCGTTGCCGCCGGCCAGCGCCCGACCCTCGACCACTGCCCACTCACCGTTGACCGAGCGGCGAGCCGACACGTTGCGGCCCTGCCCGATCCGCTGCACCACCCGGGGAGGCAGGCCCGGCCGGTCGACGGCACCGCGCCGGATCAGGTACGCGTCGATGCCCTGGTCGCGCAGTTGCTGGATGAGCCGTTCCTCGTCGGCGCTGCGACCCCGGTCCAGGCGGGTCCGCAGCACCTCGGCGGCGAGCCGGGCCTGGGCGGCGAGCGCCTCCTGCTCGCCCCGCTGCACGCCACGGATCGCCAACGGCACCGCCACGATCGCGGTGACCAGCACCGACACCAGCGCCACCGCACAGGTGACGAGCACCGCGCGGGCGGTCAGCGTACGGCCGAACCGCCCTCGTCGCGGTGCAGCGGGTGAGGTGGCGCCGACCACCGGCAGGGCCATGGTCGGCGACTCGACGTGCCCGGGGTGATCACGCATCGACCGCGTACCCCACCCCGCGATGGGTCCGGATCACGCTGGCCGGCCCGAGCTTCGCGCGTACCTGGGCGACGTGCACGTCCACCGTCCGGGTGCCGGCGTGCGCCGCGTACCCCCAGACCCCGGCCAGCAACTCCTCCCTGGTGAAGACCCGGCCGGGCCGGGCCATCAGGTGGGCGAGCAGGTCGAACTCGGTGGAGGTGAGCTGCACCGGGGCGCCGGCGGCGGTGACCGTACGGCGGGCCGGGTCGAGCGTCACCGGGCCGACGACACGTGCCCGGTCCGCGGCCTCCGGACCGCCGGCGGTTCGGCGCAGCACGGCGCGCACCCGGGCGACCAGCTCCCGTGGGCTGAACGGCTTGGTGACGTAATCGTCGGCGCCCAACTCCAGGCCGATGATCCGATCCACCTCGTCGTCCCGGGCGGTGAGGAAGATGACCGGAGTCCAGTCGCCGGCCTCGCGCAGCCGGCGGCAGACCTCGGTGCCGGGGAGGCCCGGCAGCGCGATGTCCAGCACGCAGGCCACCGGACGCAACCGGCGGGCCGCGCTCAGACCGGCCTCGCCGTCACGTTCCAGGTGGACGCCGAACCCGTCCCGGGTGAGGTAGAGCCGGACCAGGTCGGCGATGGCCGGCTCGTCCTCCACGACGAGGACGAGCCCGCGATGCGGCGTTTCGGCGGTCACCGGCCCATGATTGCCGACCCGGTGGGCCGGGTGCGATCGGTGCGTGTTCGAGTTCGGTAAAGGCGGTGCGACGCCCGACGGGGCTCAGCTCACCAGGACGGGGCGAACATCCCGGGCCGTGCGACGGCCGGCGTGTCACCGATGCTGGCGACGACCCGCGCGCCGGTGGGCCGCAGGCGGGTCCGGAACGCCTGGTTGAGCAACGCGTCGAGCTGCCAGACCTGCTTCGGGTGGCTGGTCCGGATCAGGAACCGCTCACGGATCCCGTCGATCGCGGTGGCCGCCATCTCGACCGACTGCAACCGCGGGTCCGGGCTCCAGGTGACGTTGCTCAGCTCGCGGAGCTCGGTGTTGAGGTGCAGGCGCAGTCGGTGCAGGAGGCGGGTCTGCTGGGTCACCACCAGTCGGCGGTGCGTGAGCAGTAACAGGTAGTCGCCGGTGACCGGGCGGTCGGGGCGGCTGCAACGGGTGACCAGGATGGTGGCGTCACCGGAGCCGACGCAGCGCCGGAAGACCGGCATGTGCCGGCTCACCGTCTGCACGGCCAGGCCAGCCTCGGCGGCGGCCGGAAGGAACGTTCGGGAGAAGACGTCCATGACCTGCCCAACGACGCCCCCAGCGGGGTGACGTGGGTCACGGAGCTTTTTTGGAAGTTCCACGCCGCCAGTCGCACTGCCTGTCCGATTTTCGACTCGGACGGGTAGTGGTCAGACGGTGGGCTGAAGTGGACTGGCGGCGAACAGCTCCTCCAGCCAGCCCGGGACCGCGGCAGCGTACTCGGCGCGGGACTCCGCCGTCGTGTCCAGCGCGCGACGCCAGGACAGCGACCGGCTCACCGGCCCCAGGGCGATCGCGAGGTCGGCGGCCTCCACCAGCGTCCGCCGGTCGTACCGGTCGGTCCACGCCTCCAGGTAGGCGTCTCGCAACCGAACCAGTTGGGCGTCGGCGGCGGCGAGCTTCCTGGCGTCCGCGACGGCACGCAGGGTCACCAGCAACGTGCCGAACGGGTGCGCCACCGAGGCGTCACCCCAGTCGAAGTAGCGGTAGCCGTCCCGACCCGCGAAGACGTTGCCGTCGTGCAGGTCGTCGTGCTGCACGGTGGCCGGGATGCCGATGTCGGCGAGTCGCCGGCACCGCTGCGCGTACGACGGCACCTCGGCCCGCAACCGCTCGTGCATCTCCGGGCCGAGCCCACCCTCGGCGCCGATCAGCAGCGCCTCGCGATCGTCGAGCAGCTCGACGAAGAGGTCGGCCATCACCTCCGGCCGCTGGTCCGGCACGCCCCGGGCGACCAGCTCGTCGGCGTGCGGGGCGCTCGCCAGTTGCAGCGCCGCGTACCCGGGCAGCGCCCGCTCCCAGTGCGCCAGATCGCTGTCGCGCGCCAGCACGTCACGCAACGACTCGCCGCCGTCGGGCAGCAGCGACCAGCCCTGCTCCGGGTCCACAGCGATCGGCGTCAGCACCCGGTCGGGCGTCACCTCGGCGAGCGCCGTGATCAGGACCGCCTCGTGCACGGTGCCGAGGTTGTTGGCCTTGAACCAGACCGGGCCGTCGTCGGTGGGCACCCGCCAGACCAGCGACCAGGGCCGCTCCCGGGGCTCCACCAGCCCGGTCACCCGGCGACCGGCCCGGCTCAGGTGCGCGTCGACCCAGGAGCGGGCCCGCATCTGCCACCGTTCGTCGGACCAGTCGGGGGCGCGCTCACCGGGGATCGTCGTCACACCGGGCACCCTAGGTGGCCCTTCCCGGCCGGGGCCACGTCTTTTCCGACAGCGCCTCAGACCAGCTCGACGATGGTGGCGTTGGCCATGCCACCGCCCTCGCACATGGTCTGCAGGCCGTAGCGGATCCCGTTGTCGCGCATGTGCTGGAGCATGGTGGTCATGATCCGGGCACCGGAGCCGCCGAGCGGGTGGCCGAGGGCGATCGCCCCGCCGCGCGGGTTGAGCCGCTCCGGGTCGGCCTCGGTCTCCGCCAGCCAGGCCAGCGGCACCGGCGCGAACGCCTCGTTCACCTCGTACACCCCGATTTCCTCGATGCCCAGCCCCGCGCGGCGCAGCGCCTTCGCGGTGGCCGGGATGGGCGCGGTGAGCATGGTGACCGGGTCGTCGGCGGCGACCACGGCGGTGTGGATCCGGGCCAGTGGGCGCAGGCCGTGCCGGCTGGCCCAGTCGGAGGTGGTCACCGCGAGGGCCGCGGCGCCGTCGGAGATCTGGGACGCGGAACCGGCGGTCACCACACCGTCGGCGCGAAACGGGGTGGCCAGCTCGCCCAGCTTCTCCAGGGAGGTCTCCCGGCGGATGCCCTCGTCGGCGGCGAACTTGCCGCCGTCGGCGAGCGGCACCGCCGCCAGCTCCGGGTCGAACGCGCCGGCGTCCTGCGCGGCGGCCGCCTTCTCGTGGCTGGCCAGCGCGAACTCGTCGAGCTGGGTACGCGAGAGGCGCCACCGCTGGGCGATCAGCTCGGCCCCGACGCCCTGGTTGAACGGCAGCGGCGCGTCGTCGGCGAAGCCCTCGACGCCCCGGTAGCGGGCGCGCAACTGGTCACTGAACGGCATGCCGCCGGCCACGCTGGAGCCCATCGGCACCCGGGTCATCGACTCGACCCCGCCGGCGACCACCAGGTCGGCCTGGCCGGAGAGCACCGTCGCGGCGGCGAAGTGCAGGGCCTGCTGGCTGGAGCCGCACTGCCGGTCCAGTGTGGTGCCGGGCACCGACTCGGGCCAGCCGGCGGCGAGCACGGCGTTGCGGGCGATGTTCCACGACTGCTCGCCGACCTGGGACACGCAGCCCCAGAAGACGTCGTCGACCTGGGCCGGGTCGAGCCCGGTGCGCTCGGCGAGGGCGCGCAGCACGTGCGCCGAGAGGTCGACGGGGTGGACGCTGGCGAGGCTGCCCTTGCGCCGCCCGACCGGGGTACGAACCGCGCCGACGATGACCGCGTCACTCATGTTTACTCCCCGGTAACTTGGCTGCCCCGATCCTACGTCGTCAATCGGCGGGTCGTCCGCCCAGGCGGTACCCGACCACCGCTGGCATGCTGGGCGGGTGGATGAGACCTCCCCGGTACGACAGTGGCGAGTGCCGTCGACCCTCCCGGCGGCGAAGCTGGCCGGTGCCGTCCTGCTCGTCGCGCTCGGGCTGCTCTTCGCCGACGGTGACCCGGTCCGCCTGACGGTGGCCGCCCTGGCCGCCGCGGCGCTGGCCGGCTGGGCGGTACGGGACCTGGTCGCGCCGGTCCGGTTGGCGGTCGACCCGGCGGGGCTCACCGTCATCCACGGCTTCGCCGGCCGGCGGCTGCTGCCCTGGTCGGCGGTCGAGGCCATCGCCGTCGACCGACGGCCCCGGCTGGGGCTGACCAGCGAGACCCTGGAGATCGATGCGGGCAACTCGCTGCACCTGTTCGGCCGCTACGACCTGGGGGCCACCCCGGAAGAGGTGGCCGCCACGCTGCGGGCCGCCCGCCCCGCGAGCTGAGCCGAGGGCCGGCCCGCCCGGTCAGCTGAGCAGCTGGGCGGTCCGGAAGAGCACCAGCGCGAGCAGCACCGCCAGGATGATCGCCCCACCGGCGACCTGCACCAGCGTCCGCCGACCACGCGGCGCGTACGCGAGCACCAGCGCCATCAACCCGCCGACCGCCAACCCGCCCAGGTGCCCGGGGATCGAGATGCCCGGCACGGTCAGCGTGAACACCAGGTTGATCACCAGGATCGGGATCACCTGGGAGATGTCCCGACCCAGCTTGCGTTCGATGATGATCAGCGCGGCGAAGAGGCCGAAGACCGCCGTCGACGCGCCGGCCGTGGCCGAGTTCTGCGCGCTGAACAGGTAGGCGGCGACGTTACCGCCCAAGCCCGCGATCAGGTACAACGCGCCGAAGCGCAGCGGCCCGAGGTTGGCCTCCAACGACCGGCCGAGCACCCACAGCGCCCACATGTTCAGCAGCAGGTGGATTACGCCGTAGTGCAGGAACATCGCGGTGACCAGCCGGTACCACTCGCCGTCGGCGATGCCACCGAGCGTGCCGTCCGGGAAGAACGCCAGCCCGAGCACCGAACCCCAGTTGGTCAGCGGGGTGCTGCCACCCATGAGGCCGCCGAAGCCGGAACCGCCCACCGCCGCGTCCCCACCCCGGTCCGAGGCGATGGAGAGCAGCATGAGCAGCACGTTCAGGGCGATGAGGCCCTTGGTGACATAGCCGTGCCGGCCGGCCGTACCGCCGCCGAAGGCGGTACGCGCCGGCCGGACACTGCGACGTCCCTCGTTGACGCACTCCGGGCACTGGTGCCCGACCGAGGCCTCCCGCATGCAGTCCGGGCAGATCGGCCGGTCGCAGCGGGTGCAGCGGACGTAGGTCTCCCGACCGGGGTGCCGGTAGCAGACCGGGGTGGTCGGTGGCGACTCGCTCACCGGGCCGACCCTCCGCCCGCCGCCGCAAGGTCCACCGGCCATGCTCCGGAGCGCTCAATCATGCGAGCAAAGGTACCTCGCCGGTCGCTCAGGAAGCAGACCGCTCGATCTCGACCCGCTCGATGACGACGTCCTGGAGCGGACGGTCGCTCGGACCGGTCGGGGTGTTCGCGATCGAGTCCACGACCTTCACCGACTCCTCGTCGGCGACCTGGCCGAAGATGGTGTGCCGGTTGTTGAGGTGCGGCGTCGGGGACACGGTGATGAAGAACTGCGAACCGTTGGTGCCCGGTCCGGCGTTCGCCATCGCCAGCAGGTAGGGACGGTCGAACCGCAGCTCCGGGTGGAACTCGTCGGCGAACTTGTAGCCCGGCCCGCCCCGACCGGTGCCGGTCGGGTCGCCCATCTGGACCATGAAACCGCTGATCACCCGGTGCGAGATGGTGCCGTCGTAGTACGGACCGTTGCCCGGCTGACCGGTGCGCGGGTCGGTGTACTCACGGTTGCCCTCGGCCAGGTCGACGAAGTTGCGGACGGTCTTCGGCGCGTGGTTGGGGAAGAGCTCCAGCCGGATCGGGCCAGCGTTGGTGTGCAGGGTGGCGTAGACAGCCTCGGCCACGGGTACTCCTCACTCGTTGGTCAGTTCCATGCGGATCCTCCCATGTGCCCGATCTGGCATCGCGGAGGCATCCGAAGGTGGAGGATGACGAAGGAACAACTCCCAGGAGGTAGGACCGTGTTTGGATTCGGGCGGCGGCAGTCCCAGGCGCAGTTGGCGAAGGCCGAGCTGAACCAGAGCATCAGCCACCTGATGCAGGCAGCCAACCACGCCGCGAAGGGCGCCGGCGCGACCGTCGGCCCGCGGGTCCAGGTGGCCCGGGGCTACGTCGGGCCGACCGCGGTGAAGGTACGCGACCGCGCGGCGACCGGCTGGGGCACGACTCTCACCACGCTGGCACCGCTGGCGGCGGCAGCTCGTGACGGCGCCGCTCAGGCAGGGCCGCTGACCAGGAAGGCCAAGTCGAAGACCATGCGGATCACCGGTAAGAAGAAGCAGCCGCGTCGTCGCGGCTCGATGATGACCGGCCTGTTGGCGGCGGGTGCCATCGCCGGCCTGGCCGGCGCGGTCGCGTTGCGCCGCCGCCGGGAGCAGCAGGAGTGGGCCGAGTACGACCCGACCCGCAGCACCCTGGAGCCGATGCGCGACGAGGTCGACTCGATCGAGGTCCGTACGCCGTCCGCCACCAAGGGGTCGGACGGTTCCGCCATCTCCGGCGCGGCGGGGATGACCGGCGCGGGCAGCTCGGCGGTGGCCGGCGGTTCCAGCGCCAGCACCACCGCCCCGGCCAAGCAGACCGGTGTCCGCCCGACGGACAAGGTCCCGTCGGTCGCCGAGGGCGCCACTGACGTCTCCGGCCGGCCGACCGACGACCTCACCAAGGCGCTGGGCAAGGACACTGCCCGCACCAACGGCCGCCGCTGAGGTCAGCGACAGCGCGTGAAGCGCCGACGAGTGGGTCCCCCCGCTCGTCGGCGCTTCCGCGTCGCGGTCAGAGCCAGCCGTTGCGGCGGAACCAGCGGTAGAGGGCCAGCGAGACGCCGAGCATGAGGGCGAGGACGACGGGATAGCCGTACGTCATCTTCAGCTCGGGCATGTTGTCGAAGTTCATCCCGTAGATGCCGGCGATGGCGGTCCACACCGCGGCGATGCCTGCCCAGGCGGCGATCTTGCGCATGTCGTTGTTCTGGTCGACGGTGACCTGGGCCAGCCGCGCCTGGAGGATCGAGTTCAGCAGGTCGTCGTAGGAGTTCACCTGCTCCACGGTGCGGCTGAGGTGGTCCTGCACGTCCCGGAAGTACTTGCGGATCTCCTTGGGCACGTCTCGGTTGACCTGCGAGGTCAGCGTCATCAGCGGCCGTTGCAACGGCACCACCGCCCGCTTGAACTCCACCAGCTCCCGCTTCATCTGGTAGATCCGCTGGATCCGCCCGTGACCGTGCCGGTCGAAGACCTCCGCCTCCAGCATGTCCAGGTCGTCCTCGATCTGGTCGGCCACCTCCAGGTAGAGGTCGACCACCCGGTCGGTCACCCCGTACGCCACCGCCCACGGGCCGTGCAGCAGCAACTCCTGCTTGGTCTCCAGGTCGGCGCGGATCGGGGCGAGTCGGCAGGCGTCCCCGTGCCGGACGCTGATCACGAAGTTCGGGCCGATGAAGAGCATCACCTGCCCGGTCTCCACCACCTCGGAGTTCTCGGTCAGCTCGGTGTGCTCGCAGTACCGGGCGGTACGCAGCACCAGGAAGACGACGTCGCCGAACCGCTCCAGCTTGGGGCGCTGCTCGGCCTTGACCGCGTCCTCGACCGCCAGCTCGTGCAGGCCGTACGTCTCCGCGATGGCGGTCATCTCCGCCAGCTCCGGCTGGTGCAGACCGATCCAGACGAAGCCGTGCTCCTCGCGGCGGGCCGCGGCCAGCGCGTCCGCGTACGTCCAGTCGCCGGGCTGCCGTTTGCCGTCGACGTAGAGCGCGCAGTCGACCACCGCGCTGCGGCCGGGGCCGGTCGGTGCCGGGACGGGCGGCGAGCCGTCGGCGTTGAGGATGCGGGTCATCGCCCGCACCGGGGAGGGCCACGCCCGAGGTCGCAGCACCCGACCGGTGGTCGACGGTGCCGTCCGGTCCCGCTCTGTCCGATCCGTCATCGCGTCACCTCCCGCGCTCAGCTGCGGCTTGCAGGCTACGCCGACCGGCGTCGAGGACCGGTGTGACGGCGGTCGCTTGGGGGCGGCGCCGGGCGGGCCGGGCCGCATCGGGGGGTGTGCGGGGGACGACACGGCCCGCCCGGCACCTGTGGGGGCGGGAGGTTGTGCTGCCGCGTCCACCCGGGCGGGGCCGGCCCGGGGGCCGGGCGGTGATGTCCGCAGCTGACGGGGTGACGCTCGCAGCATTGTGGGCCAGCCGGCCGCCCGGAGGGGAGACTCGGGACGGCCGGCATCGTCGTTCTGTCGGGAACCCGACAGATAATCTCAGTCCCGGACGGCCTCGACGGCCGCCGCGAGCCGCTGGACGCCCTCGTCGATCCGGTCGGCGGTCACCGCCGAGAAGGCCAGCCGGAGCGCGTGCCGCCCGCCGTCCACCATGAAGTCGCTGCCCTTGACCACGGCGACGCCGCGCTCGGCCGCCGCCGGGGCGAGCCGGTCGACAAGCACGTCCTGCGGGAACTCCACCCACAGGAAGTAGCCACCGTCGGGCTCCACGAACTGCGCCTGCGGCAGGTGCCGGCGCAACGACTCGGCGAGCACCTGGGCCCGCTCGCCGAGCGCCGCCCGGACCGTCTCGATCGAGCGGTCGATGTCACCAGAGACGCAGAACTGGTGCACGATCGCCTGCGACACCATCCCGGGGGAGATGTAGAGGCTCGTCGCGTTCTTCGCGATGGCGGCGATCAGGTCGGCCGGGCCGACCAGGTAACCCACCCGCACACCCGGGCAGACCGTCTTGGTGAAGCTCGACGCGTGCACCACCACATTGCGGGTGTCCAGCGAGAGCATCGACGGCAACGCCTCACCACGGAAGCGGATGTCCGCGTACGGGTCGTCCTCGAAGATCGTGAACTCGTACTCGGCGGCCAGGTCGAGCAGCTCCCGGCGCTTCTCCAGCGACAGCGTCATGCCGGCCGGGTTCTGGTAGTTCGGGATGACGTGCGCGAGCCGGGGCCGGACCCCGGACTCCAGCAGCTTGCGCAGCTCGGCAGTGTCCAGACCATCCGGCTGGACCGAGATGCCGTGCAGCTCGCTGCCCATCCGCTGGAGGTTGAGCAGCGTCCGGTCGTACGTCGGGCGCTCCACCACCACCGCGTCGCCGGGGCGGACCAGGTGGTCGAAGAGGAACGCGTCGGCCTGGAGAGACCCATTGGTGACCAGCACCTGGTCGGCCTCGACCCCGTGCTTCTCGGCGATCCACTTCCGCAGCGGGAGATACCCGACGGAGGTGCCGTACGCCGTCACCCCCGCGGGGTCGGCGTCGAAGGCGCGGACGGCGGCGGCCTTGAGCCCCTCGACATCGACGATGTCCAGCGAGGGAGCCCCACGGGCAAAGGAGATCAACTGCTCGGCGGTCATGGATGTTGAGCGTACGGGCGGCGACGGGGAACGCGCGGTCGGCACGGCGATGTCCGCATCCTGAGCCACCGGGTCGGGTGACCCCGCCGGACCGGTCGGCGGCAGATCAGACCGGAAGGGCGAGCGCGTCGTGCTGCGCGGCCCGGGAAAGTCCCCCCAGCTGCACGCCGAGCGCGTCGAGAAGCTGACTCCAGTCGAAGTAGGAACGCCAGGCGGTGATCCGGCCCTTGCGGGCCCGGACCACGTCGGCCACCTCCCAGCTCACCACCCGGCCGGTGGGCGCGACGGTGCCGTACGGGGAGTGCAGGGTGCCGGTGTGGGTGCCGGTCAGCCGCAGCTCGACCGCCGCGCCCCCACCGGTGCGGACCGAACCCATCGGGTCGACCCGCAGATCTCCGAAGGCGCCGGTCCAGGTGCGCAGCAGCGCGGGCAGCTCGATCGGGCGGACCGTCACGCCCGGCATGGCGTAGAACGCCTCCGGTGCGTAGAGATCCGGCAACCGGGCCACGTCCCGACGCAGGAGCATCGCGTACTGCTGCTCGACCAGCCGTTCCGCGTCGCGCATCGGGACCTCCCCCGCGGGCCACGGCATCTCCGCGCCCGCAAGGGGATGTCTACCCATCGATCCGGCGCGGCACACCACCCCCGGTCAGGTCGTGCCACCCCGGTCAGGTCGTGGCGACCGCCTGGTTCTCCGACCAGACCCGCATGATGTCCCGCACCGAGATCACGCCGGCGACCTCCCGGCCGTCCAGCACCACCAGGTGCCGGAACCCGCCCCGGGCCATCGCGGCGGCGGCCTCGGCCACTGTCCACTCCGGCCCCGCGTAGACAACGTCCCAGGTCAGATGGGCACCGGTGCGTTCCACGTCGCAGTCGAGGCCGGCGCCGATGGCCTTCAACACGTCGCGTTCGGTCATGATCCCCACGCCCTCGGAATCCGGGTCGATCACGACCGCCGACCCGACACCACGGGCCGACATCATCCGGGCCGCCTGGCGGAGCGTGTGCTCCGGACCGACGACGAGGACCTGGCTGGACATCGCATCCCGTACCTGCATCACGCATCACTCCTTTGGGACGGTGGCATTCGGTACAGACATGGTGGTCGGTGGATGTTTCCGGGACAAGAGCGGCATCGCACAAGCTGCGGACGCTGGCTACTGTCGGATGGTGTCCACCGAGCCCCTGCGCTGCGCCGGCGCGCTGATCGTCGACCATGACGGCCGCATCTTCTTCCAGCGCCGCTCACCACACCGACGCCTGTTCCCCAACTGCTGGGACATCGTCGGCGGCCACCTGGAGCCGGGCGAGGACATCGGCGAGGCGCTCCGCCGGGAGATCACCGAGGAGACCGGTTGGGTCCTCTCGCACGTGCTGGGCCAGGTGGGCGAGTACAGCTACGTCGGCGACGACGGCCTGGCCCGGACCGAACACGACTTTCTGGTCCGCGTCGACGGTGACCTCGACCGCCCGAGGCTGGAAGCCGGTAAGCACACCGAGTACCGCTGGCTGGCCGAGCACGAGCTGACAGTGCTCGACGAGCACCGCGACGTCAACGACGGGCTGATCCGGCGGATCGCGGAGGAGGGCTTCGCCGTCCTCCGGTCGATCGGTCTGTGAACACCGTCGCGCTGGCGCCCCACCGGATCGCCGGGCTGCTCGCACCGGCGGTGGACCGGACCTTCCGCGCCGGCATGCTGGCCGGCCGGGACGGTGGTGGCGCCGAGTTGTCCCAGCGCTACGGCGGGGTCACGGCGACCGGCTTCCTGGTCGACCTGCGCACCCGACTGGCCGCACCCGGTGGCACCGTCGACGGGCCCGGGTTCGCGGCGATCACCCGCTACCACGACCCGGTCGTCTGCCGGCGAGCCGTGGACAAGCAGGTGGCCCACGGGATGATCTACCGCAGCCCGGACGGCACCCTCTCCGCCACCGAACGCGGCGCCGCCTTCCTCACCGAGCTCTATCAGGTGCACGCCGAGGTCACCGAGGAGCTGTGGGCCGGTCACGACGACCGGGTGGCCCGACTGGTAGCCGTGCTCGGCCGACTGCTGTCGTACGCCCTGGTGCTGGCCGACGAGGAAGAGGACCGGGGCGGGTCGGCCTTCGCCGCGCTGGCGCCCCCGTACGAACCGGACGGCACCCCGTCCGGCGTGCTGCTGCTCAACCGGCTCGGCGCGCTGCGACACCACCGGGCCGACGCGCACGCCGCCGCCTGGGCCGCCGCCGGGCACACCGCGTCGAGCATCGCCGCCCTGCCGCCCGGCCCCGAACGGCTCGCCATCGAACTGGAGACCGACCGGCGGGCCGCCGGCCCGTACGCCACGCTCGGCGCGGAGGAGCGGCTGACCATGCTCGCCGACCTGGCGGCGTTGCCCGGCTGACCGGTTGGCCGGAGCGGCGCACCCGGCCGGGGCTATCCTCCAGCGGTGACCGGAGCAGGACGAGGGAGGATGTCGCGATGATCGGAATGGTGCTCGCGGCCGGCGCGGGACGACGGCTGCGCCCGTACACCGACACCCTGCCCAAGGCGTTGGTGCCGGTGGACGGCGAGACGACGATCCTGGACATCGCGCTGGGCAACCTCGCCGAGGTCGGGCTCACCGACATCGTGATCGTCGTCGGCTACGCGGCGGACGCGGTCCGCGACCGGCAGGCCGACCTGGAGAAGAAGTACGGGGTCACGCTCACCCTGGTGCACAACGACAAGGCCGAGGAGTGGAACAACGCCTACTCGCTCTGGCTGGCCCGGGAGTACTTCGCGCGCGGGGTGCTGCTGGTCAACGGGGACACCGTGCACCCGGTGAGCGTGGAGAAGACCCTGCTCGCCGAGCGTGGTCCGGGCATCCTGCTCGCCGTGGACACCCTCAAGGCGCTGGCCGAGGAGGAGATGAAGACCACCTTCGACGCCGCCGGCCAGCTCACCCGGATCACCAAGATCATGGACCCGGGCGAGGCGTACGGGGAGTACATCGGCGCGACGCTGATCGAGCCGCAGGTCGCCGACGCCCTCGCCGACGCGTTGGAGGCGACCTGGCGACGGGACCCGAACCTCTACTACGAGGACGGCTACCAGGAGTTCTCCGACCGGGGCGGGGAGGTGCGGGCGGCGCCGATCGGTGACGTCCCGTGGGTCGAGGTCGACAACCACGCCGACCTGGCCCGCGCGCGGGAGATCGCGTGCCGCTACTAGCTCGTAGCGTCCTCACCCCGCTACACATCGACGTGCGGCGCGGGGCGGTCGCCGATCTGGGCGCGATCCTGGCCGACGGGCGGATCTCCTCCGGGGGCGACGTCGCGGTGGTGGTCGGCCCGGGTCAGGGTGCCCAGATCGCTGAGCTGATCCGACCGTCGCTGCGCTCGGCGGACGTCTTCACCGTCTCTGGCGGGACGTTGGACGCCGCCGACGACCTGGGCGGGAAACTCCGCGCCCGGTCGTACGACGCGGTGGTGGGCATCGGCGGCGGCAAGACCATCGACGTGGCCAAGTACGCGGCCACCCGACGCGGGCTGCCGATGGTGTCGGTGGCGACCAGCCTCGCCAACGACGGGATCGCCTCCCCGGTGGCCAGCCTGATCACCGACGGGATCAAGGGCTCCTACGGCGTGCACATCCCGATCGGGGTGATCGTCGACCTGGACTTCGTGGACAGCGGTCCGGACCGGCACAACCGCGCCGGCATCGGTGACGTGGTCAGCAACATCAGCGCGCTGGCCGACTGGGAGCTGTCCCGCCAGGTACGCGGCGAGCCGGTCGACGGGCTGGCGGCCTCGCTCTCGCGGGCGGGCGCCGAGGCGGTGCTCAACCATCCGGGCGACATGACGGACGACGCGTTCGTCACAGTGCTGGCCGAGGCGCTGATCTCCAGCGGCCTGGCGATGGCTGTCGACGGCACCAGCCGCCCGTGCAGCGGCGGCTGCCACGAGATCATGCACGCGGTCGACTCGCTCTTCCCCGGCACCGCCTCACACGGTGAGCTGGCCGGCCTGGGCGCGCTGTTCTGCACCTGGCTGCGCGGCGACCTCCGCCGCTTCGGCGAGATGTCGGCCTGCCTGGCCCGACACGGCCTGCCCCGGCTCCCCGCCGAGGTCGCGCTCACCGACGACCAGTTCATCGAGGCGGTCCAGTTCGCGCCACGTACCCGCCCGGACCGGTACACCATCCTCGAACACCTGGCACTGTCGCCTACCGAGACCCGGGAACGGCTGGCAGACTACGCCGGTGCAATCCGCGACCAGCTTGGCTGACCCCCGTCCCACCATCGCCGACTTCCACCGGGTCAACCGGGGTGGCGGCCTGTTCAGCGAGTCGATCAGCCAGTGGCTGGGGGCCGTCTTCGCGCTGGTGGCCCAGCGGCTCGGGCTGCGACCGACAGCGTTGACCATCACCAACCTGGTGCTCGGGCTGGCCACCTCCGTCACCGTGGTGGCGCTCGCCGGCCCGGTCGCCGCCGGGGACGTACCGGCCTGGCTGATTGGTCTGCTCGCCCTGATCGGCTGGCAGGTGGCGTACTCACTGGACTGCGCGGACGGGCAGCTCGCCCGGGTGACCGGCCAGGGCAGCGCGGCCGGCGCCCGGGTCGACGTGCTCTGCGACGTGGCCGCGCAGATCGCGCTGGTCGCCGCGCTGGCCGCCACCGCTGTGGCACAGGAGTCGTCCACCCCGACCTGGCTGGTGGCGACGTTCGCGGGCACCTGGATGGTCAACCTGGTGACGTCGGTGATGCAATCCGGCCCGAACGCCGCCAGCATGGTCACCTCGACCTCACTGCCGGTCCGTCTGGTGAAGCTGGTCCGCGACTACGGCGCGGTGATCTTCGTGGCCGCCCTGGTGCTGGCTGTGGCACCCGCTCTGGTCCTCTGGGTGATGGTCGCGTTCACCATCGTCAACGGCGGCTTCCTGCTCGCGAGCATCGCCTTCTCCGCCCGCGCCTCCCTGCGCTGACCGCCCCGCCCGCCGGGCCCGCCCCGCCCGCCGGGCATCCGCCCCGACCCCGCTCCAAGATCCACACAACTTCCCTGGTGTTGCTGCCTCCAGCCGCCGGCACACCGCAACAACCCTGAAGTTGCTGCCTCAAGCCGGCGGCGGGGCGGCGAGCGGCGCGGGTTCAGACGTGGTGGGGGGTACGGGACAGGCCCGCGTAGATGTCGATGAGCCGCTTGGTGACGACGTCGGGGTGGAAGGTGCGCTCGTAGCGGGCGCGGGCGGGCGAGGCCAGTCCGGGCGCACCGGCGCGGGCGACCGGCAGGGCGGCTGCGAGCGCGGCTGGCTCCGGCGCGACCACCCAACCGGCCTCGCCCTGAGCGATACCGGCCGGCATCGCCGACCGCCCGCCCCCGGGGGCGATCGGCGAGGCGACCTCGGACGCGACAGGTGAGGCGACCGTTGAGGCGACGGCGGCCGGGCCGGTGCCGGCGGGCTCGTGCGGGGCGTCGGCCCCGACCAGGTACGGAATGCCGCCCAACGCCGTACCGAGCACCGGCCGGCCGCTCGCCAACGCCTCGATGATCACGGTGGGTAGCACGTCGTGCCACATCGCGGCGGCGATCACCACAGCGCTCGCCTCGACCGCGGCCTGCACGCCGGCCCGGTCGAGCTGACCGAGGTACACCACGTCGGGCCGCTCGGCGGCGGCTGCCTCCACCAGGTGGCGCAACTCGCCGTCGCCGGCCACCCGCAGCGTGCCCAGCGAGCCCACCGGGTGCCGACGCCAGGCGTCCAGCAGCAGGTCGACGCCCTTCTCCGGGGAGAGCCGGGCCATGAAGAGGAACCCGTCACCGAGCGGCGCCGGCCGACCCGGATCGGGTACGGAGTTCGGCTTCACCACGATGCGCTCGTCCGGGATGCCGTAGTCGCGCAGGTGGTCGGCGATCGCCGAGGTGAGCGCGATGTACCGGTCCACCGAGCGCCAGGTGCCCCGGTGCACGGCCAGGGTGGTCGCCATCAGCGCGCTCTGCGCCGCCGAGTCGCGGTAGCAGCGGTGCTTGATCGCCGGCACCCCCAACGCCCGACCCTTGCAGTCCTGGCAGATCACCCCGTCGCGGAAGTAGATCCCCGAGGAGCAGACCTGCCGGTAGTTGTGCACCGTCTGCACCACCGGCACGCCGTGTCGGTGCGCGGTCCGCACCACCCAGGGCGAGAGCAGGGGGTACGGGTTGTGCAGGTGCAGAACGTCCGGCCGGTGCTCGATGAGCAGGCGGCTCAGGTCGTGCTGGGCGCGCGGAGCCCAGATCGGCGAGATCGGCAGCAGCGCCTTCGCCGCCTTCGACATCGACGGGATCTCGTCCGAACTACGGATGAAGGGCAGCACCTCGACGCCAGCGGCGGTGAGCTGAGCGATCTCCGAGTCGACGATCGTGTTCTCACCGGAGGGCTGGGCTTCCCGGTACCGGTTGTGCGCCACCACGATTCTCACGGGAAAGAAGGCTACCGTTGGGTCGTGCCCGAGCTACCGGAGGTTGAGGCGCTCGCGGGTTACCTGCGACAGCGCGCGGTGGGGCGGCGTGTCGATCGGCTGGAGATCGCCGCGATCAGTGCCCTGAAGACGTACGAGCCGGCGCCGACCGAGGTCGCCGGCCGGGCGGTGGTCGATGCCAGTCGGCACGGAAAGTTCCTCGATGTCCTCTTCGAGGGTGGCCTGCACCTGGTGGTGCATCTGGCGCGGGCGGGCTGGCTGCACTACCGGGAGGCGTTCCCCGCCACCACACCACTACGCCCGGGCAAGGGCCCGATCGCGGTGCGGGTACGCCTCGACGACGGTTCCGGCTTCGACCTCACCGAGGCGGGCACCCAGAAGAAGCTGGCGGCGTACCTGGTCACCGACCTCGCGGCGGTCCCCGGGGTGGCCAAGCTGGGCCCGGACGCGCTCGCCGCGGACCTGCCCACCTTCACCGAGCGGTTGCGGAGCCGGCGGGGGCAGGTCAAGGGGGTGCTGACCGACCAGTCGGTGCTGTCCGGCGTGGGCAACGCGTACTCCGACGAGATCCTGCACGCGGCGAAGCTGTCGCCGTTCGCGATCACCGATCGGCTCACCGACGCCCAGCTCGCCACGTTGCACGCCGCCACCCGGCAGGTCCTCGGTGACGCGGTCGAGCGGTCCCTCGGTCAGCGGGCCGCCGAACTCAAGGGCGAGAAGCGTTCGGGTCTGAAGGTGCACGCGCGGACCGGTCTGCCCTGCCCGGTGTGCGGGGACACCGTGCGCGAGGTGTCGTTCGCCGACTCCAGCCTCCAGTACTGCCCGACCTGCCAGACCGGCGGGAAGCCGCTCGCTGACCGTCGGTTGTCCCGCCTCGTACGGTGAGTAATTACACTCGGTGATCACGGAGTGGATTCGCCCTCACTGTGCCGAAGCTCCGGTCCGCCGGTCCCGCCGCTCGGGTATCCATCGGTATAGTGGCCCGGTCCCCGGCTTCTGAAATGGTGTGGAGCCGGCCAGATCCCACCGTAACCATCGGTCGCCAATCTCCTTCGGGGCGGCAACCGGTCGGGCTCGCGTGGGAGACTGGGACGGTGGGCGACCCGGGCCTTCACGCCGAGTGAGCGGCCCGTGTCATGCGGGAGGACATGGGTGAGGTGACGGCAAGCCTCCAGCGCCCGGTATCCAACGAAGGCCGGAGCAGACTCGTGCGGCACGTCGACAGCTTCGAGATCCAGCCGCCGACGCCGACTACGCACAACGGTGTACCCCGGTCGGCGTGGGCCAGGGCGCGACGTCGTGTCTCCCGTTGGCACCGCCCCTACACGGCGATCCTGGTCCTGCTCGACTTCGGCGCGGCCGCGTTCGCCAGCTGGATCGCCATCCAGCTCTTCGACCAGGCCGCCTCCGGGTTCTCCGGCACCAAGCAGGACCCGACCTGGTTCCACACCATCTCCTACCTTCTGCTCCCGCTCGGCTGGGTCGTCATCCTCTGGGGCAACCGGGCGTACGACCGGCGCTATCTGGGGCTCGGGCCCGACGAGTACAAGCGGGTCATCCGGGCGTCGGTGACGGTGGCCGCGAGCGTCTCCTTCCTCGCCTTCGCCACAGTGACCCAGCTCTCCCGGTTCACCGTGGGCACCGCGCTGGTCGGTGCGGCGCTGCTGATCCTCTGGGGCCGGTTCGTGGCCCGCTGGGCCCTGCACTACATCCGCCGGCAGGCCGGCCAGGCCGCGCACCGGATGGTGCTGGTCGGCACCCTGCCGGAGTGCCTGGAGGTCTACGCGGCGGTCACCCGCAGCCCGTCCGCCGGGCTGATGCCCGTCGCCATCCACATCACCAACGGGTACGCGGCGGCCCGGGGGATGCCGACCCCGGTGCCGGTCTACTCCGGCCGGGACGTGCTGGCCCTGGTCCGTGAGGTCGGCGGAGACACCATCGCCGTCTGCGGGTCGGCCAGCGCCGAGCCGGGCGAGCTGCGGCGGCTGGCCTGGCAGCTGGAGGGTTCCGGTGTCGACCTGGTGGTCGCCCCGCAGCTCACCGACATCGCCGGCCCCCGGGTGCACATCCGGCCGATCGAGGGTCTGCCGCTGCTGCACGTCGAGGAGCCGACCCTTTCCGGGCCGGCACTGCTGGCCAAGAACCTGCTGGACCGGGTCGCCGCAGGCCTCGGTCTGCTGCTGCTGATCCCGCTCTTCGTGGCCATCGGCGTGGCGATCCGGATCTCCGACCCCGGGCCGGTCTTCTTCCGGCAGCCCCGGGTGGGGCACGAGGGGCGCACGTTCCGGGTGTGGAAGTTCCGGACCATGTACGTCAACGCCGAGGAGCGGCTGGCCAGCCTGGTCGACCGGAACGACACCGACGGCATGCTGTTCAAGATGAAGGAGGACCCGCGGGTCTTCCCGGTCGGTCGTTTCCTGCGGGCCACCTCGCTGGACGAGCTGCCCCAGCTGATCAACGTGCTCTGGGGCGAGATGTCGCTGGTCGGGCCCCGCCCGCTGCCGGCCGACGACGGCGACTTCCTGGGTGACGTGCGCCGCCGCCTGCTGGTCCGCCCCGGCATGACCGGGCTGTGGCAGGTCTCCGGCCGCTCCGATCTGTCCTGGGACGAGTCGGTCCGACTGGACCTCTACTACGTCGACAACTGGTCGCTCGCGTACGACCTGAGCATCCTGTGGCGCACGGTCGGGGTGGTGCTCGCCCGCAAGGGCGCGTACTAGAGGGTTGGCGCGCCGGCCCGCAGGGGCGAGGATCGCTGCGTGGCTGCCAACCTCTCCGCCGTGGTCGGCGTCGTCTCACTCGTCACCGCGCTGACCGCGGCCCTGTTGGCGGTGCTGCGGCTGCGGGCCCGCCGGGGCATCGCCACCGCCACCCAGCGGGCCACCTACGAGGTGCTGCACACCGCCGGGCTGGCCGCCGAGCCGCTGCGCGCGGGGTTGAGCGAGGCGGGCGCGGCGAAGGCCGTACGTCATCTGCGGGCTCTGGTGGGCGCGGCCGGTCTGGCGCTCACCGACGCCGACCGGTTGCTGGCCCTGGACGGGCGCGGCACGCACCACGGGGAGCAACTGCTCGCGGCGGCCCGGCGGACGGTGGACACCGGCCGTTCGACGGTGCTGGGTGAGCAGGATCTGCACTGCGACCGGGTGGACTGCCCGATCCGGGGGGCGGTGGTCGCACCGTTGCTGGGGGCGGACGGCCGGGTGGTGGGCGCGCTGGTGGCGGTCGCCGACAGCCCACCGCCTCCGGGGTTGGTGCAGGCCACCCTGGAGACGGCGCACTGGGCCGGCAACCAGCTCGCCCTGGCCGAGTTGGACTCGTCGCGGGAGCGGCTGGCCCGCGCCGAGATCCGGGCGTTGCGGGCCCAGATCAGCCCGCACTTCATCTACAACGCGCTGACCGCGATCGGCTCGTTCGTGCGCACCGACCCGGAGCGGGCCCGGGAGCTGATCCTGGAGTTCGCGGAGTTCACCAGGTACTCGTTCCGGGCGCACGGGGAGTTCACCACGCTGGCCGAGGAGCTGCGGTCGATCGACCGGTACCTGACCATCGAGCGGGCCCGGTTCGGCGACCGGTTGCAGGTGCGGTTGCAGATCGCCCCGGAGGTGCTGCCGGTGACGCTGCCGTTCCTCTGCCTCCAACCGTTGGTGGAGAACGCCGTCCGCCACGGGTTGTCCCGCAAGCCGGGCACGGGCATGGTGAGCATCGAGGCCCGGGACGCGGGGGCCGAATGTCACATCACGGTGGAGGACGACGGAGTGGGAATGGATCCGACCACGCTGACCGCCGGCATCGCCGAGCTGGCCCACGGCATCGGCGACCCGGGTGACGACACGGGCCAGCACGTCGGCCTCTCCAACGTCGACGAGCGGTTGCGCTCGGTCTTCGGTGACCGGTTCGGTCTGGTCGTGGAGACCGGGCTGGGTTCGGGTACGAAGGTGAGCATGCGGGTGCCGAAGTTCCACCCCGGCGTGCGGGCCGGCTCGTGAGCGAGCGAGCCGGGACGGGCGTGGTGAACGCGTCCGGTTTCCTGCGCGTCCTCGCCGTCGACGACGAACCGCCCGCGCTCGACGAGTTGGCGTACCACCTGCGGGCCGATCCCCGGGTGGCCCGGCTGCACACGGCCTCCGACGCCACCGAGGCGTTGCGGTTGTTGCGCGACGCCGACGTGGACGTGGTCTTCCTGGACATCCGGATGCCCGGCCTGGACGGCATGGAGCTGGCCCGGGTGCTGCGCCGCTTCGCCCGCCCACCGGCGATCGTGTTCGTCACCGCGTACGACGACGGCGCGGTGGACGCCTTCGATCTGGGCGCCACCGACTACGTGCGGAAACCGGTTCGCGCCGATCGGCTGGCCGAGTCGTTGCGCCGGGTGATCGGCTCGCGGGTGGTGCCGTCGCATCCGGCGGCGTTGGCCCGCGCGGAGGAGGACCCGACCATCCCCATCGAGTTGGCCGGCACCACCCGGATGCTGCCCCGCTCGGCGGTGCGGTGGGTGGAGGCGCAGGGCGACTACGCCCGGTTGCACACCGCGGAGGGGTCGCACCTGGTGCGGGTCTCGCTGGCCACGCTCGCGGAGCGCTGGGCCGATGCCGGTTTTGTCCGGGTGCACCGGTCGTACCTGGTGCAGTTGAAGTTGATCGCGGAGTTGCGACTGGTCAACTCCGGCTACGTGGTGGTGATCGACTCCACCGAGCTGCCGGTGAGCCGGCGGCACACCAGGGAGTTGAAGGACAAGCTGGTCAGGGCCGCGAAACAGGACTGGAGTCGCTGAGCCGGGAATGAGAAGCGGTTTGCCGTACGTTGTACGATAGACCGTACGACTTCCGGGAGGCCTGCGTGACCGAGACCCCGTTCAACGCCGAATCCGAGTTCGACAACCAACTCGACCGACTGGTGCAGCTCGGCTATCCCGCCCTCGCCGGGCTGACTGAGAACGCCTTCCGCGACCTGGTCGCGCCACTGCGGGCCACTGCGGTCGAGGGCACCGCCGGGCTGCCCGCCCCCACCGACGCCCGGGTGCCGTTCCTGCTGGTCATCACCCGGGACCTGATCGGGGTGCCGGAACGGGTGGCGCTGACCACACTGGCCGGCAAGCGCAAGCCCGGCGTCGTCGACCGGCACTACGCCGAGGACGACCTGCCCCGCTTCGACCCGATCAAGGAGTTGGAGGTGCCCGCCGGGCCGGCGTACCTGCTCTTCGACGTCGACCGGGGCGAGGAGTACCGCAACCTGGCCCCGGCCACCGCCCTGGAGGGGATCACCGCGCAGGGCCGGCTGCCGCTCAGCATCGACGAAGGGCTCGCCTTCATCACGCTGCACCCGGCCGCGTTGGCGAGCAACAGGTGCTTCTCGCTGATCGGCTCCCGCTGCGGCGACAGGCGGGTGCCGGCGCTCTGGATCAGCCAGGGCGCGCCCAAGCTGGGCTGGTGCTGGCACGGCAACCCGCACACCTGGCTCGGCTCCGCCTCGGCCCGGCCGGAGCGCATCGGCCTGGGCTGACAGTCGACGGGGCGGGCGGGCGGCTCCCGGTGACGGGTCAGAAGATGTCGGCCAGCGGCAGGGTGAGAGGGAACGGCCGCTCGGCGCGGTAGACCTCGCCGACCGGCAGAACGACCTGCTCGCGGTAGCCGCCCACGCCATTCACCAGCACGGTCAGGGTCTGCTTGCGGGGCTCCACCAACCAGTAGAGCGGAATGCCGACGGCCGCGTACTCGTGACGTTTGAGGACCAGGTCGCGGCCGGCGTTACTTGGCGAGATCACCTCGACGACGAGGAGCACGTCGGCCGGGTCGAGCGCGGCGCCGCCGCTGTCCAGTGCGCTCTCCGTGGCGACGAAGAGATCAGGCACGAAGTACGACGAGCGTTTCGCGCTGACCCCGATGTCCTGACCGACGAGCACACCGGCGGGGGCCTGCCGGTCGAGGGTACGGCGGAGGCGGTTGGCGACCGCGCCATGGAAGACGTCCGCATGGGGGGACACGAGCAGGCTCCCGTCGAAGATCTCGTAGACCTGGTCGTCCTCGGGAAGGCTTTGGAGGTCGTCCACCGTCCAGGCGTCGCCCCAGCCGGGCCGGGCAGGGTTGGTCACCGTCACACCTCCTCTCTACCGGACCACCCTGACAGCTCGGTCGGTTGTCCACAACGAGCCTCGGGAGTTCCCACACGCCAGCCGGGGTGATCCCCGAGTTATCCACAGGCGTGAGCGGTTCTCCACAGGTTATGCACAACGCCACCCACCGATGTGCACACCGCACTGCTTGACAATCGCGTACGGCCGGCGAGACTGCCGGGGTGGCCAAGCAACTCCCGGACGTGGGGTCAGGCGCTGCGGTGCCGCCGCCCCGGCGGTCCCGGATCGTGCTGGCCGAGATCACCCGGCAGGACACCCGCGCCGAGCGGACCCGCACCGAGCTGGCCCAGCAGACCCAGGTCGGCGAGGCGCTGGTCCGCGGCCTGGTCCGGGCTCAACTCGCGTTGGCGCTGCGGCTGTCCCTGGTGGTGGCCATCGGGTTGGGTGGGCTGCCCTGGCTGTTCGCGATCGCGCCCTCGCTCGGCCGGACCACCGTGGCCGGCGTCAACCTGCCCTGGCTGCTGCTCGGGGTGGCGTCCTTCCCGTTCCTGATCGCCGTGGGCTGGGCGTACGTGCGGCTGGCCGAACGCAACGAGCAGGACTTCACCGACCTGGTGCAACGGCCGGAGCGCTGAGTGGGCAACGACTTCGTGGTCCCGGCCATCGTCGCGGTCACCCTGGTCACCGTCGGGATCGGCTTCTACGGGCTGCGGTTGGCCCGGACCACGTCCGACTTCCTGGTGGCGTCCCGGGCGATCAGTCCGACGTGGAACGCCGCCGCCATCGGCGGGGAGTACCTGTCGGCGGCGAGCTTCCTGGGCATCGCCGGGCTGGTCCTCAAGTACGGCGTGGACGTGCTCTGGTACCCGGTCGGCTTCGCCGCCGGCTATCTGGCCCTGCTGCTGTTCGTGGCCGCGCCGCTGCGCCGCTCCGGTGCGTTCACCCTGCCCGACTTCTGCGAGCTGCGGCTGGGCTCACGTCGACTCCGCATCCTGGCCACCGCCTTCGTGATCTTCATCGGTTGGCTGTACCTGGTGCCGCAGCTCCAGGGCGCCGGGCTGACCCTGGCCACGGTGGCCGGCTCCCCGTACCCCCTCGGTGCCCTGCTGGTGGCGGCCGTTGTCACCGCGAACGTGGCGCTGGGCGGGATGCGCGCGATCACCTTCGTGCAGGCGTTCCAGTACTGGCTCAAGCTGACCGCTCTCGCCGTACCGGTGATCTTCCTGGCGTTGCAGTGGCAGGCCGACGGCCGCCCGGCGGTGACCCCACCCGACGGGCCGACGTTCCGGGCCGCGACCACCGTCGTGGTCGAGCACCGGGCGACCCTCACCCTGCCCGACGGCGACATCCGGGAGGTACGCCCCGGCGACGAGCTGACCTTCGCCGCCGGTGACCCGGTGCCGGCGGTGTCCGGTGCGGCCACCGACGCCAACGACTGGTTGCTGCCCAGCGCCGCAGGTGCCGACGACCGGGGCCTGTTCGCCACGTACTCGCTGATCCTGGCCACGTTCCTGGGCACCATGGGCCTGCCGCACGTGCTGGTGCGCTTCTACACCAACCCGGACGGCGCGGCGGCCCGCCGGACCACCCTGGTCGTGCTGGCCCTGGTCGGCGTTTTCTACCTGCTGCCCACCCTGTACGGGGTCCTCGGCCGGATCTACACCCCGCAACTGCTGCTCAGCGGCCAGACCGACGCGGTGGTGGTGCTGCTACCCGGCGCGGCCCTGGGTGACGGGCTGGTCGGGCGGCTGCTCGCCGCGCTGGTCGCCGCGGGCGCGTTCGCGGCGTTCCTCTCCACCTCGTCCGGCCTGCTGACCAGCGTCGCCGGGGTGATCTCGACGGACGTGCTCGGTCGGGGCTCGGTACGCGGTTTCCGGCTCGCCACCGTCATCGCCGGTGGTGTGCCGGCGGTGCTGGCACTGCACGTCTCCGGGCTGGACGTGTCGCAGGTCGTCGGGCTGGCCTTCGCGGTCGCCGCGTCGAGCTTCTGCCCGCTGCTGGTGCTCGGCATCTGGTGGCGCGGGCTGACCGACGTGGGCGCCGCCGCGGGTGTGGTGGTCGGCGGCGGCGCGGCGATCGGCGCGGTGCTGGTCACCGTGCTCGGCCCGCCGCTGTCTGGTTGGCCGGCCACGCTGATCGCGCAGCCGGCCGCCTGGACGGTGCCACTGGCCTTCACCGTGATGGTCGCCGTGTCGATGGCGACCCGCAGGCGGGCCCCGGCCGACATCGCCGCCACCATGCTCCGCCTGCACACCCCGGAAGCCCTCCGGATGTAGCCCGCCCTGCCCGGGAAGCGCCCAGACGATCGGGGATGTTCAGCTGGTGGCTCTGGGGTGGCCCGTGCCGGCGTGCTTGATCCAGCAGGTGCGGGTGTCGTGGTCGGGGAGGTACCAGACGCGACCGCCAGCGGTCACCTCGTACTGCCACTGCGGGAGTGTTTTCCCGTTGTGCTCAGCGGTGGCGAGGGAGCCTTTCAGGGGGTGTTGTCGGGTTGTCGGTGGGGACGGGCACGGGGTGGACTCGATGGCGTCGAAGGCAGCGCGGGTGTTGGCGGCGGCCTGACGGCACAGCTCCTCCCAGCCCTTGGCCGCGTCGTTCGTGGCGAATCGCAGCAGGTAACCGCCGGGGCGGGCCGGTGGCGCCGCCCGATCGCCTCGTTTGGCGCTCACTCGGCGGTTGGGCGGGGCACTGCCCCGAAGTCGTCGGAGCTGGGTGCGGCCAGGACCCGGTGCAGGTCGGGGTCAGCGTGGATTTCGGCGCTGTTTCGCCACTCGGTGAGCAACTGCGAGACGGCCGCGGTATTTCCCACCGACGCCGCCGCCTCCGCTGTCTCGACGAATTCGGCGGTCATCTGTTCGCGGTCTTCTGGCGGCAGGAATCGCACCCACGGCAGCACGGTAGGCAACGCCTCACGCACCAAGGTCGGATCCCGGCGTACGACGCTCGCCAGCAGGCGGGCGGTCAGGTCCACCACTTCGCCCTCCGCTGCCGCCCGGTCGGCGGACATCAGCACCAGGTCAGCGGCGTCGCGGCGGCGCAGCCGCACTGCACGGGCACGGGAGAGCCGTTCTGCAGTCTCGGCCGGCTGCCGTAGCAGCTCCGAAAACGGCACGGATTCCAAGGGCATCGACACGATATCAACACTACTTCAGAAGTCGAGAGATTGCTACCAGCTACGCCTCCAGGAGGACGCGGGTCCGTCCGCCGCCGGAGGGCGGAACTGGCTGTCGACGGATAACGTCGGCGCATGACTGTTGAGCACCCCGCGCTCGCACTGCGTGGCCTGGCCAAGCGGTTCGACGGCACGATCGCGGTGGCCGGCGTCGACCTGGACGTCCCCGCCGGCTCCTTCTACGGCCTGCTCGGCCCGAACGGCGCCGGAAAGACCACCACCCTGTCGATGGCGGTCGGGTTGCTGCGTCCGGATGCCGGCTCGGCCTGGGTGCTCGGGCACGACGTCTGGCAGGACCCGGTGACCGCCAAGCGGTTGCTCGGCGTGATGCCCGACGGGGTTCGGCTGTTCGACAGGCTGACCGGGGCGGAGCTGCTCGCGTACAACGGCTTGTTGCGGGGGATGGACCCGGCGGTCGTCGACCAGCGGGCCGCCGAGCTGCTGGACGTGCTGGCGCTCGGTGACGCCGGTCGGACCCTGGTGGTGGACTACTCGGCGGGCATGAAGAAGAAGATCGGCCTGGCCTGCGCGCTGCTGCACGGTCCCCGGGTGCTGGTGTTGGACGAGCCGTTCGAGGCGGTCGACCCGGTCTCCGCGGCGCTGATCCGGGACATCCTCACCCGCTACGCGGCCGGTGGCGGCACTGTGGTGTTCTCCAGTCACGTGATGGAGGTCGTCGAGCGGCTCTGCTCGCACGTGGCGATCCTGGCCAGCGGCACCATCAAGCGGGTCGGGACCATCGACGAGGTCCGTGGCGACCGCTCGTTGGAGCAGGTCTTCGTCGAGGTGGTCGGCGGGCGCACCGCGACCGGCGAGGAGTTGTCGTGGCTCTCCCGGTGAGCGCTGACGCCACCGCCGCCGCACCGGCCCGGCCGGTCTCCGCCCGCCACTTCGTGCGGCTGAAGCTGCGGGTGATGGGCAACAACTTCCGGGGCCAGGGCTGGCGGATCGCCATGTTCGTCGGCGGCGCGTTGCTCGGGCTGTGGTTCGCCGCCAGCGGGTTCTTCCTCTTCGCCGCGCCCGGCCTGACCGGCAACGGCCGGTACGCGGTGCTGGTCGCGGCGGCCGGCGGCGGGCTGCTGGTGCTCGGTTGGCTGCTGCTGCCACTTGTCTTCTTCGGCGTGGACGAGACACTCGACCCGGCCCGGTTCGCGCTGCTGCCGCTGCCCCGGCGCACGTTGGTGACCGGCCTGTTCGTGGCGGCCCTGATCAGCGTGCCGGTGGTGGCGGTGCTGGTCGCGGCGTCCGGGCTGGTGTTGACCGCCTCGTCGTTGGGTGGCTGGTCGGCGGGGTTGGTCGCCGTCGTGGGGGTGCTCGCCGGGCTGCTGCTCTGTGTGGCCGCCAGCCGGGCGGTGACCAGCGCCTTCGCCACCATGCTGCGGTCCCGACGGGTCCGCGACCTGGCGGCCGTGCTGTTGGCGGTGGTCGCCGCGTTGCTCGGCCCGTTGCAGATCTTCGGCCTCGCCGCGCTGCGCGAGGCGGACTGGGACCGGCTGGCCGGTGTGGCGACGGTCATCGGTTGGACGCCGTTGGGCGCGCCGTGGACCGCCGGCATCGACGTGGCCCAGGGGCGGGTGTGGGCGGCACCGGTCAAGTTGCTGATCACGGTGGTGGCGCTCGTCGCCCTGCTGGCCTGGTGGTCCCGTTCGCTGGAGTCGGCGATGGTGGGTGCGGCGAGCGCCGGTAAGGCCCCGGCACGACGTGGGGTCGACGGTGGCGCGGTCGCCCAGCTGTTTCCCCGGGTCGCCGGTTGGGCCCGCCGGGACCGGTTCGGTGCCCTGGTCGCCCGGGAGGCCCGTTACTGGTGGCGGGACGCGCGCCGCCGGGCCAACCTGATCACGATCGCGGTGGTCGGCATCTTCGTACCCGTGATGGTCAACCTGGGTGGCGCGGGGTTCGTGGCCGGCGACGGCTCGGGTCCGGCGACGAATGCCAACGACAACTCGCCGGTCGTGGTCACGCTCTCCATGGTCGTCGTGGGCGTTGTCGCCGCGGTCACCCTGGCCAACCAGTTCGGCTTCGATGGCAGCGCGTACGCGGCGAACGTGGTGGCCGGCGTACCCGGCCGGCTGGAGCTGCAGGCGCGGATGACCGCGTTCTCGTTGTACGTGCTGCCGATGCTGGTGGTCGTCTCGGTGGTGCTGTCGACGCTGCTCGGGCGTCCGGGGTGGATCGGCCTGATGGCGGGCAGCCTGACCGCCACCTACGGTGCCGGCTTGGCGGTGACCGGTTTCGTCTCGGTGCTCGGGGCGTACTCGCTGCCGGAGACGAGCAACCCGTTCGCGATGAACAGCGGCGCGGGCCTGGCGAAGGGGCTGCTCACCCTGCTGGCCATGGTCGTCTCGGCGGTCGCCGGGGTGCCGATGGTGGTGGCCGCCGCGCTGCTCGGTGACGCGTGGCTCTGGCTGGCCCTGCCGGTCGGCGTCGCCTACGGGTTGGGCGCGGCGCTGCTGGGCGCGTACCTGGCCGGCGACGTGCTGGACCGACGCTTGCCGGAACTGCTGGCCACTGTCACCCCGCGTCGTTAACCGGCGCGGCGGCCAGCGGCGGTGATGAAGTCACGCCAGGCAGCCGGAGCGAAGGTGAGAATCGGGCCGGAACGGTCCTTGCTGTCCCGGACCAGCACAACGCCAGGCACGTTGTCCGCCACCTCGACGCAGGCTCCGCCGGTGTCGCCAGACCTGGTCGACGTCCGCCAGCGGGGTTGAGGAACGGTCATGGCGTCACCTTCAGCTTCCGGATCAGATCCAGCGAGGCGCTTGTGGACAATGCCTCGCCGAGCAGGCTATCCCATTTCCGACCAATCAGACGCACGACGTCCGGGTCGTCGATGACGTGTCCACGAGCCACGTCTTCGACATAGGTGACCCGTTCCCCGTCGGGCAGTTCAGCGAGCAGGAAGCCGCCGGTCAGTCCGACGTGAGCTCCGGCGTCGAGCGGCACGATGTGGAGTCTGACGCTCGGCATGACGGCGAGTTCCATCAGCCGACCGAGCTGAGCGTCCAGTACCGCCGGCCCGCCGACCGGGCGGCGGAGAGCCGTCTCGTCGAGGACGAAGACGCATTGCGGCGACTCCGCCCGCTGCCACAACTGCTGTCGTTCCATCCGGACCGTGACCAGCTCGTCCACCACCTTGGTGGGATTCAGTCCACCAGCGGAAATGACAGCGCGGGCGTAGTCCTCGGTCTGCAGGAGCCCCGGAATCAGGCACGGCTCGAACTCGCAGAGCCTGATCGCCTGCTCCTCGTGGTTGCGCCACGGAATGAACCACGTCGGCAGCCGCTGGCGATCGGCAGCACGCAACAGTTCGGCGAGGAGGCCGCCGGTTGCCAGGGCCTCGTCGGCGGCTACCGCGAACTCCATTGTCGGTCGACGTCGGCCGGTCTCGATGGCCGCGACCGTCGACGGACTCCACTTCGTGGCGGTCGCCAACGCCTCCTGGGACACCTCGGCACCGGCCCGGGCGGCCTTCAACGCCCGTACCCACATTTCGACGTTCATCCTTACCTCTCCGGTAAGTACGCGACTGCGCTGTGTAGTAAGCCCTGGCATCCTCCCGCGTCCGCGCCTTTCCGTCCAGGGTGGAGGGCACGCGGCCCGGCCGGTGGAGGCGACGTCCCGGCGATCGGGTCCTGCGTTCGGGCCGCCCCGGTCATCCCCCGGCCGGGGCGGCCCTCGTCGACCGGGAGGAGATCAGCCATGTTCGGGTTCATCCGGGGCAGGAACGGGGCGCTGTGGTCGTACCGGAGAAGGGAGCCTGCAGCACCGGCGGCGGTGCCCGGCGCGGAAACGCCGCCGGGCGTGCCCGCTCGGCCGCCTGCGTGGGCGGTCGGGCCGACGGTGGCCATGCCACGACCGGGCCGGGCCGGTTGGCTGACCCCGGCGCAGACCTGGCGCGCGAACGGCGGTCGGTGGTGAGCTGCGCCGACCGGAAGCGTCGTGTCACCGGCGCGGCCGCCCGCACCCGATGCTCGTTGCCGAGATCCGCGCAACATCAGGGTTTCTGGTGCCTCCCAGGTGCCGGAGGCAGCAGCTTCCGGGAAGTTGCTCGGATCGTGGCGTGGGACGGAGGGCGTCGGTGGTGAGCAGGCCGCACCTGCCGATGCGGCCGCTCTGGCGGTGTCGCGGCTGCGGGGCGCCCTGGCCGTGCCAGCCGGCTCGGCTGGCGCTGCTCGCCGAGTACCGGCACGACCGGGTGGGGCTGCTGGTCTACCTGGGTGCCCTGATGACGGAGGCCGGCGCTCAGCTCACCCGGCTCCACGGGCGACCCGCCGACCTGCACGAGCGCTTCCTTGGTTGGGCGCGGGGCCGGGGCGGCACAATGTTTCACGTGAATCATGAGCCGGGTGCCGAGATCCACCACACCGATCCGTTCGCGGTGCCGACCGGGCAACGGTCGCCGGTACGCCGGCTGCGTGGTCGGCTCGCCGCACCGGTGACCCTCTGGACGGCACCCGGTCCGGCCGGGCTGACGGTCTCGTCGACCCTGGTGGCCGAGGGGGAACCGGACCGACTGCTCGGGTTGATCGACCCGGAGTCCGACCTCTGGGCGGCCGTCGAGGAGTCGGGGCGGTTCGCGGTCACGCCGCTCGGCCCGCCACACCGGCAGCTCGCCGACCGGTTCGCCGGCCTCTTTCCGGCCCCGGGCGGGCTGTTCGCCACCGGCGACTGGGTCGAGACGTCGTACGGGCCGGTCCCGGCGGACGGCGGCGGCTGGGCCGGGTGCCGGCTGGACACCGCCCGGGAGTACGGCTGGGGCCTGCTGGTCGAGGCCACGATCGAGGCCGTCGACCTGGCCGAGGAGTCCGTGCCGCTGTTGCACTACCGCGGTCGCTACCACGAGTTGCCGGCCTGACCGGGCGTCTCGTCCGGGCCCGACCGATCACCGCAGTGACCTGAGTCACTTGGCGCAGCCAGCCAACCGCTCGGCGCACTCGCCGACCGTCGTCGATCTCAGCCTTCCCTGCCGGGGAGTGCGCTCTTTACGGTGCGCGAAACTCCTCTGACGCCTGTGAAGGTGGTGATCCACAGATGTCCACGGACACACCCGCTCCGGCCGCTTCCGAGTCGGACAAGTACCTGGCCGTACAACGGTCGGACGAGTTCGCCGGGCTGCGGCGTGCGCTGCGCGGCTTCGTCTTCCCGATGACCGTCGCGTTCTTCCTGTGGTATGCGCTCTACGTCATTCTCTCCGCGTACGCCCGGGACTTCATGGGCACGAAGCTGTTCGGCAGCAACATCAACGTCGCGCTGGTCTTCGGCCTGCTCCAGTTCGTCTCCACGTTCCTGATCGCCTGGCTCTACTCCCGGTACGCGGACCGGAAGATCGACCCCATTGCGGACCGGATCCGCGCCGAGATCGGGGAGGTGACCCATGAGCACGGTCCACGCGGTTGAGACGTTCCTCGCGGCTGAGGCGGGCAACCACACCGCCCGCAACCTGACCATCACGCTCTTCCTGGTCTTCGTGGCGGTGACCCTGGGCATCACCATCTGGGCCAGCCGGCAGACCAAGACGGCGACCGACTTCTACGCGGGTGGCCGGTCCTTCTCCGGTTTCCAGAACGGCATGGCGATCGGCGGCGACTACATGTCGGCCGCCTCGTTCCTCGGCATCGCCGGCATCATCGCGCTGTACGGCTACGACGGCTTCCTCTACTCGATCGGCTTCCTGGTCGCCTGGCTGGTGGCCCTGCTGCTGGTGGCGGAGCTGCTGCGGAACTCGGGCCGGTACACGATGGCGGACGTGCTGGCGTTCCGGATGCGTCAGCGTCCGGTGCGTACGGCGGCGGCGGTCTCCACCATCACGGTGTCGATCTTCTACCTGCTCGCCCAGATGGTGGGTGCCGGCGCGCTGGTCGCGCTGCTGCTCGGCATCCGGCCGGGGACGACCTTCCTCGGCATGGACGCGGACACCGCGAAGGTGGCCACCATCATCATGGTGGGGGCGCTGATGATCATTTATGTCACGGTGGGTGGCATGAAGGGCACCACCTACGTGCAGATCGTCAAGGCGTTCCTGCTCATGGGCGGCGCGCTGCTGATGACCATCCTGGTGCTGGCCAAGTTCAACTTCAACCTGTCGGCACTGCTGGGTCAGGCGGCCGAGGCATCCGGCAAGGGCAGCGCGTTCCTCGAACCCGGGCTGCGGTACGGCGTGGAAGTCGCCGGCAACTCGACGCAGACCTTCTACAACAAGGTTGACCTGCTGTCCCTGGGCATCGCCCTGGTGCTCGGCACCGCCGGCCTGCCGCACATCCTGATCCGCTTCTACACGGTGCCGACCGCCAAGGCGGCCCGCAAGAGCGTGCTCTGGGCGATCGGCATCATCGGCACCTTCTACCTGCTCACCCTGGCCCTCGGCTTCGGTGCGGCGGCGCTGGTCGGCAGCCAGGCGATCACGGCGCAGGACAAGGCCGGCAACACCGCAGCGCCACAGTTGGCCGAAGCGCTCGGCATCGACTTCTTCGGCGGCGAACTGGGCGGGGCAGCCCTGCTGGCGATCATCGCGGCGGTCGCCTTCGCCACCATCCTCGCGGTGGTCGCCGGGTTGACGCTGGCCTCGTCGTCCAGCCTGGCGCACGACTTCTACGCCAACGTGCTGAAGAAGGGTGAGGCGTCGGAGCGGCAGGAGGTGCGGGTCGCCCGGATCTCCGCCCTGGTGATCGGCGCGGTGTCCATCCTGTTGTCGATCTACGCGCAGAACCTCAACGTGGCGTTCCTGGTGGCGTTGGCCTTCGCCGTCGCCGCCTCGGGCAACCTGCCGGCGATCCTCTACAGCCTCTTCTGGCGGCGGTTCAACACCTCCGGCGCGGTGTGGGCGATCTACGGCGGGCTGCTCTCGGCGGTGCTGCTGGTGTTCTTCTCGCCGGTGGTCTCCGGTGCGGCGACGTCGATGTTCCCGAACCACGACTGGCAGTGGTTCCCGCTGTCCAACCCGGGCATCCTCTCCATCCCGTTCGGTTTCCTCTGCGGGTGGATCGGCACTGTCATCTCCAAGGAACACGACGAGGACAAGTACGCCGAACTGGAGGTGCGCGCCCTCACCGGTGCTGGCGCGCACTGACAGCGGTACCCGACAGGGGGTCCCCTTTTGACGCACGACGTCAACAGGGGACCCCCTGCACCAATTCGACGGTCGGTAGGCTGAGCGGTATGAAGGTTGCTGAGCGCTTTGGTTCCGGTCACCGCGTCCTCGTCACCGGCGGAGCGGGCTTCGTCCCGTCGCACCTGGTAGACGCCCTGATCGCCCGAGGTTGCACAGTGGTGGCGCTGGACAATTTCGTGACCGGCTCCAAGGAGAACGTCGCCCACCTGCTGGACCGGCCGACCTTCACACTCGTCGAGGCCGACATCTCCGAGGGTCTGCCGACCCACCACCCCGCGCTGGCCGAGCGGTTCGACGCGATCCTGCACATGGCCTCCCCGGCCAGCCCCACCGACTTCGCCCAACTGCCGGTGGAGATCCTCCGGGTCGGCTCGGTCGGCACCCTGCACCTGCTGGAGCGCGCGGTCGCCGACGGCGCCCGGTTCCTGATGGCCTCCACCTCCGAGGCGTACGGGGACCCGAAGGAGCACCCGCAGCGGGAGACCTACTGGGGCAACGTCAACCCGATCGGGGTCCGCAGCGTCTACGACGAGGCCAAGCGCTTCTCCGAGGCCGCGACGATGGCGTACCACCGCTACCGCGGGCTCGACGCGGCGATCGTCCGGATCTTCAACACGTACGGCCCGCGGATGCGCCCGGACGACGGCCGCGCCATCCCCACCTTCATCTCGCAGGCGCTGCGCGGCGAGCCGATCACCGTGCACGGCACCGGCAACCAGACCCGGTCCATCTGCTTCGTCGAGGACCTGGTGCGCGGCATCCTGCTGCTGCTCGACTCGACCGAGACGGGCCCGGTCAACTGCGGCACCGAGCACGAGCTGACCATGCGACAACTCGCCGAGTTGATCGTCTCGCTCTCCGACAGCAGCTCGAAGGTGACCTATGTCACCCGGGGCTCGGATGACCCGGAGATGCGCCGGCCGGATCTCACGCTCGCGCGTGAACTGCTCGGATACGAGCCGTCGATCGCGCCCGAAGATGGCCTGCGACGCACCATCGAGTACTTCCGGACGCGGCTCGGCTGACCGGATCCGCGCGTACCGGCCGTCGCTGAGTGTCGCCTGAAGGCGGTAGTGGCTCTCGCTACGTACCCTGAGTTACATGTCCGCGACCTCGTCTGCCGGCGTCCCGCATCCGTACCTGCACCGCAGCGCCGGGCGCGCGTCGGTGCCCGGCCCCGACCGGAGCGCCCCCGGGCGTGCCCGCCCGAGCGAGGCGCGCTTCTACCCGTCGCACGACGAGGAGCGGCTGCGGCCCGGCG
Organism: Micromonospora sp. DH14; assembly: GCF_029809455.1. Taxonomy (NCBI): domain Bacteria; kingdom Bacillati; phylum Actinomycetota; class Actinomycetes; order Micromonosporales; family Micromonosporaceae; genus Micromonospora; species Micromonospora sp. DH14. Next base: position 151,749 of record NZ_JARVKT010000011.1, on the reverse strand, counting down.
GCCCGACCGGGCCCACCGGGCCTGGGGGCCCGGGTGGCGCCGGTGGGCCGGGACGGCGTGGCCCGCGACCGCGCTGGGGCCGGATCGCCCTGGTGGCCGGGGTCGCGGTGCTGGTGCTGGCGCTGCTCGGCAGCGTCGGCGCCTGGCTGTACGCCCGCAACCTCAACAGTGACCTGGCCCGCACCGACCCGTTCGCGGAGATCACCGGCGGTCGGCCCGCCAAGACCGTCGATGGCGCGCTCAACATCCTGCTGGTCGGCAGCGACTCGCGGGACCCGGACGCACCGGTCGACACCAAGAGTCAGTGGCGCGCCGACACGATCATCGTCATGCACATCCCGGCCGACCACCAGGAGGCCTACCTGGTCTCCATCCCCCGGGACCTGTACGTGCCGATCCCGGAAAGCGCCGGAGCGGACTGCGGCTCCGGTTCACGCGCGAAGATCAACGCGGCGTTCGCGTTCGGTGGGCTGCCGCTGGCGGTTCGCACCGTGGAGTGCTTCACCGATGTTCGGATCGACCATGTGATGGCGATCGACTTCGGCGGTTTCAAGGAGGTCACCGACGCCCTCGGCGGGGTGGACCTGAAGGTGGAACGCACCATCACGTCGATCCACAAGCCGTACCGGACGTTCACCAAGGGCACCAACCACATGGACGGCGCGGAGGCGCTGGACTGGATCCGGCAGCGCAAGCAGTTCCCGGACGGGGACTTCGCCCGGATGCGGCACCAGCAGGAGTTCCTTCGGGCGCTGATGGACAAGGCGGCCAGCACCGGCACGCTGGCGAACCCGAAGAAGCTCAACGACTTCCTCAAGTCGGTGACCGCGGCCGTAACCGTCGACCAGTCTTTCTCGGTTACAGACATGGCGCTGCAGTTCCGTAACCTGCGCGGCCAGAACCTCACCTTTGTGACCAGCCCGAACTCGGGCAGCGACACCATCAACGGCGAGTCGGTGGTGGTATCGGACCGGGAGAAGGCGCTCGCGATGTACCAGGCCATGTCCGCGGACAAGATGGCCGACTGGGTCAAGGCCAACCCGCCGAAGAGCAACGACGGCGGCTGACGCCAACCCGAGGGGCACCAGCCGTTCGGGTCATCGAACAGCGACGATCGTCTGAGTCTGCGAAATTCGACGTCCGGATTGACCCGGGATGAACTCGCCAAGTCGATTTGATGTACGTACAGTGGTGCCGCCCCCTCCTGATCACGAGCTGGAGCACGCATGCCGGTTCAGGCCAGTCGTCGCCCTTCTTCCCCCGGGTCCGCCGCCCCCAGCGGTCGAATCGCTGCGGCCATACCCACGCAGGCGCGCCCCGCTGGTGGCGGGCCGGGCTCGCGCCCTCCGGGCGGCGGCGGTGACGGCGGTGGTGACCGCCCGGGTGGCGGTGGGTCGAAGAAGCGGACCAAGCGCAAGGACCCGCTCTGGGCCAGGCTGACAGTGGTCTTCGGTGCCGTGTTGATGCTGAGCAGCGGCGTGGCCATCGTCGGCAGCAAGGCGCTGATCGGGCAGGCGACGGGCGGCATCGCGAAGGGCAACCTGCTGGGTGAGGCGGGCAAGTCCGACGCCGAGGGCGGGGCGAGCCTGGACGGCCCGATCGACATGCTGCTGCTGGGCGTGGACGCACGGGAGCGCTGGGCCGCCGACGACGTCCGCTCGGACAGCATCATCATCCTGCACATTCCGGCCACCCACGACCAGGCGTACCTGATCTCGATCCCCCGGGACACCGAGGCGCAGATCCCGGCGTTCGAGAAGAGCGGCTACGGCGGCGGCTCCGGGAAGATCAATGCCGCGTTCCAGGCCGGTGCCGCGAACGGTGGCGGCTGGGAGGGTGGCGCCCAGCTGATGGCCCAGACGATCAAGCGGCTCACCGGGATCAGTTTCGACGGCGCGGCGATCATCAACTTCGGTGGCTTCAAGAACGTCATCGACGCCTTGGGCACGGTGCGGATCTGCGTCAGCCAGGAGGTCAAGTCGCTGCACATGTCGTACGTCGACGGCAAGCCGATGTGGAACGCGGACGCCAAGAAGACCGGCAAGCCGCGGACCCCGGTGGTGCACAAGAAGGGCTGCCAGGAGATGGAGGGTTGGGCCGCGCTCGACTACTCCCGCCAGCGCAAGACCCTCAAGAACGGCGACTACGACCGGCAGGCGAACCAGCAGCAGCTGATCAAGGCGATGGCCAAGGAGGCCACCGAGGGTGGGATGTTGACCAACCCGGCCAAGATGAATCAGCTGATCAAGGCGGCGGGCAAGGCGTTCGTGCTGGACACCGGCGGCGTGCCGATCGAGGACTTCATCTTCACCATGCGCGGGGTCACCGGCAACGAGCTGACCATGCTCAAGACCAACAACGGCACCTTCAACGCCAACGGCAACAACACCGAGGGCTTGAACGAAGAGACGATGGCCATGTTCCGGGCGGTCAAGCAGGACAAACTCGCCGAGTTCGTCTTCACCCACCCCGAGGTGATCTCCACCCGCAAGTGACGCCGGTAGTCGCGGAAAGCCAGCGACGGCCCCGTCACCGCCCGTAGCCTGACGTGAGCAGGTTTCACGCATCGGCTGCGGGGAGGCGGTCACGTCCAGGTGGGGACGGAACGCAGCGGGCCGGGCCGGAGCGGCCCCATCCGCCCGGCCACCTCGTGCCCGTGGGTCGCGCATCATGCTCGGCGTCGGCCTGGCCCTCGTCCTGCTGGCCGGGCTCGCCGTGGTCGGGCTCAAGACGCTCAGCCACCGGTACGACCGCACGGTGACCAAGGAGCAACTGCTCGACCCCGACGCCCGCACCGCCCGCACCGACCTGGACGGGCCGCTCAACTACCTCCTGGTCGGCTCCGACCGACGCCCCGGCGACAGCGGCCCGGACCAACGCTCGGACACCATCCTCATCGTGCACGTCCCCGCCGGGCAGCGGGAGGCGTACCTGGTCTCCATCCCGCGTGACCTGCTGGTCGCCATCCCGCCCACCAACGGCTTCGGCGGCGGTCAAGACAAGATCAATGCGGCGTACGAGCACGGCGGCGGCGGGCAGGCCGGTGCCCAACTGCTCTCCGCCACCCTGCACCGGCTCACCGGAATCCAGTTCGACGGCGCCGCGTTGATCGACTTCTCCGGCTTCCGGAAGGTCATCGACCTGCTCGGCGGGGTGCAGATGTGCGTGGACACCGAGGTCCGCTCGATCCACACCAACCGGGTCTTCACCACCGGCTGCCACCAGATGGACGGGGCGCAGGCGCTGGACTACGTCCGACAGCGCTACGACCTGCCCGGCGGTGACTACGACCGGCAGCACCACCAGCAGCAGTTGCTCCGGGCGATGCTGGACAGCGCCGGCAGGGCGGACCTGCGAAGCAACCCCGTCAAACTCGACCAGGTGCTGCGGGCGGTCGGTGGCTCGTTGACAGTCGACACCAACGGCGTACCCCTGGAGGACCTGCTCCTCGCGCTGCGCGCGCTGCCGCCCGACGGGATGCGCGGCGTCCAGGTGCCCTCCTCGCCGCAGACCATCGACGAGGTCTCGTACGTGGTGCTCGACAACGGGGGCAACGGGCTGTTCGAGGCGCTCCGCGACACCCGGGTGCCGGCCTGGGCGCAGGTCAACCCCCGCTGGGTGACCCGGTTGTGACGGTGTCGACGGCCCGGTCGGTGCCGAACCGGGCCACGAGGATCTAGTGTTGCTTCCTGTGTTCGGACCCCAGGTTCCCACCGTGCCCGTGACCGAGATCGCCGACGAGACCTACCTGCTGGACGTGCGGGAGGACGACGAGTGGGCGGCCGGCCACGCCCCCACCGCCCACCACCTGCCGATGATGCAACTGCCGGCCCGACTGGCCGAGGTGCCCACCGACCGGGAGGTGGCCGTCGTCTGCCGCTCCGGCGGGCGCTCCGCCCAGGTCGTCGCCTACCTGATCAACAACGGCTGGGAGCAGGTGCGCAACGCCGACGGCGGGATGCGCCAGTGGGCCGCCGTCGGCCGACCTGTGGTCGACGCGAACGGGCAGCCCGGCCAGGTCATCTGAGGCCGGCGCAATGGGCGGGCCACTGGTCTTCGCGCACCGCGGCGCCTCGTTCGACCTACCCGAGCACACCCTCGCCGCGTACCTGCGCGCCCTCGACGAGGGTGCCGACGGCCTGGAGTGTGACGTCCGGCTGACCCGGGACGGGCATCTGGTCTGCGTGCACGACCGACGACTCGACCGCACCAGCAACGGCCGCGGTCTGGTCAGCGCGCGCACGCTCGCCGAACTGGACGCCCTGGACTTCGGCTCGTGGCACCCCGGCAGCGCGCCGGACGGCGATCTGCCACCGGACGAGTCGCACACCCGGCTGCTGACCCTGGCCCGGCTCCTGGACGCGGTGCTCGCCGCCGGCCGGCCGGTCCGGCTGCTGGTCGAGACGAAACACCCGTCCCGTTACGGCTCGAACGTGGAACGGCGACTGGTCAACCTGTTGCGCCGGTACGGGCTGGCCGACCCGACCCAGGACGATCCGGTGCAGGTGACAGTCATGTCGTTCTCCCCGTTGGCGGTCCGTCGGGTGCGCGAGCTGGCCCCGACGTTGCCCACCGTGCTGTTGCTGGAGGTGTTGCCGCGCTGGTTGCGGTTGGGTCGGCTGCCGTTCGGCACCCGGATCGCCGGGCCGGGCATCAGCCTGGTCCGGGCCCGCCCGCAGCTGCTGCCCGCACTGCGCGCGGCCGGCAACCAGGTGTACGTCTGGACTGTCAACGAACCGGCCGACCTGGAGTTGGTGCTGACCGCCGGGGTGGACGGGGTCATCACCGACCGGCCGGCGTACGCCCTCGCCCGGCTGGAGCGCTGAGCCGATCGGCCGGGCGGGGGTGCCCAAAACCGGGACGGCGGGGCAGACTCGGCACATGCCGGAGCGTATCGATTTCCCCGCTCTCATCGCCGGCCACACCGTCGTGATCGAGATGATCAACTCTGGGGACGCGGGCCTGCCGGTCCTCACCCAGCTGCTCCGGGTGGCCCAGCCGGCGCTCGGCGCGACCGGGATGGCGTTCGTCGAGTTCGGTCCGACAGGTGGCCGGGTGATCGCCGCTACCGGCGTGGCCGAATGGGCCCTCGGCCGACCACTGGCTGTCGACGACCCCGACACCGTCTGCCTGCTCGCCGGGCCACGGGTGCGCCAGGTGCGGGTGGGTGACCTCAACGGCAAGCTCGCCGGCGAACTGGCCGGCAGTGGCCTGCGCCGGATGGTGGTCTCCCGGGCCGAGATCGGCGGTCACACCGTCGGCAGCCTGCACGCGCTCTATCCCGGCGACGACGAGCCGGGCCCCGAGCAGCAGGGGGTGGTCGGTTACCTCGCGTCCTGCGTCGGGCACATGTACGGCGACCAGAGTGGCCTGCCGGTGCACGGTGACGGTCCGGTGGTGGCCGCCCTCGCCGACGGGCTGGCCGTCGTCGACCGGGACGGGCACGTCCGGCTCTGGAACCCGGCCGCCGCCCAGGTCACCGGCCGGACGGTCGAGCAGGCGCTGAACCACCCGTTGCCGTTCCCGCTGCCGCCCTCCGGGCAGGTTCGCGACCACCGACTGCCGGACGGCCGCTGGCTGCGGATCACCTCCGGCGAGCTGCCCGGGCCGGGCACGTTGCGGGTGGTCACCTTCCGCGACATCACCGACCAGCAGCGCCGCGACCACGACCGGGAGCTGTTCGTCGCGGTGACCAGCCACGAGCTGCGCACCCCGGTAACGGTGATCAAGGGCTACGCGGACACCCTCACCGACCACTGGGAGTCGCTGACCGACGTCGACCGTCGGCAGGCCGCCCGGGTGATCGGGCAACGCGCCAACGATCTGGCCCGGCTGGTCGACCGGCTGCTCAGCTCGGCGGCCGAGGTGGGGCCGGGCGACGACCCGCCCACCCCGTTCGACCTCGGCGAGGCGCTGCGTTCCGCCGTCGTCGACCTGCCGGCGGAGCTGCGCCGCCGGCTGGTGCTCCGCCTCCCCGGCGATCTGCCCAAGGCCCTCGGTCACCGGCCCAGTCTCGCCACCGTGCTCACCGAGTTGACGACCAACGCCGGTAAGTACTCGGCACCGGACTCACCCATCGAGATCACCGCCTCGGTCGACGGGCAACTGGTCGCGTTCCGGGTCAGCGACCAGGGCATCGGCATCCGACCCGAGCACGTGGAGCGGGCCTTCGACAGGTTCTGGCAGGGCGAGTCCGGCGACCGTCGCGGCTACCCGGGTGCCGGGCTCGGCCTCTATCTCGTCCGCCGGATCGTTGAACAGCAGAATGGATGGGTATCCCTACGTCCGAGGAACGGCGGCGGTACGGTCGCAGAGGTGCGGCTACCACGCGGTTGACCGAGGGTGGCGCGACGTGGAGGCGACGGTGGCAGCGGCAGCGGTAGCGAGGGATCAATCCTGGTGCGTGGTGGTTCCCCACCACCCGGGTGGGGCACGGCTGGCCCGACACCGGCTCGCCGCCGAACTGGCCGGGGCCGTACCCCCGGCGCTCCTGGCGGACCTGATCGCGGTGCTCGCGGAACTGGTGGGCAACGCGGTGCGGCACGCCAGACCGCTGCCCGGCGGCGTGATCCGGGTCGCCTGGCGGCTGCGGCCCTCGGCCGAGGGCGCACTGATCCAGTTGCGGGTCACCGACGGCGGCGGCGCGAACAGCGGGCCCCGGCTCCGGACCGCCAGCCCGGACTCGGCGGACGGGCGCGGGCTGCACATCGTTGCCGGCCTGGCCACCCGCTGGGGCGTCGAACAGGACGGCATGGGCCAGCGCGTCTGGGCGGAGTTCGACCTGGCACCGGCATCTCGACCCGACCTGGTGCCGGCGGGCTGAGGGCCGCCCGGGCGGGTCCCGGCCACGGCGGGCCGCTCGGGGCTCTAGGCTGTGACGCCGTGAGTAAGCGTCGAAAGAGCCAGCGCACCGCCGCCGACACCACCCCCCGCCGCGACAAGGTGCGGGACGTCTTCGTGCCGCGTCCGTTCGACGGACTGGTCGACGAGTCCGAGTGGATCGCGCTGCGCGAGTTGGTGCCCGCCGCCTCCGCCCCTCTGCGGCTGGCGCCCGACCTCATCGAGGAGTTCGGTGACCGGGCGGTGACGCTCGCCACCGTGCTGCCGATGGCCGCCCCGGCGATCACCAAGCCGGACGGCCGGGTGCTCATCGGTCTCCAGCGCCACCAGCAGTCCGGCGACGTCTCCCGGGATCTGGCCGACGCGTTGCTCAGCGCGTTGCGTACCGAGCCGGGTGGCCAGGTGGCAGTGCCGCCACTGCCCGGGCCCGGGCCCCGTCTGCAGGACATCCTCGTGGACGGTCCGCTGGACATCACCATGCACGACGGTTTCGAGTTCTGGCTCGACCCCGGGGCCGCCGACGACCCGACCGTCCAGGCGTCGCTGGAGCGGGCGAACGCGGCCATCTACCCGACGGTGCGACTGACAGCGGCGAAGGCCGCGTACTGGTGTCAGGTGCCGGAGAAGGCGCACGTGCGCTGGGTGCTGCCGGACGACGAGGACTCCGCCCTCGACGCGTTGGCCCGCCTCGGCGCGGCCGGCACCCTGACGCTCGGCGAGCAGACCAAGTTCGCCGGCATGTTCCGCGCGCACGGTCGACTCGTACCGGTCTGGGACCTGCCGGAGGACACCCCGGCGGCCGAGTGGGAGGAGCCGGTGGCGCAGTTCGCCAAGCGGTACGCCGAGGCGCTCACCGTCACCGACCCGCTCGACGCCGCCGACCGTCGGGCCCGTCAGGGGCTGCTCGGCCGCCAGCTCACCCTGCGCTGAGCCGGGCGGTCCCGTTCAGCCGTTGACGGGTAGCGGCTCGCGGGTGATCGGGCAGGACATGCAGCGCGGCCCGCCCCGGCCGGAGCCCAGCTCGGACCCGGCGATCGGGATCACCTCGATGCCGGCCCGCTCCAGTTGGGCGTTGGTCTCGGTGTTGCGCTCGTAGCCGACGCAGAGCCGTGGGGCCAACGCGAGGGTGTTGTTGCCGTCGTCCCACTGCTCGCGTTCGGCGGTGACCGGATCCAGCCCGGTGTCGATGACCCGGAGCAGGTCGAGGTCCATCGCGTCGGCGGCGGCCCGCAGGAACGGTGCCGGCCCGTCCACCCGCGGGTCCTCGCCGTCCCCGCCGGCGATCACCGTGTACGCGGACAGCGTGCTCGCGATGTTGGGGTACATCAGCACGGCGTCCACGTCGACCATCGTGCACACGGTGTCCAGGTGCATGGTGGCGCGCTCCTGGGCGATCGGCACCACCAGGATGGTGTGGGCCAGGCCGGCGGCGAAGACCTGCCGGCCGAGGCGTTCGGCGCCGGCCGGGGTCGTCCGCTCGCCCACACCGACCGCCAGCACCCCGGGTGCGAGCAGCAACACGTCGCCGCCCTCCAGGTGCTCCAGGCTGGGGCGGTAGACGAACTCGGTGCCGGCGAACCGGGGGTGGTGGCGGTAGATGGCGTCGGTCAGTGTGGTTTCGCGGCGGCGGGCCGGCATGGCCAGGCTGGTGACACCCACCCGGTCGCCGATCCACAGCGACGAGTCGCGGGTGAACAGCAAGTTGGGCAGCGGGTCGATGACGAAGTCGTGTCGGTCCATCAGCGTGTAGACCAGCCCACCCGGCCGCTCCGAGCTGATCCGCAACTCCTCGTGGGCCAGCCCGGCGGTGAGCACGTCGGCCAGGGCGGCCGGGTCCAGGTAGGAGAGGTGGTCGGCGACGCGGGCGCGCAGGGTGTCGCCGAGCCGTGGGGAGCGCAGCACCTCCTCGGTCAGCTCGGCCCGGGCGTCCGCGACGGCGAGCGTCTCGGCCAGCAGGGTGGCCAGGTAGAGCACCTCGACGCCGCGCTCGCGCAGGGCGGCGGCGAACGCGTCGTGCTCCTCCTGGGCGCGTCCCACCCAGGGGATCGCGTCGAACAGGAGCGAGTCGTTGTTGCGGGGGGTGAGCCGGGCCAGTTCGGGGCCGGGCCGGTGCAGCAGTACGGTGCCGAGCCGCCCGACTTCACTGTCGACGTAGTGGGTCACTCCCGCAGCGTAGGGCAGGGTTTAGCGGCATCCGAGAAAAGAACTGTGGATGAATATGGCATTCATCCACAGTCACTCCGGCGTTCCGGCTTGCCGAACACCGGTAGTGGCAACGTAGGGTAGTGAGGACATAACTTCGAGGGACCTTTTGCCGGAGGTCGCGATGACTGTCTTTCCCGCACGACGAGCCGTACCGTCCGCTCGGGCACTGCCGCCCGTCGCGGTGCCACACCCCCGCGTCGAGGCGCCGGGGGTTCTGGAACCGGTCCGTCCGACACCGCTCGAATGGGCCCGCCGTCGTCGGGCCGAGCGGGGTGCCCGCCGCCTGGAGGCGGCCGGGGCACGGGCGTTGGGCCAACTCGACCATCTCGGGCCCGCCTGGCACGTGATCGAGTGGCCGCGCACCGACGTGACAGACGTGCTCGACCGCGGGCAGGACGACCGGGCCGGGTTCCTCGCCATCGGGCCGAGCGGTCTCTTCGCCGTGACCATCGCCGACCACGGCCGGGCCAGGGTGCTCGTCGCCGGCGACGTGGTGCAGATCAACGGCAAACGGCCCCCGTACGTGGCCGAGTCCCGCCGGGACGCCAAGCGGGCCAGCAAGGCCCTCTCCGACGCGGTGGGGCTGCCCGTCCCGGTGACGCCGGTGCTGACCTTCGTCGGCTCCGGCGTCATCAGCGTCTACGGCCTTCCGAAGGACTGTCTGATGGCCACCCACCGGGAACTGGACCGGTTGCTCGTGGCCGGAGGCAGCCGGATCAGCCCGGCCACCGCCGAAAAGCTCTCCCGGGTCGCACAGCACCCCAGCACCTGGCTGAACGGCACGTACCGTCCAACCGCCGACTACCGGTGGTACGACGAGGGCCGAACGGCCGCTGACAAGCCGGCCCACCGCCGGTAACGTCACCGGCGACGCCACGCGGCCCCGGTCCCCCTTCACCTCACCGGTCTCCGCGCCGTCACCGGTCGCCCCGGTCAACCCCGCGCGGCCCGGTGACCCGGTGCGCTCGGTGATTCCGTCGGCGACCCGCTAGCGTGGACAGTCGATCGGTGCACATAGGAGGCGCGGTGGCCCACGTCGAACTTTCGCTCTCGGAAGCGTTCGTGCCGGCGGCGCGGGCCTCGACAGAGCCGGAGTCCGACAACGTCGGCCAATGGTCGTCGACAGTCTCCCGGGCCGATGAGCCGTGTCTGCTGATCGACGCCGAGACCCGGGTGGTGGCGATCTCCACGGCCGGCTGCGACCTGCTCTGCCTCGGTGAGCCGGACGGGCTGATCGGCCGACCGCTGCTCGACGGCGGGCTGCGCCTGCTCGACTTCACCGCCAACCGGGGCGAGCTGACCGAAGCCGAGATCGACAAGATCCCGCCCCTGCTGGCGCTCTCCTCCGGCCGGCTGGCCCGTGGGCTGCTCCGGGTGCAGGCCGCCTCGGCGAACAGCTCCGACGCGACAGTCGACGCGATCTCCACCCCGGTGCTCACCGACGGCACCGTGGCCGGCTCACTCACCTTCTTCTCCGAGGTCTGACCCGCTTCTCCGAGGTCTGACCTGCGGCGGAGTGTGTCGTGTGCCGCACGCGGCGTTGCCCGGGCGGGCCCCCCGGGAAGCCGTAGGGTGCCTTCATGCTCGATATCGCCCTGTTGCCAGGGGAATACGCTGTGTGCCGGATGGCCGCCGGCAGCACCCTGCCGTACGCGCTGTCGAGCGGGCTGCGCGGCGCAGACGTGGTGACGGTGAGCTGGACCTCCGACGGCATCTCCGTGATCTGCCCGCTCGACCGGGCACCGGCACAGGCCGTACTGGAGACGACCTGGCGTTGTCTGCGGGTCACCGCCCCGGTGGCGCTGGCCGGCGCCGGCAGCCTGGCCGCGCTCGTCGACCCGCTCGCCGAGGCCCGGGTCAGCGCCGTCACGTTCTCCACGTTCGACACCGACTATCTGCTGGTGCCGACCGTTCGGCTGACCGAGGGAACGGCGGCCCTCCAGCGTGCCGGGCACCGCGTCACCGGTTGACCTTCACCCGATCGGCCGCTCACCCTACGATGGGCTCGGCCACCCCGGCCGCGACGAATTCTCCGATGTCCCGAGGATCGGCCCGTGCCGTTCACCCCACCCCACCCCGCTCCCCCCGCACCGCAGGCGACGATCCACCCCCCACCGGCGACTGACGAGCGAGCAGCGGATCGCATACCCACGCCGACCATCACCCGGGTCCTGCCGATGGTGCTCGCCGTCGCGGTGCTGGCCGGCTGCGGTGCCCCACCCGGGCTGGGAGAGCCGACGGGCGTGCCCACGCACACCGCGAGCCCGACGACGCCCGCCCCGAGCACCGCGCCCACGACCACGCCGCCCACCGCACCGCCGCTCGCCACCGCGACGCCCACCGCGGACGCCGGGTTGGTCGCGACCGCGTGCCGCAACGGACCGACCGGGCAGCGGGTGCTGCAACTGTTACGCGGCCAGGCCGGAGTGCTGCCGGCGAACGTCCGGGTGCGGGTCCGCACCGGGCCACTCTGTGCCGGCGACTGGCAGTTCACGGTGCTGGAGGTGACCGGGCACGAGGAACTCCAGGTGGTCACCCGGGGCAGACCCAGCGCCCCGGTGCTGGTAACCGCCGGCACCGACGTCTGCACCATCGAGGTACGCGCCGTCAGTCCGGCCGGGATCCGCACCCTGGCCTGTGACGCCGGCCCGGCCAACGGGCCAGGTGCGTAGGCTGATCGGCATGCCGGGAACACCGCCGACGCGATTCGTCTACCTGGGGCCGGAGGGCACCTTCGCCGAACAGGCCCTGCGCTCCCTGCCCGCCGCCGAGCGCGGCACCCGTACGCCCGCCCGGAGCGTCGGCGAGGCGCTGGACAGCGTCCGGGCCGGCGACGCCGACGCCGCGCTGGTGCCGCTGGAGAACTCGATCGGCGGCGCGGTGGGCGTCACGCTGGACGAGATGGCCGAGGGCGAGCCGTTGGTGATCACCCGGGAGGTGGTCCTGTCGGTGGAGTTCGTGCTCGCCGCGCGGCCCGGCACCTCGCTGAGCGAGATCCACACCGTGGCGGCCCACCCGCAGGCGTCCACCCAGTGCCGGGGTTGGCTGCGCAACCACCTGCCCGACGCCGTGGTGGTCGATGTGCTCTCCAACGGCGCGGCCGCCGCCGGTGCCGGCACTGGCGAGTACGACGCGGCGATCTGCGCGCCGATCGGCGCCTCCGGGCACCGGCTCACGACACTCGCCGACAAGATCGCCGACCACCCTGACGCGGTGACCCGGTTCGCGCTGGTGTCCCGCCCCGGGCCGCCCCCGCCGCCGACCGGTGACGACCTCACCTCGCTCGCGGTCTACATCGCCCACGACCGGGTCGGCGCGCTGCTGTCCGTGCTGATGGAACTGGCCGTCCGGGGCGTCAACCTGACCCGGATCGAGTCCCGTCCGACCGGCGAGGCGCTGGGCCGCTACGTCTTCTTCCTGGACTGCACAGGCCACGTGGCCGACGTACGCCTGGGCGAGGCGTTGCAGGGGCTCCGTCGGGTCTGTGCCGACGTCCGCTTCCTGGGCTCCTATCCCCGGCACCGGTGGGCCGGGACGGCGGGCCAACGCCCGGTACCCGCACCGGCGGGCCTCTCCGACGTCGACTACGCCGACGCGGCGGCGTGGCTGACCCGACTGCGTACCGGTGAGCTGACCTGACCGGCCGGGCGCCCCCGAGGACCGGGAGCGCCCACGCCGCCGTGGTCGGCCCAGCGCCGCCGCTGTGTCAGCTCAACGCCGCCGTGGTGGTCAGCTCAGCAGGCCGCCGAGCAGGCCGCCCTCCTGCTGCTGCTGGCCGCTGCCCATGACCGGCGGCTCCTCGGACGGCTGCACCACGACGAAGCCCTGACCGGCGAAGCTCATGGTGAACGACTCACCGGTGCGACGGCCGAGCAGCGTGCCGAGGCCGAGCTGCTCGGCCCGGTGGTAGCCGGTCTGGAGGTTGGCCGACCAGCAGACGGCGGCCTGCGGGTCGACGTACGTCGGGGCGTCCACGTTGAGCACGACCGGGGTGCCCTTGGTGGTGATGGCGATCCGCCCGTAGCCGCTGAAGACACAGTTGAAGAGGCCGGACGACGACGCCATCCCGGCACCGCCGACCATCCTGATGTCGTACTGGAGGGTGGAGTCGAAGGCGAGCACGCTGCTGCCGTTGATGGAGAGGGCGTCGCCCGGCTCCAGGTCGATGATGTGCACGTCCTTGGCCAACTCGGCGAGGAAGACGTCACCCTGGCCGGAGACCTTCATCAGCGGGACACCCTCGCCGGTGAGCTTCTGCTTGAGGAACTTGCCCAGCCCGCCCGAGCCCAGCGCCTGGAACTGCACATTGCCCTGGTAGGCGACCATCGACCCGACCCGGGCCATCGCCTCGCCGTTGAGCTCGATCTTCAACATCTTGGAGTTCTGCAACCGCATGCCGGGCTGCGCGGACTCCTTCTCCAGATTCTCCGTGGAGAACAGCTCGCTGCGCATGAAAGGGCCTCCTGAATAGGGTCGCGTTCGCTGCACCGACGGTAGGCGACCCCGGCAAGCACCAGCCATCGGTTGGGCGGCGCGTCGCGGCCGTCGAGCGGCGGGGGCGCCGAGCGGCGGGAGCGGGGGCGGCTGGAGCGGCGAGCGGCGGGGTCAGCCCCAGCCGAGCGCGTGCAGCCGCGCGTCGTCGATGCCGAAGTGGTGGGCGATCTCGTGCACGACTGTCACGGCCACCTCGTCGATGACGTCCTCGTCGTTGTCGCAGATCCGCAGGATGGGGTGACGGTAGATGAAGATCCGGTCCGGCAGCACCCCGGAGTAGTCCCAACCGCGCGCGGTGAGCGCATGCCCCTCGTAGAGGCCCAGCAGGTCGGCCTCTCCCGGTGGCGGGTCGTCCTCGACCAGGATCACCACGTTGTTCATCAGGCCGAGCAGTTCCTCGGGCACCTCGTCGAGGGCTTCGCCGACCAACTCCTCGAAGCGCTCACGGCTCATCTCCACCGGCACCTCGCCCATTGTGCCCGACGCGGGGGCAGGCGGCCCGGCTCTGCTGGACGACCGTGGCCGTCACTCACACCCGCACGCCGTTTTCGCACCCGCACGGAAGAAGCGACCACCCGGGAACGGGCGGAGGCTTCTTCCGTGGACGTACGCGGTGTGGGTCGGCTTGCTCAGGCGGCCAGGCGGGCGCTCAGGGTGATCTCGGCACCCGGCGAGAGCAGGCGGGAGATCGGGCAGTTGGCCTTGGCGGCCTCGGCGAGCTTCTGGAACTCCGCCTCGTCGATGCCCGGGACCTGGCCGACCGTCTCCAGGTCGATCCGGGTGACGGTCATGCCGGCGTCGGTCTTGTCCAGGTGCACCTTGGCGGTGGTCTCGACCGAGGTGGCCGTCGAGCCCGCGTCGGCAAGCGCCTTGGAGAACGCCATCGAGAAGCAGCCGGCGTGCGCGGCGGCGATCAGCTCCTCGGGGTTGGTGCCCTCACCCTCCTCGAAGCGCGACTTGAAGGAGTAGTTGCCGGACAGGCCGCCCTTACCGGTGCGGACGGTGCCCGCGCCCTCGGTGAGGTTGCCCTGCCACTGTGCTGAAGCGGTACGGATTGGCATGGGGCAAACGCTAGCGGAAACGCGACCGCCGAGCGACAGACCGGCGCGCTCGCCAGCCCTGCGATCCCTGTCACCACCAGCTTGCTGTGCCATGATGCGACCCAGGCCCGAGACCGGCGGAAGGGTGGCCGATGTCCGAGGAGCTTCCAATCCCCCGGCAGGGCGACCGATCCGAGGCCCCCGCCGTGATCGAGTGGGGTGCCGTCGACACGACCCGGCGGGGCCGGTTCGCCTGGTCCCTGGCCGGCCTCGCGCAGGATCCTCGGCTGCCGCTGCTGCTCGCCGGTCTGGGCGCGGTGGCCGCGATCGCCTCACTTCTCGGTGAGTGGCTGGTGATGAGCCTGCCGAACGGCGGGCCCGAGGGGAACTCGACGATCGAGGTGCCCGCCGGGGTGTCCGAGGTCGGTGGCTTCGGGGTGGGCTACCTGGTCGGCCTGCTCGCCCTCGTCTGCGCCGTGGTGCTGGCGTTGTGGGGCACGGCGGCCGTGCGGCCGAACGCCCGGCTGGCCGGTCTCGCTCTGGCCGGTGCCCTGTTGGCGCTGCTGGTGGCCGCCACTGCCACCCTCGACGACCCCAGTCAGCGGGACTTCTTCTACTCGCCCGACGACGGCTTCCGGGCCGAGTACGGCCGTGGGCTGGTGATGGCGTTCGCCGCCTGTGTGCTGTTCGCGGCCGCCCTGCGGCTGACGCCTGCCGCACCCCCCGGCGCGTTCGACCCGCCGGACGAGGACCCGCCCGCCGACGGGCCAGCACCGCGCCCCTGGCGCCGCCGCCGCAACCCTGACCCGATCGAGGACGGCCTACCCGCCCCCGCCGACCTGACCGTCACCCCCGCCGCCCCCTTCACCCGCCCCGACCCACAGCGCTGACCCCCACGGTCACCCCAGCCCACGTCGACAACAGCCCGCCCCACCACGCCCGGGTCCCCGGCCCCGGCCGACCCCCGAGCCCCACTGCCCCACGCCCAAGCCCCGGCCCACCCCCAGCAAGATCGTGCTTGACCATTGATGTAGTGGTATCTGCGCGGCCCGCAGGCCACTACTTCCTTGATTGAGCACGATCTTGGGATGAGCGCTGAGCTGGCGGTCGCACCGGCGCGAGAAGGCTGCGGCGCGCGGGGGACACCGCAGGGGTGCCGGGGGTTGGGGTCCGATTCGCCTGGAAGCCATGGTTGAGGCCCTTTTCGCGAGGTACGGTTGCTGCCCGCCGTCACGCCGGGCCGCGCTCTCCCTGGCCATGGCAGGTGCGACGGCGGCGGGCGAAGGAGGAACGATGACCCGCCCGGGACTGCCCAAGTTGATCGCGACCGACCTCGACGGGACGCTGGTCCGCAGCGATGACACCGTCTCCGCGTACACCCATGGGGTGCTCGACCGGGTGCGCGCCGCCGGAATTCCCGTGGTCGGCGCGACCGGACGCGGCCCTCGGTTGAGCGAACTGACCCGCAACGACATCCGCGCCGCCGACTTCCTGGTCATGGCCGGCGGCGGATGGGTGGTCGACCAGAGCGACCCGAGCGGCCCGGTGGTGCTCCGCGACGAGCGGTTGCCCGCCGAGGTGCTGGCCCGGCTGCTCGCCGATCTGGAGGCGCAGGTCGGCCCGCTCACCGTCATGGTCGAGGCGTCCGACGAGCACGACGCCCCGCTCTGGGGTGACTACCACGAGAGCTGGCCCTACCAGGACCGCTTCGAGGCGCGCACCCGTGACGAGTGCCTCGCCTCCGATGTGATCAAGGCCTTCGCCCGGACCGCCGACCACCACGTGGACGAACTGCTGGCGGTGGCCCGCGAGATCATCCCGCCGCAGGTCGCCACACTCACCCAGGCCGGGCTCGGCTTCGTCGAGATCTGCCCGCCCGGCGTGGACAAGGCGACCGGGCTGACAGTGGTGGCGCAGACCCTCGGGGTCGACCCGGCCGACGTGCTGGTCTTCGGTGACATGCCCAACGACCTGCCGATGTTCGGATGGGCCGGCTGGTCGCGAGTGGCGGTGGCAAACGCGCACCCCGCGCTGCGCGCCGTCGCCGACGAGGTGACCCTGCGCAACGACGACGACGGGGTGGCGGTGTATCTCGACCGGCTACTGTCCCGGTAATGGGAAACACGCCCCGCCTCATCGCCACCGACATCGACGGCACGCTGATCCGCGACGACCACACCGTCAGCCCACGCACCGCCGACCTGCTCGCCCGGATCTCCGCGGGAGGCACGCCGGTCGTCCTGGTCACCGGCCGTCCGGTCCGCTGGCTCAAGATGGTGTACGACCAGCTCGCCCGGCCGCTGCCGGCGGTCTGCGCCAACGGCGCCGTGGTCTACGACCCGTTCGAGGACGAGGTGGTGCGGGCCGACCCGCTCGCACCACAGCACCTGGCGGAGGTGGCCCGGAGGCTACGGGCCGAGGTGCCCGGGATCAGCTTCGCCGTGGAGATCCTGGACAGCCGGGAGATGCGGCACGAGGCGCACTACCCGCTGCGCTGGGACGCCGACGCCGACGGCATCAGGCCGATCGAAACGCCGGAGGAACTGCTCTCGGTGCCGGCGGTGAAGCTCCTCGCCCGCGCCGGCGAGCAGGACCCGGACGCCTTCGCCGAGCTGATCGCCACGGCGGTGGCGGGGCTGGCCGAGGCCACCCACTCGTCGTCCTCGGGGCTGGTGGAGATCTCCGCGGCCGGGGTGACCAAGGCGGCGGGGCTGGCCTGGTACTGCGACCAGCTCGGGGTGGCCGCGGCGGACGTGCTGGCCTTCGGCGACATGCCCAACGACGTACCGATGCTGACCTGGGCCGGCCGTGGGGTGGCGGTGGCCAACGCGCACCGCGCCGTCCTGGCGGTCGCCGACGACGTGACGACGGCGAACACCGAGGACGGCGTGGCGGCGTACCTGGAGGGGATCTTCGGGGTGGACTGAGGTCAGAGGTACTGACCGGTGTTGTGACCCTCGCCGCCGCCCGGCTGGCCGATGCCCGGCATCCCGGGGACGATGCCGCCGGGGCCGCTGGGCAGCGCCTGCCGGCCGCCGCGCATCTGCTCCAGCTGCACGCGGGCGGCCATCTGCTGGGCCACCAGCGCGGCCTGGATGCCGTGGAACAGGCCCTCCAGCCAGCCGACGAGCTGGGCGTGCGCGATCCGCAGCTCGCCCTCGCTAGGGGCCTTGTCCTCGGTGAAGGGCAGCGAGATGCGCTCCAGCTCGTCGCGCAGCTCGGGGGCGAGGCCCTCCTTGAGCTCGACGATCGACCGCTCGTGGATCTCCCGCATCCGGTGGCGGCTGGCGTCGTCGAGAGGTGCGGCCTTCACCTCCTCCAGCAGCTGCTTGATCATGCTGCCGATCCGCATCACCTTGGCCGGTTGTTCGACCAGGCGCGTCGGGTCCTCACCCTGGCCCTCGTCGGTCTGCATCGTGCCGATCGGCCGACCGTCCGGGCCGACCACCACCACGGTGCCGGACTGGCCGGAGTCGTCGGGGCCGGGCTCGTCGTTCTGTCCAGCTGAGCGCGCTTCGGTCATGGGGTCCATCTTTACCCAGTGGGCGCGAGCCATGCCCCCCGGGACCGACTCCCGGGGCTGAACCACCCCTGCGGGGCGCGCTACCGTCGCGCCATGCCTGCCGACCCGCGCGCCGTGTTGACCCGGCCTGCTCCGGAGCCCGACCGGACCGTGGCGTACGGGGACGACCCGAATCAGGTGGCCGATCTGCGCCTCCCGGCGGGGACCGGCCCGGCCCGGCCGCTGGTCGTCGTGCTGCACGGGGGGTTCTGGCGGGCCGAGTACGACCGGCGGCACACCGGCCCGCTGGCCACGGCCCTCGCCTCCCAGGGCTACCCGGTGGCGCAGCTGGAATACCGCCGGACGGGGCAGCCCGGTGGCGGCTGGCCGGGCACCCTGACCGACGTTCTGACCGGGGTGGCCGAGCTGCCCGTGCTGGCGGCCGACGCGCTGCCCGGCCGGGTGAGCCCGACCCCGCCGATCCTGGTCGGGCACTCCGCCGGGGGTCACCTGGCGCTGTACGTGACGGCCACCGCCCCGGCCACGGTGGGCGGGGTGCTCGCCCTGGCCCCGGTGGCCGACCTGGGCGAGGCGTACCGGCGCGATCTGGACTCGGGCGCGGTCGCCGCGCTGCTCGGCGGCGGCCCGGAGCAGGTCCCGGACCGGTACGCGACGGCGGATCCACGGATGTTGGTACCGATACGAACACGCACAGTAGTTGTGCACGGTTCAGACGATCATCAGGTACCGGCAGAGATGAGCCGGGATTTCGTAGCGGAAGCCAGTGCCGCAGGATCCGATATCTCCCTTGTTGAACTGCCTGGATGCGAGCATTTCGGGCTGATCGACCCGGAGTCCGTCGCCTGGCCCCAGGTCCTCGCTGTGTTGCGGTCCCTGCACGATGATCACTAGCCATTGACGCAGCGTCGCGGACCAGGTAGAACGCCGGAGGGGCGGTGTTCGGCCCTGTAACGCTTCCTTGGAAGGAACTCGGTGTCGCAGATGAATCGCAGGCGGGCGCTCCAACTGTTGGCCGCGCTCGGTACCACCGGGTTCGTCGCCGGGTGTGGCTCAGACAGTGACGCCGAACCGACCGCCAACCGCAGCCCGGTCAAGATCGGGTTGATCACGCCGCAGGCCGGCGGTTTCAAGAGCATCGGCGACGACATCACCAACGGCTTCCAGCTCTTCCTCGACCTGCACGACCAGCGGCTGGGCGGCCACCCCGTCGAGCTGCTGACCGCCGACGAGGGCGACACCGCGAAGACGGGCAAGGCCGCCGTCGAGGGCCTGCTCAAGCAGGGCGTGCTGGCGCTCACCGGCGTGGTCAACTCGTCGGTGATGGTCGGCATCCGGGACACCGTGGAGCAGGCCCGGGTTCCGCTGATCGGCTCCAACGCCTCACCGAGCAGCCTGCAGAGCGTCTTCTACATCTGGCGGACCTCGTACGTGCTCGACGAGGCCGGCCGGGCGCTCGGCCGCTACCTGCGCGACCAACTGCCGGCCAACGGCCGGGTCGCGATCATCATGCCGGAGAACGTCGGCAGCCCGGACGTCGTACGCGGCTTCAAGCAGGAGTTCGGCGCGACCGACCCGCGGATCAGCGACCCGGTGACCTACACCAACGCCACCGGCAACCCCGGCAAGACGACGTACGCCTCGGACATCTCCAAGGCGCTGGCCAAGAAGCCCACCGCGGTCTTCTGCTTCTTCGCCGGGGCGGCCGCCGTCGAGTTCATCAAGCAGCTGCGCGAGAAGTTCGCCGGGCCGATCTACGCACCGGGCTTCCTCACCGAGGGCACCGTGCTGGAGAACCTGAAGGACAACGCGCTGGGCATCCAGACCGCGCTGAACTACTCGGCCGACCTGAACAACACGTCGAACCGGGTCTTCGCCTCGGCGTACCGCAAGAAGTACCAGGTCACGCCCACCACGTACGCGATGGCGTCGTACGACGCGGCGCAGGTGCTCGACCAGGCCATCCAGCTGACCGGCGGGAAGCCCACGCCGCAGCAGGTCAACCTGGCCCTGGGCAAGATCGGCCAGATCGACAGCCCGCGCGGCATCTGGCAGTTCAACCAGCCGCGTACCCCGCAGCAGAAGTGGTACCTGCGTGAGGTGCAGCGCGACGGCCAGGTCATGTCGAACGTGCTGATCAACGAGCTGGCCACGCTGGGCTGATCGCCCGCGCAAGCACGGTTCGGGGCCGGTCTCCCAGTGGGAGACCGGCCCCGAGACGTTCGTGGGTCAGTGCCGCAGCTCGGCGATGCAGCACTTCACGCTGCCGCCGCCCTTCTTCAGCTCGGCCAGCTCGACGGGGACCGGGGTGTACCCGGCCGCCTTGAGTTTGCCGGCCAGACGGGTGGCCTCGCTGTTGAGGACCACGTTCGCGCCGTCGCTGACCAGGTTGAGCCCGAAGGCCATCGCGTCCTCGTCGTCGGCGATCACCGCGTCCGGGAAGAGTTGGGTGAGCACCCGCTGGCTGGCCGCGGAGAACGCGCCCGGGAAGTAGACGATGTTCTCGTCGTCGATGGCCGCGAGCGCCACGTCCAGGTGGTAGAAGCGCGGGTCGATCAGGCGCAGCGACACCACCGGACGACCCAACGCCTCCTGCGCCTCGGCGTGCGCGGGGATCTCGGTGCGGAAGCCGTGCCCGGCCAGGATGAGCCCGCCGTGCGCCTCCGGCACGTACGCGAAGTCGCCCTCGCCCTCGTTGGTCTCGCTGGGTGCGATGAAACGCCAGCCCTGCGCCTCGTAGAAGGCGTGGTGGGCGGCGGCCTCGGCGGCCCGCTGCTCGTGCTTGAACCGGGCGCCGTAGACGCTGCCGTCCACCACGAAGCCGCCGTTGGCGGCGTAGACCATGTCGGGCA
Organism: Micromonospora sp. DH14; assembly: GCF_029809455.1. Classification (NCBI taxonomy): domain Bacteria; kingdom Bacillati; phylum Actinomycetota; class Actinomycetes; order Micromonosporales; family Micromonosporaceae; genus Micromonospora; species Micromonospora sp. DH14. The sequence continues at coordinate 130,798 of NZ_JARVKT010000011.1, read as the reverse complement.
GGCCCTGCTCGGGGGTGAGCAGGTGCACCTCGTGGCCGAGGCCGACAAGCGTCTCGCGCAGCCGGTCCCACTGCTTGACGGCCAGGTCCCGGTCGACCGGGGTGGTCACGTCCATCCACGGGTTGATCGCGTACTCGACCGCGAAGTAGTCCGGCGAGCACATGAGATATGTCCGCTTTCGCGGGAAACGCTGCTGGTTCACGGTCACCAAGAGTAGGTACCGTGGAACTTTGAAAACAGCCACAAGTGTTGCTTCCCAGAGGCGGAACGTTGCAGATAGACGCGGTAGACCAGCGGATCATTGCGTTACTTGTCGCGGACGCCCGCGCGTCGTACGCCGACATCGGCGCTCGGGTGTCACTCTCCGCCCCAGCGGTCAAGCGTCGCGTCGACCGACTACGCGCCACCGGCGTGATCAGGGGATTCACGGCCGTCGTTGATCCGGCCGCCGTCGGCTGGACGACGGAAGCCTTCGTCGAGCTGTTCTGCGCCGGCCGGACCACCCCGGCGCAGATCGGTGTGGCCGCCCGCCGACACCCCGAGGTGGTCGGCGCGTACACCGTCTCCGGGGAGGCGGACGCGCTCGTGCACCTCCGCGCCGCCGACATCGCCCACCTGGAGGCGGCGCTGGAACGACTGCGGGCCGAGTCCTTCGTGACCTCCACCCGCAGCACCATCGTCCTCTCCCGGCTGGTCGAATCGCCCGGCGTCGGGCCGTCCGCCGGCACCTCTTGACCTGAAGCCCGGTTCAACTGCTGCGATGGTCGTGGCGTGGCACGACGCCCGCCGGCGGCCGAGGGGGAAACGCATGCGGGCGATCTGGTTACGGGAGTTCGGCGGACCCGAGGTGCTGGTGCCCGGCCCGGCGCCCGACCCGGTGCCCGGCCCCGGGCAGGTGCTGATCGACGTCGCGCACGTGAACATCACCTTCGTCGAGACGCAGCTACGCTCCGGTCGCCCCGGCCCGTTCCGGGTCACCCCACCGCTGATCCCCGGCAACGGCGTCGGCGGGGTGATCACCACGGTCGGGTCGGACGTCGACCCGGCGCTGACCGGGCGCCGGGTCGTCAGCGCCACCGGCGGCTCCGGTGGGTACGCCGAACGGGCGGTGGTGGACGCGTCCGCACCCTTCGAGGTGCCGGCCGGGCTGGCACTGGACGACGCGGTGGCCCTACTGGCCGACGGACGGACCGCCACCCTGCTGGTCGAGGCGGCCGGCGTTCGCCCCGGCGACCGGGTGCTGGTGGAGGCGGCTGCGGGCGGCGTGGGCAGCCTGCTCGTGCAGCTCGCGGCGCGCGCCGGCGCACAGGTGATCGGTGCGGCCGGCGGCGCGCGCAAGGTGGACCTGCTGCCCGGCCTCGGTGCCGACCTGACGGTCGACTACCGCCTGCCGGGCTGGGCCGACCAGGTCCGGGACGCGGTGGGCGGAGTCGACGTGGTGTTCGACGGCGTCGGCGGCCCCATCGCCCGGACGGCGTTCGAGCTGCTGGACCCGGGTGGCCGGATGGTCAGCTTCGGGCTGGCCAGCGGCGGGTGGTCCCCGGTGTCGGCGGAGGACGCCGCGGCGCGGCACGTCACGCTGGTCCGGCCGGACGTGCCGCCCGCGCGGATGCGCGCGTACACCGATCAGGTGCTGGCGGGCGCGGCGGCCGGCCAGCTACGGCCGCTCATCGGCCAGCGCTTCCCGCTGGAACGCGCGGCGGACGCGCACGCCGCCATCGAGGCGCGCGCGACAGTCGGCAAGACCCTGCTGGACGTGCACTGACCGGGTTCAGAGGTACATGCCGGTGCGGTGCTCCGACTCGTCGCGCCGGATCGGCTTGTCACCCTCACCGAAGAACCGCTTGCCGCCGAACTCGCCGTGCAGACGGTCGTCCAACTCGTCGGCGAGACCGGTCATCACCTGCACCGCAAGCATCAGATGGGTGGCCTGGAAGTTGCGGCCGAACACCGGGATGGACGCCCAGACCGTGTCGTCGGCGCAGTAGAGGCGGCCGATCGGCATCCGGTTCGTCAGCTCGGAGAGCTTCACGTAGAGCCGCTCGGTCGGCTCCACCTCGGTGAGCACCGGGGAGAACACGTCCACCAGGGGCGGGTTGTCCCGCACCCGCACGAAGACCATCGCCGAGCCGGCCCGGATGTTGATGTCGCCGTCCGAGTCGATCTGCAACCGGTCGGTGTCCGACTTCAACATCGTGGAGACCACGGTACGGACCCGGTCGGCCAGGTCGAGCACGTCGTCCCGCTCGACCTGAGCGGCAGCGGCCTCGGCCAACGCCTCCTCCAGGTCCGCCTCGACATCGGCGTCCGGGCCGAACTCGCTACGCGCGGTCCCCAGCGGGTCCACCGTCAGCGGTTCGCCCTCGGCGTCGTGCACCAGGTAGACGAGGAAGGCCGGGTGCGGGGCACCGTAGACGTCCCGCAGCGTGCGGGAGAGCAGCGTGGCCACCTGCGTCGACTCGCCCGTCGTGGCGTTCAACCCGAAGGAACCGCCGGAGCCGGCGACCACCCCGGGCGGCGACCAACCGAGCGCGACCATGTCCGCCACCGCGCCCCGGTCCAGTCGGTACCCCGCAGGCAGGGTGGCGTTGCCGACTGCGCGGGCGGACAACACCCGGTCCGCGTCCACGTCGACGCTTATCGAGTAGACGGCGTCCCCGGTGCCGGAGGCGGTGGGATCGAGGGTCACGTCGAGGTGCGCGCCGACGGGAAGTTCCCGCAGCCGCACGGCGAGCGCGCGGGCGAACTCCCGCCACGCCTCGGTCACCTTCGCCCGCAGGTCGGTGGTGCTGGGCTCGTCGAGCAGGATCGATTCCGCCGGCTCGGTCGAAGCGCCGGGCAGCTCACCGTGCGGGGCCGAGGGGTGGTCAGCCGTCATGATCGCCTCCGTCCGTCACGATCACCCTACCCACGCCGCCGGTAGGTCGAATCAGCCCGGACCGGGATCGGACAGCGGCGGTCAGCGGGCCGTCGGGTCCGCGGGGTCGGCACCCAACTCGACCGGCCAGGCGCCGGCCAACGCGCTGAGCCGGGCCGCGGCGTCCGCCGGCTCCGCACCCCGGCCAACCGCCACACCCAAGAGGTACGCGGTCACCGGCGCTCCGGGACGCAGCACCTGGTGGGCGACGTCCCGGGCCAGATCGAGCACCGCCGGCACCGGCACCGCGGCCGGGTCCAGATCCAGCTCGGCGCACACCGCCGTGACCCAGTCGTCCATCACCGTCATCGCGCCCACTCCTCCGCCCGGCGTACGTCCTCGTCAGTGTCGCAGTCGAACCACGGCGGCGGGCCCTCGCCGGACCAGCCCACCTCCCGTACGACGAGACCGGCCAGCAACGCCCGCACCGGCGCCCCGGACAGGCTCCCGCCCCGCTCGACGGCCAGCCGGTCCAACGCCGCCCGCAGCGCCGCGACCCGCCAGACACCACAGAGCGACTGCCGCCGCCCGTCCCCGTCCACGAAGCACACCCCGTCCGGTCCCCGCTCGCCGCCGCCGGCCGGCGGTGCCGACGCGGAGCGCTCTCCCGCCGGTTCGGTGCTTGCGGACTCCCGGTCGAAGTGGTCCAACAGGTCACCGATCGCGGCCCGGGTGAGCAGCGGCAGATCGCCGGCGAGCAGCGCGACAAGGGCGGTGTCGGGATCCAGCAGGGCCAGGCCGGCCGCCGCCGCGACGACCGGGCCGCCGCCGGGCGGGTCCTCCCGGACGACCCGCACACCCGCCGGCACGCCCTGGGCCGCGCCGACCAGCACCCGTGGCGTCGCGTCGGCGACGGCGGCCAGCACCCGGTCACGCATCGGCCGGCCACCGACCGGAAGCGCGGGCTTGTCGACCCCGCCCATCCGTCGGGCGGCCCCACCCGCGAGCACCACTGCGGCGTACGTCCCCACCCGCCCACGGTAACCGTGCCGCCACTCGAACACGTCAGCCCAACCCCTCGCCCCGTTGATCATGGAGTTGTCGCTCGACACGCCGACGACACGCGCGGACAACTTCATGATCAACGCGCGGGGTGGGGGGAGGATGGCGGGATGGGACGGGCAACTGATCGCAGGGGCGTACTCCGGATCGACCTGGACGCGGCGAGCGCCGGGCGCGGGTCGGTCCGCCGGCCGGACACCCTCGCCGTGGAAGAGCCGCTGGAGATCCGGGTCGGCGCGGCCGGCCCCGGCCGACGCCGGCCGCTCGCCGTCACCATGCGCACCCCCGGCGACGACCTGGACCTGGCCATCGGGTTCCTGCTGACGGAGGGGCTGATCCGGTCGACCGACGACGTGCTGACCGCGCAGCTCTGCGCCGGCGCGGAGACACCGAACACGTACAACGTGGTGGACGTGGTGCTCGCCCCCGGCGTGCCGGAACCCACCACCGACCCGTCCCGGAACTTCTACACCACCAGCTCCTGCGGGGTCTGCGGCAAGGCCAGCATCGACGCGGTACGCACCCGGTCGCTCTTCCCGGTCTCGGCGGACCCGCTCAGTGTGCCGGCCTCCCTGCTCGCCGACCTGCCCGACCGGTTGCGCGCCGCCCAGCGCGGCTTCGACCGGACCGGCGGGCTGCACGCGGCCGGCTTGTTCACCCCCGACGGCGAACTGGTGGTGCTGCGGGAGGACGTGGGCCGGCACAACGCCGTGGACAAGGTGATCGGCTGGGCCGTGCGAGAGCGCCGGCTGCCGCTCGCCGGGCACCTGCTGCTGGTCTCCGGGCGGGCCAGCTTCGAGCTGACCCAGAAGGCGTGGATGGCCGGGCTGCCGCTGCTGGCCGCGGTGTCCGCCCCGAGCACCCTCGCCGCCGAGTTGGCCGAGGAGGCGGGGATGACGCTTGTCGGCTTCCTGCGCGGCAACACGATGAACGTCTACGCCCGTCCCGAACGGGTCACAGTCTGATCACCAGCTGGTCGAGCAGGTCCAGCCGGATCACGGCGTCGCGGGCCAGCAGAAAGCCCGCGATGCCGAGGATCCAGCCGAGCATGCCGCCGGAGTGGCGCGCGATCCAGGCGTTGAGCCGGCCCAGCACCGGCTCGACCAGCCTCGGCCACGCCATTCGCGCTCCGAGCAGCAGCACCGCCGGCAACACCATGACCACGCAGTAGGCAGCGAGCAGACCCACCATCTCCGCCGCACCGACCCCGGAGGTGGTCAGCAGGCCGACCGCGCCGAGGTACGGCAGCATCGTCGCCACCTCCGCGAGCGCGGCGAGGAGCGCCAGCCCCACCAGCCAGCGCACCGAGGAGTCGCCAGCGGTGACGCGGTCCCGCCATCGCAGCACACCGCCGCCGCGTGGGCGTCGTTTGCCGTCGTACCGGAAGCTGAGCGCGAACAGCCCGACCCCGAGAACGAGCTGCGCCCAGAGCACCGGCCGGTTGTCCATCGCCCCGCCGAGGACGTCGGCCAACTGGCTGCCACCCAGGGCGAGCAGCAACCCCACGGCGAAGTAGAAGACGGCGATGGTGCCGAGGTAGACGAGGATCCGCCGCGCGTTGATCGTCCCGGGTGCGAGCAGCAACCAGACCGGGATGAAGAGGGTGCCGATGCTGGTGCTGTCGATCAACGCCAGCCCGGCCAGCGACAGCAGCAACTGGGGGGTCATGTCGTACCGACACGGTTAACGGCCACGAGATCATTCTCCGGCGGTGGTGAGCCGGCCGCGTCGGCCGTGGACAGGAGCAACGCGTACATCCTTCGACGGAGGGCGCACGCCGGCCGGTCGCAGCCTTGTCGCTCGTCAGGCCAGCGGGAGGATGCTCCAGTTGGTGGGGAGCACCTTCGCCGCCGCCTCGGGTCGCGCCGTCGCGTAGTGCGCCTCGTGGGTGAGTGCCGCACGGGCGGCATGGCCGAGCGAGATGTCACCGTCCCCGGCGCGGGCCAACGTGCCGGTGTCTCGCACCGCCTCGGCGTCTAGAGGCAGCAGGCGGATCATCGGGGCGGTCATCATCAGGGCCAGCAGCGCCGCATCGATCTCGTCGGCCGCGTTCGCGAAGGCGACAGCCAGGCACGTCGCCGGTACGGCCACCTGCCGACCCTCGTCGGCGACCTCCAGCATCAGCTCCCCCACCGATGGGTTGCCCTCGAGGTAGGCCGTCAACGCCGACGCGTCGAAGACGGCAGCGATCTGATCGCTCATCCCGCGCGGCCCAACATCCGGCGTCCTTCGGCGAGAGCGTCCGCCGGAATGGGCGTCGCCAGCCGCTCCCGCCACCGCGCCCGGCCCGCCTCGGTCACCTCGATGCCGGCACGCCGCAGCACCTCGTCGAGGTGCATGACCTCCATCTGGGCCCGTACCGCCGCGGTGATGGCGGCCGAGACGTTGGGCTGCCGATCCAGCCACTCCGCGACGTCGTCGGGGAGGCTCACGGAGCGCTTGACGGTCATGTCCGCCAGCCTACCAATTCTGGTAGCACCCGCGGTATTACCGCGCGCGTGATCGGGCCGGTCAGCGGCGGCCACGTCGACTCCGTTTGCGAGGGCGGATGACCCCGGGCATCCCGACCGACGGCCAGCCGTCCAGCTCGGCCGGGGGAACGCCGCGCCGGAGCAGGTCGTCCAGCAGCAGGGCCAGGGAGTAGTCGGGGTGCAGACCGAGCGTGCGTTCGAGCGCGACCGCCGCCAGCGCACCCTGGCCCGCGCGCCACGCGGCGAACGCCAGCAGCGCACCCGGAGCGGCGACCACCTCCGGCTCGGCGCGGCGCAGCACGTCGGTCCAGAGGGCGATGTCCCGGTCCCGGCCGTCGGTGCGTTCCCACGCGTGATCGCGGACCGGCAGGTGCGTCATCAGCACCGTCAGCCAGGCCACCTCGTCGTCGTCGAGCCGCTCACCACGCCGCTGGCGGCGCTGAGCCTCGCGGATCGCCGCCACCCCGGCGGTGCGCAGCGACCGGGCGCCGAGCAGGTCGCTCTCGGGTGCCTGCTCGACCAGCTCGGCCAGTCTCCGCTCGGCGCGGGCCGTGGCCGCGCGGGCCGCGTCCCGGGCCGGGCCGTCCACCGGTGCCACCTGCGCGACCAGGGCGGCCCGGTCGGGGAGTGCGACCTGGCCGGCGAAGACCGCCGAGGCGGTCACCCGGCTGACGGTCGGGTCGTAGCGGCGGCCCTCGGGCGGGCAGCACTCGGCCTCGGTGCAGAGGTAGGACCACCATCGGCCGTCGGTCACCCGCAGCGCGTCGAGCACCTCCAAGCCGACAGCGGTCAGCGCGGCGCGTACGGCATCCACGCTCGGGGTGACCCGGTCGGGCGGGCCGTAACCCACGACTGTGGCAGCCTCCGCGCCCTGCCGGTGGATCACCCCGGCCAGGTGTCGGGCCCGGTCGAGGGGATCCGTGGACGGCTCGGGCAGGTCGGCGCGTGCGGCGAAGATGATCTGCCGGCCGCGCAGCGCCACCGCGACCACGCTGTCGGCGGGGTGGAAACCGAGCAGGTACGGCACGGCGGCGATCAGGTCGGCGGGTGAGCGGACGGCGAGCTGAGGGCGTTCGGTCGAGGTCATGCCGGAAGCCTGCGGCGGGGGCACCGAGCCCGGCCACCCCTGTGGACGACACGCGGCTTATCCACAGTTACGCAGCGTGTTTTCCCTGCTCATGCCGGACCGACGGGTGCGGAAAGAGCGCCGATGTCGTCGGGCGACACCTGGCTGTCGTAAGGAGCGGTTACCGTGCGCTGATGGACCTGGCGTACCTGCGCGCGCATCCGGCGCACCTCCCGACCTTCCGGACCCATCAGCGGCTCCGGGAGACGCCGGTCGCCGGTGGAAACATCTGCGCCGCCGCCCGGCTCACCCTCGACGACGGCCACTCCGTCTTCGCCAAGTCCTGGCCGGAGGGCGCCGACCGACCGGCGCCCGAGGGGTTCTTCGCCGCCGAGGCCGCCGGCCTGCGCTGGCTGCGGGAGGCGGGCGCGGTCGCCGTACCCGAGGTGATCGTGGTGTTGCCGGAGCTGCTGGCGCTCGACTGGGTGGAGCCCGGCGAGCCGACGCCGGAGGCCGCGGAGCGCTTCGGCCGGGAGTTGGCCGGGTTGCACCGGGCGGGCGCGACCACCTTCGGTGCGACCTGGCCCGGTTTCATCGGCGCGCTCGTGCAGGACAACACCCCGACCGAGGGGCGCTGGTCGACATGGTTCGCCGAGCGGCGCCTCGCCCCCTACCTGCGGCGCTCGGTCGACGGCGGTGCGCTCAGCGGGGCCGATGCGGATCTGGTCGAGCAGGTGATCGGTCGCCTCGACGGGCTCGGCGGCGACGAGCCGCCCGCACGCATCCACGGCGACCTGTGGCCGGGCAACGTGCTGTGGGGGGCCGACGACCGGGCCTGGCTGGTCGACCCGGCGGCGCACGGTGGGCACCGGGAAACGGATCTCGCCCAGCTCGCCCTCTTCGGCGGCATCCCCCACCTGGGTCGGGTGCTGGCCGCCTACCAGGAGAGTTGGCCGCTGTCTGACGGCTGGCGGGACCGGGTGCCGCTGCATCAGCTGCATCTGCTGCTCGTGCACACCGCGCTCTTCGGCGCCAGTTACCGAGATACGGTCGTCCAGACCGCCCGTGCCGTCCTGGGCCGGGCCGAGCGCGCTACGGTCGACAGGTGAGCGCCGCCCCGGGGTCCGACGGCGTCCTCGTCGACCGGTACGGCCGTGTCGCCCGGGACCTGCGCGTGTCCCTCACCGACAAGTGCAACCTGCGCTGCACCTACTGCATGCCGGCGGAAGGGCTGCCCTGGCTGGCCGGCCCCGAGCTGCTGACCGACGAGGAGATCGTCCGGCTGGTCCGGGTGGCGGTCGAGCTGCTCGGCGTGACGGAGGTGCGGTTCACCGGCGGTGAGCCGCTGATCCGACCCGGGCTGGTCGACATCGTGACGGCCGTCGCCGCTCTCCGGCCCCGCCCCCGGGTCTCGTTGACCACCAACGGCATCGGCCTCGACCGGCTGGCCCCGGCGTTGCGCGCGGCCGGCCTGGACCGGGTGAACGTCTCACTGGACACCCTGGACCCGGACCGGTTCACCACGCTCACCCGCCGTCCCCGCCTCGACGCGGTGCTGGCCGGGCTGGCCGGGGCGGCGGCAGCCGGCCTCAGCCCCGTAAAGATCAACTCAGTGCTGATGCGAGGTGTGAACGAGGACGAGGCGCCGGCGCTGCTCCGCTTCGCCCTCGATCACGACTACCAGCTGCGGATCATCGAGCAGATGCCGCTGGACGCCCAGCACGGTTGGGCCCGCGACACCATGGTCACCGCCGAGGAGATCCTGGCGTCCCTGCGTACCGCCTTCGATCTCAGCCCCGACCCGGCCGAGCGCGGTGCGGCACCGGCGGAGACCTGGCTGGTCGACGGAGGTCCCGCCCGGGTCGGTGTGATCGCCAGCGTCACCCGCCCCTTCTGCGGGGACTGCGACCGCACCCGGCTGACCGCCGACGGTCAGGTCCGCGCCTGCCTCTTCGCCACCGAGGAGTCGGATCTGCGCGCCGCGCTGCGGGGTGGCGCGGACGACGACGAGCTGGCCCGACGCTGGCGTACCGCGATGTGGGGCAAGCGCGCCGGGCACGGCATCGACGACCCGACCTTCCTCCAACCGACCCGACCGATGTCCGCGATCGGGGGCTGAGCATGCCGGGGGCACCGCTGACCGTCCGCTACTTCGCTGGCGCCCGCGCCGCCGCCGGCCGCGCCGAGGAGGCCGTCCCCGGTGGGCGATCACTCGACGACCTCACGGCCGAGCTGTCCCAGCGCCACGGCGACCGTCTCGCCGGGGTGCTGCGGGTGGCGAGTTTCCTCGTGAACGGCGTCACCTGTCATGATCGTCAGGCACCCCTACCGGCCGGGGCCACGATCGATGTCCTGCCCCCGTTCGCGGGCGGCTGAGAGAGGCGCGCACACATGATGGCGGTTCTGGGGTTCGTCGCTGTCCTGGCGCTGGTCACCGGTCTCATCCACCTCTACCTGTGGAAGCGGCTGGTCCGGGACACCACCACACCGGGTCGCTGGCGACGGGTCGGCGCGATCGCCGCGGTGGTGCTGGCCGTGCTGGTGCCGATCACCCTCGCCGGGACGCAGGCCGGGCTCTACTGGCTCGCCTGGCCGGGCTACCTGTGGCTCGCGCTGATGTTCTACCTGCTTGTCGTGCTTGTCGTGCTGGAAGTGCCGATGCTCGTCGCCCGGCTGGTGCTGCGCCGCCGGGTGGTTGCCGCGGAGCCGACCACCGCCGCGCCCGAACCGGTACTGGTCGGTGCCGCCGGGCCGACCGACCCGCCGGCCGCCGGCGCTGTCGCGGCACCGGACCACGACCCGTCCCGTCGGTTGCTGCTGGCCCGTGGGGCGGCCATCTTCGCCGGCCTCACCGCCACCGGCATCACGGGGTACGGCGTCCGCACCGCCCTCGGCCCGCCGCAGCTGGACCGGGTGCAGATCCCGCTCGCCAAACTCCCCCGCGGCATGGACGGTCTGCGCATCGCCACCGTCTCCGACATCCACCTCGGCCCGCTGCGCGGCCGGGCACACACCGAGCGGATCGTCGCCGCGATCAACCGGCTCGACGCGGACATCGTCGCCGTCGTCGGTGACCTGGTGGACGGCTCCGTCGCCGAACTCGGCTCCGCCGCCGCGCCGCTGCGCGACCTGCGCTCCCGCTACGGCAGCTTCTTCGTCACCGGCAACCACGAGTACTACTCCGGCGTCGAGGAGTGGGTCCAGGAGGTCGACCGGCTCGGTCTGCGGGTGCTGCAGAACCGGCGGCAGGAGATCCAGGCCCGGGGTGGGGTGCTCGACCTGGCTGGCGTGAACGACCTCAGCGGGGTGGGCACCGGCCTCGCGGCCGGTCCGGACTTCGCCGCCGCCCTCGGTGACCGCGACCCGAGCCGGCCCGTCGTCCTGCTCGCGCACCAGCCGGTGGCGGCCAAGGAGGCGGCCCGCTACGGCGTCGACCTGCAACTGTCCGGGCACACCCACGGCGGGCAGATGGTGCCGTTCAACCTGGCCGTCCGGCTGGAGCAGCCGGTGGTCAGCGGGCTCGGTGAGGTGGACGGCACCAAGGTCTACGTGACCAACGGCGCCGGTTTCTGGGGTCCGCCGGTCCGGGTCGGCGCGGAGCCGCAAATCAGTCTGGTCGAGCTGCGCTCGGCATAGCGGAGGTCACGTCCGCGCGTGGCGGCGGGTGGCCGGCGCGGCGGGCGTGACAGGATGCGGCGTGCCCCCGTTCAGCGCCGTACCCCCCGGTGGCCTACCGCCATTCGTCGCGGACCTGCACATCCACTCGAAGTACTCGCGCGCGTGCAGCCGTGATCTCACCACGCCGAACCTCGCGTGGTGGGCCCGGCGTAAGGGCATCGGCCTGCTCGGCACCGGCGACTTCACCCACCCCGCCTGGTACGACCACCTGCGGGAGACGCTGCGCCCGGCCGAGCCGGGGCTCTACCGGCTCGACCCGGAGGCGGAACGGGACGTCGCCCGCCGACTGCCACCCCGACTCGCCTCGACGGCGGAGGCGGACCCGGTCCGGTTCATGCTGAGCGTGGAGATCTCCACCATCTACAAGCGGGACGACCGGACCCGCAAGGTGCACCACCTGATCTACCTGCCGGATCTGGACGCGGTGGCCCGGTTCAACACCGCCCTCGGCCGGATCGGCAACCTCGGCTCCGACGGCCGGCCGATCCTCGGACTGGACTCCCGCGACCTGCTGGAGATCACGCTGGAGGCCAGCCCCGACGGTTACCTGGTGCCCGCGCACATCTGGACGCCGTGGTTCTCCGCGTTGGGCTCGAAGTCCGGCTTCGACGCGATCGCGGACTGCTACGCCGACCTGGCCGAGCACATCTTCGCCGTGGAGACCGGGCTCTCCTCCGACCCCGCGATGAACTGGCGCGTCGGCAGCCTGGACGGTTACCAGTTGGTGTCCAACTCGGACGCGCACTCGCCACCGGCTCTCGGCCGGGAGGCGACAGTGTTGACCGCGGAACGGGACTACTTCGCCGTTCGGGAGGCGCTGCGTACCGGTGACGGCCTGGCCGGCACTGTCGAGTTCTTCCCGGAGGAGGGCAAGTACCACGCGGACGGGCACCGGCTGTGTGGGGTCAACTGGTCTCCGGAGCGCACCCGGGCCGCCGACGGGCGCTGCCCCGAGTGCGGCAAGCCGCTCACCGTGGGTGTCCTCAGCCGGGTCGAGGAGCTGGCCGACCGTCCGGCCGGGCACCGGCCGGCACACGCCCGGGACGTCACCCACCTGGTGCCGCTGGCCGAGATCCTCGGCGAGATCAACAAGGTGGGTGCCCGGTCGAAGAAGGTCGAGGGGCGGTTCAACGAGTTGCTCGCCGCACTCGGCCCCGAGCTGGAGATCCTGACCACGACGCCGTTGGCCGACATCGAGCAGGCCGGCGGTGAACTGCTCGCGGAGGGCATCGGGCGACTGCGGCGCGGCGACGTCCGCCGGGTGCCCGGCTACGACGGCGAGTACGGCGTGATCACGCTCTTCGACCCGGCCGAGCTGGGCGCGCAGGAGACCCTGTTCGACGTACCGGTGCCGGCGCAGCGACGGCCCACGGAGCCGGCGCCCCGGGTCGCGGCAAAGCGCCCAGCGGCGGCGAAGTCGGAGCCGAAGCGGAAGCCGGCCCCGACGCCCCCGCCGCCGATCGCGTCGCCGCCGTCTCCGCACGAACCGTTCGAGCCGATGCTCGCCGGCATGGAGGAGGTCGGCACCGGCCTGCTGGACCGGCTGGACGCCATGCAGCGGGTGGCCGCCTCCGCCCCCGGTGGCCCGCTGCTCATCGTGGCCGGTCCGGGCACCGGCAAGACCAGGACACTGACCCACCGGATCGCGTACCTCTGCGCGGAGCTGAACGTCTTTCCCGAGCACTGCCTCGCGATCACGTTCACCCGGCGGGCCGCCGAGGAGTTGCGGCACCGCCTCGACGGCCTGCTCGGCCCGGTCGCCGAGGACGTCACAGTGGGCACGTTCCACGCGCTGGGGTTGCTGATCCTGCGGGAGAACACCGCCGCCGCGGGCCTGCCGGCCGACTTCCGGATCGCCGACGACGCCGAGCGGGCGGCGGCCCGCACCGAGGCCGGCGACGACAGCGCCACCTACACGTCGCTGCTGCGTAAGCAGGACCTGGTGGACCTGGACGAGCTGGTGACCCTGCCGGTGGAGCTGCTGCGGGCCGACCGGAAGCTGGTCGAGCGGTACCGGGACCGCTGGCGGTGGATCTTCGTCGACGAGTACCAGGACGTCGACGAGGTGCAGTACGAGCTGCTGCGGCTGCTCAGCCCCACCGACGGCAACCTCTGCGCGATCGGCGACCCGGACCAGGCGATCTACTCGTTCCGGGGTGCCGACGTCGGTTACTTCCTGCGCTTCTCCGAGGACTTCACCGACGCCCGGCTGGTCCGGCTCAACCGCAACTACCGCTCGTCGGCGCCGATCCTGGCCGCCGCCGTGCAGGCCATCGCACCGTCCTCGCTGGTGCGGGGTCGACGACTGGACCCGGCCCGGCTCGACCCGGAGGCCCCGCTGGTCGGGCGCTACCCGGCGGCGTCGGTGGCCGAGGAGGCCGACTTCGTGGTGCGTACCGTCGACGACCTGGTCGGCGGGCTGTCGCACCGCTCGCTGGACTCGGGCCGCATCGACGGTCGGTCCACCTCGCTGTCGTTCTCCGACATCGCCGTGCTGTACCGCACCGACGCGCAGGCCGCCCCGATCGTGGACGCCCTGAGCCGGGCCAACATCCCGGTGCAGAAGCGTTCCCACGACCGGCTGCGGGATCGGCCCGGGGTTGCCGCCATCGCCCGGGAGCTCCGGCACGCCGACGGTCTGGCCGGCTCGCTGGCCGCCCGGGTGCGGCTGGCCGGTCAGGTGGTCGCGGAGCGGTTCGCCGTGCCCACCCTGGACGGCGCTGGCAGCGCCGTCCGCCCCGAGGACGTCCGCTCGGCGGTGGACCTGCTGACCCCGTTGGCCCGGCGCTGCGGCGACGACCTGGAGACCTTCCTGTCGCAGTTGGCGACCGGCGCGGAGGTGGACGCACTGGACCCGCGCGCCGAGGCGGTCACGCTGCTCACCCTGCACGCCGCGAAGGGCCTGGAGTTCCCGGTGGTCTTCCTGGTCGGCGTCGAGGACGGGCTGCTGCCGCTGCGCTGGCCGGGCTCGACACCGGACGACGACGCCGTCGCCGAGGAACGCCGGCTCTTCTTCGTCGGCCTGACCCGGGCCCAGGACCGGCTGTACGTCAGTCACGCGGCCCGCCGCACCCGCCACGGCACCGAGCGCGACTGCGCCCCCTCGCCGTTCCTCGGCAGCATCGACCCGGGCCTCTTCGAACGCTTCGGCGAAGAAGAACCCCGCCGCCCAAAGGACCGCCAACTCCGCCTGATCTAACCCCCGCCCCCGCCCTTCAACTGCGTCGATCTTGCACTTTCTGTTGCCCTTCTGCGCGGGATGCACCTTGTGCCGGCACCGAAACCGCAAGATCGACGAGGGGCTTGGGGCTTGGAGGCGCGGGGCTTGGGGCTTGTGGCGCGGGCTTGGGGGCGCGGGGTTTGGGTCAGGTTAGGAGAGCGGCGAGCCAGGCGCCGGTGAGCAGGGCTGGGCCGAGGGGGAGCGGGGTGTTCCGGTGCACCTTTCGGGCGGCCAGCAGGCCGATGACCAGGACGCCGTGCAGGACGTGCGGCAGGAGAAGGCCGGCCAGCAGGGCGTCCCGCCCCAACCAGCCGAGCGGCAGGCCGAGGACGGCGGCGAGTTTCACGTCGCCGAAACCCAGTCGGGACCCGGGCAGCACTGCCAGCAGCACGTGCGCCGCCCCCGCGACCGCCGCGCCGCCCAGCGCGCCGAGCAGCCGGCCGGGAGCGCCGGACAGCACCGCCGCAACTGTCAGACCCCCGAGGGCCAGCAGCCCGGCAACGAGGACCAGCGGGTCGGGCAGCCGCAGGCAGGCCAGGTCGACCCGCGCGAGCACCAGACCGATCGCCCCGACCGCGAGGAAGACCGGCAATGCCGGGTCGTCGGCAGCCGCGCCGGCAAGGCCGACAAAGACGCTGGCCGCCACCATCGGCGCGACCCAGGGCCGCCGGAACGGCTGCGGCAGTGCAAACGCCGACGACCCGGCGTCCGCCGTGGCGAAGCGCCGCGACATCAGGGGTACGACGAGGCCGACCAATGTGCCGAGCAGAGCGATCGACACCAGCGCGACGGCCGACATGGCCCGGACGTTACCGACGCCCGCGCACGGGCGTGGCCCCCGATCGTGATCCCGTGCCGGTCCGACGCGGCCGTTCGGTGACCACCACGACCGCGACCCCGGCCACGATGACGGCACCGCCGAGCAGCACCTGCGGGGTGACCGGCTCGGCCACCAGCAGCGCGCCGAGCACCACCGCGACCGCCGGGTTCACGTAGGCGTACGTCGACACCAGCGAGATCGGCGCGTTGTGCAGCAGCCAGACGTACGCGGTGAAGGCCACCAGTGAACCGGCCACCATGAGGTAGCCCAGCGCCAACCAGGACCGGGTGCTGACCGCCGCCGGGTGGAAGTCGGCCAGTTCGCCCCGACCGGCGGCGACGACCGCCAGCACCAGCGAGCCAGCCACCATCTCGTACACGGTGGCCACGAAGGGGTCGGCGGGCATCCGGACCCGTCCGGACAGGAACGACCCGACCGACCAGGAGGCGGTCGCCGCCACCACTGTCAACGCCCCGACCAACGGCACCGCGCCCGAACCACCGCCGGGCAGCACCAACAGGATGAGGCCGACGAAGCCCACAGTGACCCCGGCGAACGTCCAGAGCGGCGGCCGGTCCCCGGTGGCCGAGCGCAACAGCACCACCAGCAGCGGCACCGTGGCCACCAGCAGCGCGGCGATCCCGGACGGCACCGCGACGCCGGGCGGCCCCGATTCGGCGAGCACCACCAGGCCGTTGCCACCGGCGAGCAGGAGCACCCCGACCAACGCGACCGAGCCGAGTTGCCGTCGGTCCACCCGCAGCGCGCCGGGGCCCCGGCGCAACCGCAGCACCACCGCCAGGATCAGGCCGGCCACCGCGAACCGGAGGGCGGCCGACAGCAGCGGGGGCACCGTCTCCACGGTGATCCGGATGGCCAGATAGGTCGACCCCCAGAGCAGGTAGACCACGATCAACGCGATCCAGATCAGTGCCGGTGTGGTGCTGACGCGACGGCCGGCGAGGGCCGTGGCGCTCGGTGGAGGTGAGCTCATCAGTGGACCACGCTACGGTGACCTCGGAGTCCGCGTCGCGGTTTGGTGGCCGGCCTCTCACCACTCGTGCAGGAGGGCGGCATGACGAACTACGGACAACCGGGAGGCGGCCACCCGGGGCCGTGGCGTGGCCAGCGACCCGATGAGACACCGGGCCACCCGGTGCAGCGGCAGTACCCGCCCACGCCAGAGTCGTACCCACCCACGCCCGAGTCCTACCCGCCGACGGTCGCGTCGTACCCGCCCGGCCCGCAGGGGCCCGGGTCATACGGCGAGCCGACCTACGGAGGCGGGCCGGGAACGCGGTACGGTGCAGCGCCCGGCGCGCCCTACGGCGGCTCGTACCAGCCGACCCCGACCTACGGCGGGCAGCCGCCGTACCGGCCCGACGACCCGTACGGCGAGGATCCGGCACCAGGCCGGCGCGGCCGGGGGCCGCTGATCGCGGTGCTGGCCGTCGTCCTCGTGGTGGTGGTCGTCGCCGGCGTGTTCTGGTTCCGCGGTGGGCAGAGCGACCCGGCGCCGGCGGCAGCACCGAGCAGTCCGGCGGCGGTTGCCGGTGAGCCCAGCGCGGACGCGGTCGAGCCCGCGCCGAGCGCGGCGGCACCGGAGTCGTCGGCCGATCCCCGGTTCGCCAAGGTCGGCCAGTGCGTCCGCAACGACGGCGCCGCCGGCGGCAAACCCAAGCTGCTGATCAGCGGCTGCACCGCGAAGTCGTACGAGGTGCTGAGCCGGATCGACGGCCCGACCAGCGGCGAGCGGGACGCCGAGACCAAGTGCGACAAGGTGGAGGGTTACACCAACTGGTATTTCTTCGACAGTGAGCTGGACACTCTCGACTTCGTCCTCTGCCTCAAGCAACGCTGAGACCACCCACCCCCGGGGATGACATGACGACCTACGGACCTGCGGGTTCCGATCAGCCGGACGACCCGTACCAGCGCCCGCCCAGCGGGCCTGACAGCTCACCACCGGTCGACCCGACCGTGCCGCAGTGGAGCACCCCGCCGGCCGCCGACGACCCCACCCGGCAGCAGTGGAGCACCCCGCCGGCCGCTGACGACCCCACCCGGCAGCAGTGGGGTCCGCCGCCGGCCGGCGCGGAGCCACCGACGGCACCCATGTGGGTGCCGCCGCCCACCAACCCGGGGCCGCAGTCCACCAGCCCGGAGCCGCCGACCACGCCGATGTGGGCGCCACCGCCGACCTCGGGCCCGGGTTACCCGCCGCCCGGGCCGTACCCTCCGGCGGGCCCGTTCCCGCCGGCCGGCCCGACGCCCGGTCAGCCGGCCGGTCCGGTCCCGGGTCAGCCAGCCGGCCCGTGGGGTCAGCAGCCGCCCGGCGGCTACGGGGTGCCGCCCGCCGCGCCGGCGAAGACCGGCCGCAACGTCGCCCTCATCATCGCGGCGGTGGTGCTGCTGGTGCTCTGTCCGTGCCTCGGCCTGGCCGGTTGGGCGGTCTGGAAGGTGGCCGACGCTGGCAGCGATGCGGCGCGTACCCCGTCGACGAGCGCTCCGGTCGTGCCACCCGCCCTGCCGAGCGACGCGCCGCCGTCAGCCGCGCCGTCTCCGGACGAGGAGTTCGCGCGGGGCGACTGCGTGGTGAACGACGGCAGCGAGGACGACGCGGAGCTCCGCAAGGTGCCGTGCGGCCCGAACACCTATCAGGTGCTGCTGCGCATTCCGGCTACCACCGACGGCGACCGGTGTGAGGTGCTCGCGCCGCAGGCGACAGCGAACTACGTGCACGACAACTCGGTCGACCTGTTCGACTACGTGCTCTGTCTGAAGAAGCGGTAGCCCGAGCTGGGCGGCCGGTCCGCCGATTGGCAAAACTAGGGCTGTCTAGCGTGGACGCTAGACAGCCCTAGTTTGTTGTCGACGGTTCCGACACGCCGGTAGCCCCATCTATCCATGTCTAGCCCCGCAGCTAGATGGCCCGATAATCTGCGATGCGTGGATCCGGTCCGCAACCCGTACGCGCCGGGCGCCGGCCAGCGTCCGCCCGAACTCGCCGGGCGGGGGCGGGAGCTGGACGTCTTCGACATCGTGCTGGAGCGCATCGCCCGCGGCCGACCCGAGCGCAGCCTGATGCTCACCGGGCTACGCGGCGTCGGCAAGACGGTTCTGCTCAACACCCTCCGGTCCCAGGCGATCAACCGGCTCTGGGGCAGCGGCAAGATCGAAGCTCGACCGGACCAGTCACTGCGCCGACCGGTCGCCGCCGCGCTGCACATGGCGGTGCGCGAGTTGGCCCCCCGCCACCGCGCGCCGGACCGGATCGACGCGTTCCTCGGCGTCCTCAAGGCGTTCGCCCAGCGGTCCAACCCGACCGGCCGGGCCGGTGCCGCCACCAAGCTGCGCGACCGGTGGCAGCCCGGCATCGACGTGCCGGCCGCCAGTGGTCGGGCCGACTCCGGCGACATCGAGATCGACCTGGTCGAGCTGTTCAGCGACGCGGCCGCGGTGGCCAGCGACGTCGGCACCGGCATCGCCATCTTCATCGACGAGATGCAGGATCTCGGCCCGGAGGACGTGTCGGCTCTCTGCGCCGCCTGCCACGAGCTGTCCCAGCTCGGCGCGCCGCTGATCGTCGTCGGTGCCGGCCTTCCGCACCTGCCGGCGGTGCTCAGCGCCGCCAAGTCGTACTCCGAACGGTTGTTCCGCTACCAGCGCATCGACCGGCTCGACCGGATCGCCGCCGACCGGGCGCTCTGCGCGCCCGCCGAGCGCGAGGAGGTCGAGTACGAGCAGAAGGCCCTCGACCTGCTCTACGAGAAGTCCGGCGGCTACCCCTACTTCGTCCAGGCGTACGGCAAGGCGACCTGGGACAACGCGCCGCGCTCGCCGATCACCGCCGCCGACGTGCGGGTCGCCGCACCCGAGGCGGAAGCAGAGCTGGCGGTCGGGTTCTTCGGGTCCCGGTTCGAACGGGCCACCCCCGCCGAACGCGAGTACATGCGGGCGATGGCCACGTTGTCCGCGGTGGAGGGCGAGCCCGGCGCGGTGGTCCGCGACGACATGGACGCCGCGGTGCCCACCGCGGAGATCGCCCGAGCCCTCGGCCGCAAGCCGGCCAGCCTCTCCCCGGCCCGGGACGCGCTGATCAAGAAGGGGTTGATCTACTCCGGTGAGCGGGGCACCGTCGCCTTCACGGTCCCGCACTTCGGCCGGTACCTGCGGACGCAGCCGGCCTGACGCGTCAGCCCGCTCAGACCTTCGACCAGGGCGCCGGAAAGAGCACCTCACCGCGCGGCGGAGGGCCTTCCTCGCTGGTGGACGGAGGCAGCACCAACGCCTGCCACGGCTCACCGAGGCCCGCCCACGGGCCGGTCAGGCCCAGCTCACTCGCCGGGCCGAACCCGAACCGGCGGTAGAAGGCCGGCGCGCCGAGGACCACGACGAGTCGCTCACCCAACTCGGTGGAGGCGTCCAGTGCGGCCTGCACGACCGCCGTGCCGTGCCCGACACGTTGCCGGTGCGGCGCCACGGCCACCGGGCCGAGCGCCAGCACGGGCACGTCGGCGCCCCGCTCCGGCCGCAGACGCACCCGGGTGAGCAGCGCGTAACCGACCACCTCACCGCCGTACTCGGCGACCATGGCCAGCTCCGGCAACCAGGCGGTGGTGTCGCGCAGCTCGTCGACCAGGCTGACCTCCGGCGGCGTCGTCACGTCCGGGCGGGCGAAGGCGGCGGCCAGCACGCGGCGCACCGAGCCGGCGTCGGCCGGATCCTCGGGGCGTAGCCGCAGCGTGGTCACCCGCGCGACGTTACCCGTCAGCGCCCGTCCATCCGTGACGGTCGCTCGATTCGGCGTGGCGTACGTGTACGAACACCAATCCGATCCTGCGGTTGCCCGGGTAGCAAACGCCGCGACGGGGTATGACTGATCCATGACGCCCGTACGCTCCCTCGCCCGCGCCATGCTGAGCGGCATCTTCGTGGTCAGCGGGTATCGCAACTTCCGTGCTCCCGGCCGGCTGTCGGCCGCCGCCAAACCCGTGACCGACAAGGTCGCACCGATGCTGAAGAAGGCGCACCCGAACTTCCCCACCGAGACTGAGACGTTGATCCGACTCAACGCCGCCGTGCAGGTCAGCGCCGGGTTGATGCTGGCCACCGGTCGGTTCAGCCGACCCGCGGCGCTGGTCCTCGCTGGCACGCTGGTGCCGGTGACCGTCGCCGGGCATCCCTTCTGGAAGAACGACGACCCGATCGCCAAGAACAACAACCAGATCCACGTCCTGAAGAACATCGGGCTCCTCGGTGGTCTGCTGCTCGCCGCGGCGGACACCGGAGGCAAGCCGGGGCTGCGGTGGCGGACGGGCCATCGCATCGGCCACTCTCGACGTTCCGTGCAACGCGCCGTCCGGACCGCCCGACGCGAGGCCCGAATCGCCGTCCGCTCCGCCTCCACCGCACGTCGGCTCCCCGGCTGACCTGCGTCGATCCGTCTCGGTCTCACCCCCACCCCCCGCTAAGGGCACGAATTACCTGAACCACCCGGTAGGCGTTAACGCGGTGGAAATGTCAAAAACATGTGTGGGATCGGACACGGTCGCATAACGCGGGAGGCACTGACGTGAGGCGCCGTTCTAGGCTCCGTGCAGGACCTGGACGGATAGGACGACCTTGGTACGGGGGTGGCCACGCCATGCCGACGGATGTCGGTAGACGGGCGGACCGCCTCGCCCCAATCCAACGGGTGACGCGCGGGATCGACCGCGTGACGCGCGGGATCGATCGTAGGAACGTCGTACGGGGTGCCATCGTGGCCGCCGTCGCCTATGCCGCATGGCTCGCCATCGGCGCTTTCGGGCGACCGTACAACTTCTTCGACATGAAGATCTACCACGGTGCCGTGGTGTGGTGGGCGAGCGGTCACGAGCTCTACGAGTTCATCGCGCCCGAAACCACGCTCGGGTTCACCTACCCACCCTTCGCCGGGCTGGTCATGTTGCCGATGGCGCAGCTGCCGATCGACGCGGCCGGTCTGGTCAACGCCGCCGCCAGCATCGCCGCGTTGGCGCTGGTGCTGGCCGGGCTGCTCCGACCCATCGTGGACCGACTGGGGTGGCCACTGTGGTTCACGGTGGCCGTGGCGGTGCCGCTCGCGGTCGCCATCGAGCCGGGCCGGGAGACCCTCGGGTACGGCCAGGTCAACATCCTGCTGTTCGCCCTGATCATGGCTGACCTGATCGGCCTTCGCTGGCGGTCCCGCCGGGGCACCCACTACGCCGCCACCGACGGCCCGCTGCTGCGCTTCGTCTACGGCGGGGCGTGGGCCGGGGCCGGGATCGGCCTCGCCACCGCTGTCAAGCTCACCCCGGCGCTGTTCATCGCCTACCTGCTGATCACCCGTCAGTGGCGGGTGGCGGCCACCGCCATCGGCACCACGATCGGCGTGACGCTGGGGACCTTCGCGATCGTCGGCGACGAGTCGCGGACCTACTTCGGCAGCGTGCTGTGGCAGACCGAACGGGTCGGCGCGGCCGACATGACGCCCAACCAGTCCCTCGCCGGTCTGCTCGCCCGGCTGTACGACTCGATCGAGACCCCGGGGCTGCTGTGGCTCGCCTTCTCGGTGCTGGTCCTGGCGCTGGGCCTGTCCCGGGCGGCGAGTTCCCGCGCCGACGGTGACGAGCTGACCGCCTTCACGCTTGTCGGTCTCACCGCGAACGTGATCAGCCCGATCTCCTGGACGCACCACCTGGTCTGGGTGATCCCGGCGATCATCGTGCTGGCCGACGCCGCTGTGCGTCGCCGCGAGGCGAGCCGGGGGACACCGCAGCGCACCGGCCAGGGGCCGGTCTTCGGCGGGCTTCCCGGGGTCAACGGGCTCCGCCCGCCGATCTGGTACCCGACGCTGACCGGGCTGCGCCACGGCGTCGCCGCGATCGGGCTCTACCTGCTCTTCCTGATCTCCCCGATCTGGCCGTACGAACACCAACTGCCGGAGATGTCGCACTACCAGGACGGCCTGTTCGGCGCGTTGATGGAGAACTCGCTCGCGCTCGCCCTGATCGTGCTGGTCGCCGCGCTGCCCTGGCGACCGGGTGCGGAGCCGGCGTTCTACGGCGACCGGCTGTCCAGGGCCGTGGTGGTCAACGGTCACCGCTGACGGGTGGGGGCAGGTGGCCCGTCAGGGGCAGTTGACCCATTCCTCGGTGCCGTCGGTGAAGACCTGCCGCTTCCAGATCGGCAGTCGCGCCTTGACCTCGTCGACCAGCCGGGCGCAGGCCGCGAAGGCCGCCGCCCGGTGCGCGGTGCTCACCGCGGCGACCAGCGCCACGTCACCGATCGCCAGGGGGCCGACCCGATGCGAGACCGCCACCGCGTAGACGTCGGGCTCCGCCGCGATCTCGGCGGCCACCTCGCGCAGCACCTGCTCGGCGCTCGGGTGCCCCTCGTACTCCAGGCTGGTGACCTGGCGGCCGTGGTCGTGGTCGCGGACCACGCCCTGGAAGGACACCACCGCGCCGGCCCGGCGGTCGACGACCGCAGCCTCGTGTGCGGCCAGGTCGAGTGGCCGGTCGGTGACCTCGCCGAAGGTGACAGCTGGTGCGGTCACGACGCACGCTCCCCGGGGAACAACGGCAGTGGCACGATCGGCACCCGGTCGCCCGGCTCGCCGCTGGTGCCGGGGCGGATGACGGCGAACCCGTCCGCGCCGGCCAGGCCCCGCAGCATCGCCGAGCCGACGTGGCGGACCGGGGACGCCACCCCGGCGGCCCGGTCCAGTCGGACCAGCGCCAGGTGGGTGTGGTCACCGCGGCCGGGCACCGCCTCGGCCAACGTGGCCTGCGGCAACACCGGCATCGACCGGCCCTGGAGGCCGGCGAGCAGCGGGCCGACCAGCGACACCAGCGCGACGATGGCGGACTGCGGGTTGCCCGGCAGCCCGGCCACGAACCGGGCACGCCCGTCGGGGCCGGTCAGCCGGGCCAGCAGCATCGGGAAGCCGGGGCGGACCGCCACCGTGTTGACCACGTAGTCGGCGCCGAGCGCCTCCAGGGTCGGGTGCAGGTGGTCGACCGGACCGTTCATCGTGCCGCCGGTGGTGCAGACCAGATCGGCGTTCGTCAGCGCCGAGCGCAGCGCCGCCACGTGCGCGGGCAGCGTGTCGGCCACCGGGCCGACCACGTCGGACGGGCGGACCTGGCAGCCGTAGCGCCGCAGCCACGCCGGCACCGAGGGGCCCAGCGCGTCGCGGACCCGACCGGCCGCGGGCGGACCCGCTGTCAGCAGCTCGTCGCCGAAGACCAGCAGCGCGGCACGCGGCGCCCGTCGAACCCGCAACGTGTCGTGCCCGCAGGCGGCCGCCAGGCCGATCACCGCCGGGTCGACCGGCGTGCCGGCCGGCAGCAACACCTCATCGGCGTACGCCTCCTCGCCGGGTTTGCGCCACTCGGGCGTGCTCCGGGGAACGCCGCTGACCAGGCCGTCAGCACTCTTCGACTCTTCCACGCGCAGCACGGCGGTGGCCCCCTCGGGCACCATGGCACCGGTCGCGATCTCGACGGTCGTGTCGTCCTCGGTGAGCGGCGCGGGGGTGCTGCCGGCCAGGACCCGCCCGACGACGCGCCACGGACCACTGCCGCGCACCGCCCAGCCATCCACGCTGGAGGTCGGGAACGCCGGCAGGTCGGTGCGGGTGGTCAACGGCTCGGCCAGGGTCGACCCGTCGGTGTCGACGAGTGGTCGGGCGACGGTGGGCAGCGCGGCGGCCAGGCCGACCGCGTAGACCCGCGAACGCGCTTCCTCCCACCCGGCAGGCGGGGGTGCGCTGACCCGATCCGCGTTGGGTGCGGTTTCCGTGCTCACCGACCGAGCCTATCGGCACCGACCGACACCCGTCCGGGCCTGGCGTGCACCCGGTGGCCCAAGCGGTTCAGTGGTCCCCGCCGCGAAGCTGGTCGACGGTGTGCCCGAGGATCGGCCCGAGAACGGCCAGGCCGTCCCGGGCGCCGCCGGTCGAGCCGGGCAGGTTGACCACCAACATCCGACCGGCGACCCCGGCCAGGCCCCGGGACAGCACCGACGTCGGCACCCGCTCACGGCTGTGCGCGCGGATCGCCTCGGCAATGCCGGGGACCTCGTAATCCAGCAGACCCCGGGTCACGTCCGGCGTCCGGTCCGACGGGGTCACTCCGGTGCCACCGCTGGTCACCACCACGTCGACACCGTCGGCGCGGGCGGCCCGCAGGGCCTCGCCGACCGGCTCACCGTCGGGCACCACCACCGGATCGTCGACCTGGCAGCCCAGCTCGCGCAGCCCGGCGACGAGCAGCGGGCCGCTGGTGTCGGCGTAGACACCGGCCGCTGCCCGATTGGAAGCGACGATCACCCGGGCCCGGATCACTGCCGATCCTCCGGACGAACCCACTCGCCGGTCTTGCCGCCCTCCTTGCGCAGCACCCGGACCGCCTCCACCGAGGCCGCCGGGTCGACCGCCTTGACCATGTCGACCAGGGCGAGACCGGCGACGGCCACCGCCGTCAGTGCCTCCATCTCCACCCCCGTCCGGTCCGCCGTGCGGGCAGTGGCCGTGATCTCGACGGTGTCGGTGGTCAGCCGCAGGTCGACGGTGACGCCGTGCAGGGCGATCGGGTGGCACAGCGGGATCAGATCCGGAGTGCGCTTGGCCCCCATGATCCCGGCCAGCCGCCCGACGGCCAGCGCGTCACCCTTGGGCAGACCGTCGCGATGCAACAGGTCGATGACCTCGGGTGTCGTCCGCAGACGGCCGGCCGCGACGGCCAACCGGCCCGTCACCGCCTTGGCGGAGACATCGACCATGCGGGCCGCGCCGGCGCGATCGACGTGGCTGAGCTGCGCGGGTTCGGTCACGGTCGTGAGCCTATCGGTGCGGTACGACGGTGGTCGGAAGGAGCGACGTCACGCTGACGATCACACCGGGTGCTGACGGCGCAACGGCCCGACGCCGCTCCTTCCTGACCGACCCGCCGCCGAGGTCGCTGGGGGGACCTGGCAGCGGGCGCGTGTCGGCGACCCGGTTCTGCCCAGGAGCAGAACCTCCCCCGTCCGCCGATACGGCCAGAAGCTACCGGGCTCGGCGATAAGAAATCGATAAGAGCCGTTGACCTGGTCAGGGCCCCGAGACCACGGTTGTGGAAGCCATCTCGGCGAGGCGGCGTTCGGCCTCGAACCGTTCCGGCACCCCCATCCGCCGGAAGATCGCCAACGCCCGCTCCCAGTGCCTGCGGGCCTCGGCCGGGTCGGCGCGGGCGAAGCACTCGGCGAGACCGGCCAGGGCACGCCCCTGCTCGTACGGGTGCGAGATCCGGGTGGCCAGTCGCAGGGCGGCCTGGTGCATCTCGACGGCCTCGCCACCTCGCCCCTGCGCCAGCAGGGTACGGCCGAGTTCGTTCAGCGCGGCCGCCTCGACGTGCCGTTCCCCCGAGGTGATCGACAACTGTCTGGCCGCCTCGTGTTGCTGTTGGGCCTCGACCAGACGGCCGAGACCGCGATAGGCGATCCCGAGGTCGTTGCGCACCTCGGCCTCGGCAAACCGATGGCCGGTGCGATCGCGCAGGGCCAACGAGGCCTTGAGAATCCGGATCGCCTGCGGAAAATGGCCCATTCTTACGCGCACCGCCCCAACATGGCCGAAGGCGTTGAGTACATGGAAATCCTCGGACTTCGTCCGGGCCCATGCCAGGTGCCGGCGGTGCAGTCGCAACGCCTCCTCGTAGCGCCCGAGCATCATCAGTGCCGTGCCAAGGTTCGGCAACACCACTGGCACCCCGACATTTCCGTATCCCTTGTAGTCGCGCAGGCTCTCCATACCGACTGTCACCGCCTCGGCCAGGTGCCCGCTCCACGCGTAGACGGCCGCGAGGTTGGCCCGGTACCGCGCGGTGTTCCGCACGTCCCGGGAGTTGTGAGAGAGGTCTACCGCCCGGGTCAGGTGGTCAAGCGCCCACTGGTTGTCACCGGTGCGTACGTAGGCGGAAGCCAGGTAGTTGTTCACCACCGCCATCGCGTCAACATCTCCCGTTGCCTCCGCCGCCGTCAGTGCGTGGCGGAAGGTCAGGATCATGTCCTCGAAGTATCCGCGGATGTAGAAAAATCGCCAGAGGGCGCGGGCCAGTTGCCAGCAGTGCCGGTAGAGCTCCGACTCGAGCGCTGACAACACCATTGCCACCAGTTCCGTGCGTTCGGCCTCCAACCAGTCGGTGCATGGTTCACCGATCGCCTCGACCAGCTCAGGACACCCGGAGTAACGGTGAGTGACCTGGGATCTGATGACCCCGGGCTCCAGCAGATCGGCGACCCTCAGCACCGCCTCCAGCGTGAAGTCGAACAGTTGAGCCAGGCCGGCCTTTCGGTCGCTCGCGGACTCGGTACGCGTGCACAACTCCACGGCGTACTGGCGCATGAGGTCGTGTAGTCGGTATCGCGTCGAGTCCAGGTCTTCCACCAGGTTCCGGTCGACGAGGTCGTCGAGCGCCCGGTGAGCTTCCGCCACCGCCAGGCCGGTCAGTGCGGCGACTGCCGCCGGGCTGAAGCGGTTACCGGGATACAGACCCAGGAACCGGAAGACACGCTTGGTCGAACCCGGGAGCGGCTCATAGGAGGCGGCGAAGGCGCCGGTGACTGTGCTCTGTTCCTGAGCCAGATGATGCAGCACCAGAGGATCGCCAGCCATCTGTCCGGCCAGGTCCGCCACCCGCCAGCCGCGCCGATGGGCGAGTCTGGCACCGGCCAGCCGAATTGCCAGGGGGAGATGCCCGCACAGCCGGACCACCTCGGCCGCGGCATCCGGCTCCGCTTCGACCCGGGCCCTACCGACACTGAGTGCGAGGAGGTCGAGACTCTCTTCAGGAGTCATCACCGGCAACGTCTGTGAAGGCGCCACGTCCGGGTGAGAGAGCCTCCGCCTTGAGGTCACCAGCACGACGGCGGTCGGCTCGGTCGGCAGGAGAGGCAGAATCTGCTCGCTGCTCGCAGCGTTGTCGAGGACGAGCACCGACCTTCGACGGCCCAGTTCTCGTCGCCACAACTCGGCTCTGGCGTCGAACTCGACCGGAACGCGGTCGGCCGGCACCTCAAGCTGACGCAACAGCGTGACCAGCGCACCCGCTGGCTCGACCCGGTTCTTATCGCCATGGCCACACAGGTCGATGAACAACGTGGCGTCCGGATAGCGATCGGACAGCCGGCGGGCCAGGTGCACGGCGAGGGCCGTCTTGCCGCTGCCCGCCATGCCGTCGATCATGTGCACTGGCGGGACTCGTTCCTCGACTCGCCGGGTCTCCGCCAGCAGCCGCGACAGGACGTCCTCCCGCCCGACGAAGTCCGCGACGGCCCGCGGAAGATGATCCACCGGTGTGACCTGACCCGTCTGTTCAGCTGCCGCCTCTCCCGCCGCGCCGTGCACGAGCGCCGCGGCGGGTCCTGGTCGGGCTCCCGCTCGGGAGAGCACAGCCGGCAGCGGGCTCGGAGTGGCAATCTCGCGGTGCAACTCTTCGATGCTCGCCCCGGGGCCCACTCCCAACTCGGTGATCAGCCGTGTCCGGATCTCGTCGTACGCGATGAGTGCGCCCGCGTGATCGCCACCCTCGTACAGCGCCCGCATGAGCAGGACGTACGTCGGCTCCCGGAGGGGATGACGGGTGGTGACTTCCCGCAACAACGGGATCGCCAGATCACCCCGCCCCGATCTCATCTGTACGTCGGCAAGAAGTTCCACGGCGAGCAGACGCTCTTCCTCGGCGGCGAGCACGCGTGCGCTGAGCACGGGTCCCAGCGGGATGCCGGCGAGCATGGGGCCCTGCCACCGGGCGACGGCTCGGCTCAGCAGCTCCCGAGCTTGCTCCAGGTGGCCGACCTCCAAGGCTTCCCGGCCCGCGCTCCGCTCCAACTGGAAGCATGCGACATCGATCAGCTCGGGCGGCACGTCGAGACGAAAGCCGTTCCGCTGCCGCACGACGACCCCTCGCCCGGAGGGGAAGGCCTCGAAAGTCCGGCGCAGATTGGCGGCATAGCTCAGCACATTCGCCACGGCCGATCGCGGTGGGCGATCGGCCCATAACTCGTCGATGCAGTCGGCCACGGTAACCAGTCGACCTGGCTGAACTGCGAGCATCGCGAAGATCGCCTGCTGTTTGGGTGTGCCGAGGCGCAACGTGCGAGAAAGTAGTTGCACCGAAAGGCCGCCTAGAACCTGAATCTCCACTCGCCCTACTCCAGCCGTCGCGGGTATTCAGCCGATCACACAACGAAGCCTAGGACTCACCCCGGCAACTCACCGCTCGTGCGGCGATGCGAAGGGTCGTGGCCCCCGAGAGCCTTGCGAGGAAGCGACCGCCTCACGACCTAGTCGTACCAAATTTGCCTATTCCGCCACTACACCGAGCCGAACTCCGGGTGAGGCCACAGACAGAGGGCCGCAGACTAGGGGGGAATAGCACGTTCATAACCTGAACAGATACCGTCCGCAGTTTCGAGCCCGCTGCGAAACCAACACCGCCGCGACCTGACCGCACTCCGTTTAGCCGTGATGGACAGAACGTGATAAATCGACTCTAGCTTGGCTAATGTTGCGTATACCGACATATAATTCTTCTAAGCTGCCCTTCTACCTCTTAAGCTGCCTTTCGTTAGGAAGATCTCCCCTCGGGCGAGGTCATCGAATGGCACGGCAGCAGAGAGGGGCATTGCGATGCGCGGCAGCGAGTGGGACTGAAAATTCCGCAGGGTACGTGCGCGACTCCCGCACGTTAGGCTACGAACAAGGCGGAGGCAGTCCTTCGGGGGTGATGTGACCCATCCTCAGCGACGAGAGACTGAGACCGATCAGCGGCTACGGCTGCTCGTCGGTCTCGTCGTCGTTGTAGCCGCAGTCATCACGGCCACCTCACTCCCGGTCGCAGTGCGGTTTGCGATGACTGCCACGTCGAACGATGCCGCGGTCCTCGTCGTGCTCACCGCGACCATCGCCCTGGGAACGCTGGTCAAAGCAAGGGTGCGGATCCGGTCCACCACCCACTCGATCAGCTGGACCGAAACGGCGATCATCATCGGCCTCGCCGTCGCTCCAGCCCCGATAGTGGTGCTCTCAACGGCGGTGGGCATCGCGTTCACCTGGCACCGCCAGCCAGCGATCAAGCTGGCCTTCAGCGTGGGAAAGAACGTCATCGTGGCCTGGGGTGCCGGCATCACGCTGGCAATGACAACCTGGACCTGGCCGCCCGAGGGCACCGTGGCCCTGCTCGTGCCGTTGGCGCTGGCTTACCTGACTGCGGCCCTTCTGGACGACATTCTGGCCATACCGGTCATCGCGCTGGCGTCCCGGACCAAGATCTCAAAGCAGTTCCGAAGCAATCTCGACCTCCGGCTCGCCGGTTTCGCCCTACGGTTCGTCGTGGCGGCCTGCACGCTGCTGATCCTTGAGGCCAACCTCAAACTCCTGCTGGCCATACCGCCGCTCGTGCTCAGCCTGCACCTGGCCTACTCCACGAGAATCCGTTCCCGGACCGAACAGCAGGCGTGGCAGCGGCTGGCCCGCACCACCGACGCGCTCAACGTGGTCGACCTGGACAACGTCCTCACCACCGCCGTCACCCAGGCCGCCGAGTTGTTCTCCGCCGACGAGGTCGAAATCGAGCTGCGTGACGGCGGCCGCACCGTGCGCGGTGGCACCGGCGGCATCACCTTCGACGGCCCGACCGGCACCCCCACCGACGTGGCCGGCACCGTCGTCCCCGCGCCACTGGAAGGCCACGACCGCACCGTCGACGTCGGCATGCTCCGACTGCGCTTCCGAGGCCCGGTGCAACTCTCCGAACGGGAGCAGTACACCCTGCGCACCTTCGCGTCCGCGCTCTGCACGGCCGTCCGCAACGCCCAGGCGTACGCCGAACTGGCCCGGGTGGCCGACGAGCACGCGTACGCGGCCTCGCACGACGCGCTGACCGGGCTGGCCAACCGCCGACAACTCCTCGACGAGGGCACCGAGCAGTTGAGCACCCGGCACGCCGACGGTGTGACCGCGCTGGTGCTGATCGACCTCAACCACTTCAAAGAGGTCAACGACACGCTCGGGCACGCCGCCGGCGACCAGGTGCTGGTGCAGGTGGCCGACCGGTTGCGCGGCGCGGCCCAGACGACCGACCTGGTGGCCCGCCTCGGCGGCGACGAGTTCGCCGTACTCCTGCGGGGTCTGCCGGCCCCGGCGGTGGCCGCGCACCGGGCCGAGACACTGCTCGCCGCCCTGCACGAGCCGTTCGAACTGGACGGCATGCGCATCAGCGTCGAGGCCAGCGGCGGGATCTCCGGCGCCCCGTCCAACGGCGGCATGGCCGAGCTGCTACGCCGCGCCGACGTGGCCATGTACCAGGCCAAACGGGCCGGACAGCGGATCGCCACCTACGCCCCCACCAGGGACACCGCCGACCTTGGCCGCCTCACTCTCGGCGGTGACCTGCCCCGCGCGGTCGCCGACCACGAGTTCGTCGTCAACTTCCAACCGATCGTCGACCTGGGCACCGGCGAGGTGACCAGCGCGGAAGCTCTGGCCCGCTGGCACCACCCCGTCCACGGCCTGATCGACCCGCTGCGGTTCCTGGAGGCGGTGGAGCGTTCCGGCCTGCTGCCGGCGTTCGCCGAAGCGATCCTCGACCAGGCGCTGATCGCGGCGGTGAGTTGGCGCGACGCCGGCTTCGACGTACCGGTCGCCGTCAACGTGTCCCCGCGCAGCCTGCTCGACGCACGGTTCCCGGGCTCGGTGCTGGCCCGTCTGCGCGCCCACGACCTACCACCGGACCGGCTCGTCCTGGAACTGACCGAGACGCTGACCCTCAGCCAACTCGACGTGGTCGACCGGGTGCTCAGCCGGCTCCGCGACGAGGGAGTCCGGCTGGCGTTGGACGACTTCGGCACCGGCTACTCCTCGCTGTCCCTGCTCTCCCGGATCCCCGTACACGAACTGAAGATCGACCGGAGCTTCGTGACGACGATGGAGAGTTCGGCGGAAGCCGCCGCCGTCATCCGTTCCACCCTCGACCTGGGACGCAGCCTCGACCTCGACGTGGTCGCCGAAGGGGTGGAGAGCGAACCGCAGCGGCGAGCCCTCTGGGAGTTGGGCTGCGTCGCCGGCCAGGGCCACCTGTTCGCCCGACCGATGCCGTCCGGCACCCTGCTCGCGGCGATGCAACGCGGCTCCGGCGGCCGACCGGGCACCCTCGCCGCACCGCTGCACGACGCGGGGGCGGTGATCCGGCTGAGCCAGAACCGCCGCCAGGCCGGCCGCTCCCGACCCGACCGCCTCCCCCACCTGCCCGCCTGAGCAGGCGACGGCCCGCTGCGCGGGCAGCCCGGTCTGCCAGACTGTCGCGCGTGATCGTCGACGACCCGACCGCCCGCCGCCGTCGCTGGCACTGGCGGACGCTCGACAACGCCGCCGGAGGGCTCGCCCTCGACCTCGGCCTCTACGCCGTCTCGGCCACCTTCGCCGCGATCACCGCGGTCACGTCGACCCTGCTGCCGCACCGCGCCTGGGGCGCTGTCGCCGCCGTCGGCTACCTGCTCGCCACGCTGACGGTGACCGCCCAACTGCTGCTGCGCCGACGCTCCCCGACCTCCCGGCTGACCGGCCTGCCAGCCCGCTGGGCGGTCACCGGTCTCGCCTGGGTCGCCACCACACTGCTGCCACTGGCCTGGCAGAGCATCGACCGGGCCGGCGGACGCACCGACCGGGCCCAGGAGGAGGTGCTGGTAGTGGAACAGGCCGGCAACCGCCTCCTGGAACACGGCACCCCGTACCTCGGACCCGACGCCATCGCCGCCCTGCCACCCGGCGAGCAACTGATGGGCTACACCCCGTACCAACCCGGCATGGCGATGTTCGGCCTGCCCAGAGCGCTGCTCGACACCTGGTGGACCGACTCCCGGGTCTGGTTCGCGGTAGGCACCGCGCTGGCCCTCGCCCTGGCCGTGATCGCCCTGCGCGGCACACGGGCCACAGCAGGCCAGCCCACCGCCACCCAGCAACGGGACGCCGCCCTGCTGCGCGGCGTGCAGGCCGCCACGGTCCTACCCGTCTGCGCCCTCACCCTCGCCACCGGCGGCGACGACCTACCCGTACTCGCGCTCTGCCTGCTGGCCCTCGCGTTCGCCGCCACCGACCGACCCGGCCGGGCCGGCCTCGCCGTCGGGCTCGCCGGCGCGCTGAAGCTGTTCGCCTGGCCGGTCGCCCTGGTCCTGATCGTCTGGGGCCTGACCCGCCGCGCCGGCACCCGCGTCGCCGCCGGCGCCATCGGCCTGCCCGTCGCCGCACTACTGCCGGCCCTGCTGGTGGACCGCGACGCCCTCACCGAGAACGTGCTGCGCTTCCCGCTCGGCCACGGGCTGGTCACCAGCCCCGCGCAGTCCCCGTTCCCCGGCTACCTGATCGCCAGCACGCTACCCGCCGGCCGGCTCATCGCCGCCGCGCTGCTGGTCGCCGCCGGAATGGCCATCGCCGTCCGGCTCGCCCGCCGCCCGCCCCGCACCGCCGTCGCCGCCACCCTCATCTGCGGGTACGGGCTGCTCGCCGCCATCGCCCTGATGCCCTCGACCCGCTTCGGCTACCTGCTGTATCCACTGGCGCTGCTGACCTGGGCACCCGCGCTGCACCGCCCGGCCGACACGCCGGCCACCCCGCTTCCCGACGTCCAGCCCGGTCGGAGCACTTCGGCGTAACTTCCGAGCGGAACGACCCGTCAGGGCGTAGACCTGAAGGCATGACGACGTACCGCGACCGGGCCGACGCCGGCCGGGTGCTCTCCGAACGGCTCAGCGCACTCATCGGCGAACCAGACGTCGTCGTCCTCGGCCTCGTGCGGGGCGGCGTACCTGTCGCCCGAGTCGTCGCCGAACGGCTCGGCGCGCCACTGGACGTGCTGGTCGTCCGCAAACTCGGCATGCCGTGGGCCCGCGAGGTCGCCTTCGGCGCACTCGGCCCGGGCGGTGTCCAGGTGCTCAACGACCTGGTGGCCGGCCGGCTCAGCAGCGACGACATCGCCCAGGTCAGCCGGCAGGAGCAGGCAGAGCTGGAACGCCGGGAACGGCTCTACCGGGGCGGGCGCGCACAGTTGGACCTCACCGGACGGACCGCGGTGATCGTCGACGACGGCCTCGCCACCGGCGCGACCGCCCGCGCCGCCGTCGAGGTCGCCCGCCAACTCGGGGCGCACCGGGTCGTGGTCGCGGTCCCGGTCGGCGCGCAGGAGGCGTACGAGCTGCTGAGCGCCGAAGCGGACCAGGTCATCTGCGCCCAACGCCCACCCGACTTCGGCGCGGTGAGCGTCTACTACGACGACTTCCACGAGGTGTCCGACGAAGAAGTCACCGAGGCGCTCACAGCAACCGCTTAGGTGCACCAGGTACCGTCGGGAGATGAGCCTCACCTGTCCCAAGTGTCACGGAGAAATGCGCCAGTACGAGCGCAGCGGCGTCGTCATCGACCAGTGCGGGGAGTGCCGAGGCATCTTCCTGGACCGCGGCGAACTGGAGAAGCTGTTCGAAGCGGAGGCCAACTGGAGCCGCCAACAGGCCGGTGGCGCGCCAGGTCAGCCCGCGCAGCAGCCGGCCGGCTACCCGCCGCCGCCCCCGCCTCCGGCGCACCAGCCCGGGTACGGCAACGTCCCGCCGCCGCCCCCGCCCGCCCACGGCTACCCGCCGCAGCCGGCCTACGGCCACCCGCAGCAGCACCACGGCTACCACGGCCACTACCGGCAGAAGAAGCGCAAGGGCTTCCTCGACGAGATGTTCGGCTGAGCCGAGGCAAGCCTTCGCCCGGGTCGATCCCCGCGTCGGCCCGGGCACACCACCGGTGACCGTTGGCGGGCGGCAGGCTCCATGCCAGGCTGAATCGCATGACAGCGATCCGACCGCACGAGGCGCTGGCCCAGGCGTACGACGGGATCAGCGCGGTGGTCGGCCGCCTGGACGACGCCGGCCTGCAACGAGCCACCCGATGTCGGGGATGGCTCGTCGCCGACCTGCTCCTGCACGTGCTCGGCGACGCCCAACGGGCACTCGTCACCCTGGCCAGCCCCGTCGACGGCCCCGCCGACGTCGACGACGTGAGCTACTGGCGGGACTTTCCCGGCGACGACGACTCGGCCGCCCGGCACGCCTGGTGGGTCCGCCGATCGGCCGCCGCCTTCGACAGTCCGACCGGGATCGTCGACCTCTGGCGGGACACCGCCCCGGCGGCGGTCCGCGCCGCCGCGTCAGCCGACCCTGACGGGTACGTGACCACACAGGGCCATGTGTTGCGGGTGCCGGATTTCCTCGCGACCCTGACCACTGAGGCCGCCATCCATCACCTGGACCTGACGCTGGAACTGCCCGACGCCCCGCCGCCCGGCCCACTTGCGGTACGCGTCGCGGTGGCGACCATGGACGGCCTGCTCAGCGACGACACGGTCAGACCCACCGCCTGGGACGACCACGACTTCCTGCTGAAGGCCACCGGGCGGGTGCCGCTGACCGACCGGGACCGGCTGGAGCTGGGCGAGTCGGCGGGCTGGTTCCCGCTGCTCGGCTAAGCCGTCGTCCTTGCTGCTAGTAGCGAACAGAAGTCAACCGTCGAGGATCTTCTTCGCCATCTCTGCCTTTCGCGCCAACGCGACCTCCGCTTCCGCGTACAGCAAAGCAACTATCTTTTCGGCAGGCCCGCACGTTGTTCCGATCGTGTAGATCGTTTTGTGCGGGCGGACAGACAAACCCTTGATATCATTCTTCCGAAGAAACACCGCAAACGAATCGAGTAACCGCTTGCTGCCCACAAGCCTGAATTGAGAGAAAGTCGATTGACTGGGAGCCTGTCGCCGGTACTGACCGATTGATCCATCGCCATCGACGACACCTCGCCAGAAGTCGCGCGATTCAGTCAGTCGATCATTGAGCGGGCCGTCATACCGTCCCAGAGTTGTCAAACGCTCCGCAAGGCGATTCGAGCGCACCGAAAACTGACACGACCCATGGGTGGGGCTTGGCGCGGAGATACTACTGGTCGAACCCAGGAAGGTACGCAACGAGACAAGATGTTCCCGGTCTCGCTGGGCAAGTCCCACGGAGATCTGCGGTAGATGACCTGCCCGGTACGTCACGCACCCGTCGGCGAAGAGAAACCCTAGCCAGTAGCATGCTTCCGGGGTCAGCAAGTCGAAAGCGTCGTGGCGAAGTGTGTGAACAGTCTTTCGGAGGACGACGCCACGGCGGACCAACAGTCCGCGCATCCCTGGCTCGGTGAAACCGAAATTCTTTGCGACTTCAGTTACAGACATGCCTTCGGCGTATTGCCTTACCGCCTCTGAACGTTCCGACTCGGTCAGTTTTGCCCTGGACCGAGCCGGCACGCCTCGCCTTCGCAGTAGACCCCGAACAGCCTGCCGGGTGACGCCGTATGAGTTCGCAATTCGAGTCAGACTCTCGCCCGACTGCGCACGTTCAACAACCGCCGTGATCTGCGCCGGCGACAGACGAAAACCTGCATCCCTCATCCGATAGCCATGTCGACGAATCTCGAGAGATGCAATTGGGCGGCAACGGTCACGGTATCGGTAGGGCCATTCCGATGCTTAGCAATTATGAAATCCGCCTCCCCGGCCCGCGGCGACTCCTTGTCGTAGTAGTCGTCGCGGTGCAGCAGGATGACAACGTCAGCATCTTGCTCAATTGACCCAGATTCACGCAAGTCGGACAATTGGGGTCGCTTGTCGGTGCGCTGCTCGGGGCCACGGTTCAGCTGACTGACCGCGATGACCGGGCACTCGACCTCCTTGGCCAGCAGCTTCAAGCCACGCGACAGGTCGGCGACCTCCTGCTGGCGACTCTCGGTGCGCTTCGGCGAGGTCATCAGCTGGAGATAGTCCACCACGATCATCTTGAGGTCGTGCCGTTGCTTGAGCCGCCGGGCCTTGGCCCGGATCTCCATCAGGTTCATGCTCGGCGTGTCGTCGACGAAGAGCGGCGCCTCACTGATCTCGCCCATGCAACGGGCCAGCTTGGTCCAGTCGTCGTCGGAGAGTTGGCCGCTGCGCAGCACGTGCAGCGGCACCCGCGCCTCGGCGGAGAGCAGCCGCATGACGATCTCGACCTTGCTCATTTCCAGCGAGAAGATGGCCGCAGCCTGGTTGGCGCGAATAGCTGCATTTCGGGCAAAGTCCATGCTGGCGGTGCTGTTGTGCGTAGGGATCATCGCCCGGCTGGCCAGGTACAGGTGCTCGTCGTTATCGACAGTCACGCACCGGACCGGAACGCTCGGGACCGGCCGGACGTCGACGATGAACCGCGAGGTCGTTCGAACATCGGAGGTGGTGCGGCGACGTTCGGCGTGCGCATCCTGCTTCCGCTTGAGCCGGAAGACGACATCCGGGGTGGAGAAGTTCAAGGTGTACGCCGTTGACGACTCGGCGGTGCGGCCGCGCACCGGCTTTGCATTCACCGTGCAGCGGTAGCCGAGGCTGACGATCAGTTCGCGTACGTCATCAGCCAACCGCTTGGAGGTCGACGTGTACTGGAGGTTACCGGCGGGGGCCACGGTCCCATCGGTGTCCATCAGCCCGGCGAGCAACGCTCTGCGCTGAGCCTCAGAGGCCCGCAGGTAAGCGACCGGGATGTGTTTGTTGGCAGCCACCCCGACCTGACGTAACAACCCGAGGAAGGAGCCGTTCCGGTGACGGCAGTCAGCACATTTCCTGGTCGCCGGGTTCTCCCCGAACGCCCTGGTGGAAACGCCACAGTCCGCGCAGACGCCGTTGCCCCGAGCAGCGGACGCGGGCCGCAGCAGGATGGTGTAGACCATCGGCCCGCTGGGCCGCACGACGAAGCCGTCCGCCTCGACGTGCGTGACCATCTCTGGATCTGCCGTGGTGAAGCGGCCGGCATCCCTGTGCCCGCCACCGAGCCAGGCTCCCAACGTGTAGGGCGGGATCAGCAGGTCCCGATCCGGAAGTTGGATGGGGGCACAGTTCCGTACCGCATGGTTGAGCCGCGGATAGGCGGTATCGGTACGCAGCGTGGCGGCGATTTCCGCAGTGGTGACGGCACCATCATGGTCGGCCCGGCTGCCGGTGTTGACTTCCCGCTCGGCTCGTTCAAGAAGCGCGGTCAGCAGCGGACCCGCCGGGTAGCCGGGCGCGGTCCAGTTTTGCGTCCTGCCGTTGCGGACGATGGGGCGGCCGATCCGGCCGGTCGACCCGACCTCACGGGCGACCGTGTGCAGGACATGCCGGAACTCCGGCCCGACCTGCTCGATCGTGTCGAAGAGGGTGATCGGCTGGCTTTGCATGGCGCCGAGTGTCTTGTGGGCCGCACGTACGTTCGCTAGCGACGACTCGGACCAGTACCGCCTCTGCCGCGCCGGTTCCTGCCGCCGGCTCGCCCGGGTGGTCGTCTTCCACAGATGCTCCGCGTCCGCCACGATCACGGTGCCGTCCGAGAACTCGACCTCGTAGCAGGGGCGGTCGTGCATCACGTCGAAGGCGTGCGTGACAGTGGTCGGGGAGCCGTCGGCGGCCAGTAGCTGGTCGCCAGCCTTGACCTCGCCCATCGTGGTCCAGCCGTCCGGGGTCGGCAGTGGGGTGTCGAGCGCGAGCGCCTTTCCCAGACCAGGTCGACCCGCCACGATAATCAACTGCCCGGCGTGCAGACCGTTGAGCAGGCGGTCCAGGTCGCTGAAGCCGGTGGGCACACCGGTCATCACACCGCCCTGCGCGCCCACCGCCTCGATCTCGTCAAGCGTCGGCTGCAACATGTCGGCCAGGACCGCGAAGTCCTCACTGACCCGGCGTTCGGTGACGTCGTAGACGGCCTGCTGCGCGAGGTCGACGACGTCGTCCACGTCGCGGCTGCCGCCGCTGGCGGTGCCGTAACCCAGCTGCACGATCTTGGTGCCGGCCTCGACCAGTCGACGCAGCACCGCCCGCTCACTGACGATGCGGGCGTAGTACGCGGCGTTCGCGGCGGTGGGCACGCTGGCGATGAGCGTGTGCAGGTACGGCGCGCCGCCGATGCGTACGAGATCCCCGGAGTCGGCCAGCGCCGCCGCGACCGTGATCGAGTCGGCCGGCTCACCGCGCCCGTAGATCTCGAGGATGATGTCGAAGATGGTGGCGTGCACCGGCCGGTAGAAGTCGTTGGTCTTGAGGATCTCGACGACGTCGGCGATGGCGTCCTTGGAAAGCAGCATGCCGCCCAGGACGCACTGCTCGGCGGCGACGTCCTGGGGCGGGGTCTTGTCGAACTGGCCGTCCCGCTGCGAAGGTGGCTGGCCTCCGCCGGAGCGTGGCTCTGCCCGCATGTCGTCGGTGACCGACACGGGTCCCCCCTCCACTGCGCCGGATCCAACCCCAGCTCTACTGCTGGGGTACGACACTTCTCCTCCGACCGGGCCGGTCGATCGGGGGCCATCGCCGGCGGTCGAGGGCCAACCATACGGACCCCGAGGTCAGAGACTCAACAACGCCGGTGGACGAGCCTCGGGACAACCTGTGGATCCCGGTGGACAGGATGTGCGCAGCGTGTGCACAGCCTGTGGAAAACCATTGGGGAATTCTCGGCCATAGCCCGCTGACCTGCGGAGACACGCTCCCCAGCCTGTGGAGGAGAATATTTCGGTCGGGCCTGTGACACGATCGTCCCGTACTATCTCCAGCGAACGGCTACACCTGGACAGCGGATTCCGCTTTCGGTTCAGAAGGGTCACACTCCGGCCGTGAATTACCGGGACTGGGGACGCGGCGATGGCAGCCCGCGCGAGCGCCAGCCAACCGCCTCGTGGCGTGAGCCCGCGGCGTCCGTTCCGGTTGATCCGTACGACGAGGACGGGCGCTACCGCACCTCCAGCCGGCGGCGTGCGTTGGACCGCGGCCAGGACGAGCCTGTCGACGCCTACCTGCCCCGGTGGGCGCTGGAGTCGGGGGTCCGGCACGCGGACGGCGGCGGTCGTCACGCGGCACCGGACGATGACGATGACGAGCTCGACCCGCCGACCTCCGGTGCGGGCCGGCGGTCCGCCGAGTCGGCGACCTCGCAGTGGCGGGGCGGCGACACGCGTCGGCGGGAGCAGCCGGCGATCGGCCCCGCGCCAGAATCGGACCACACCCGGGAGTGGACACTCGACCGACCGCAGGATCAGGGGTACGCCGGCCGTCGGCGGGCCGACGCCGGGGAGGACGAGCCGGTCTCCGGTGCGGTCTCGGACCGTCGTCCCCGCCGCGCGCCCGCCGGTCGTCCGCAGGTGATCTGGTCGGGTGGGGATGTCGAGTCCGCCCCGGCCGAGCAGGTGCCGGACCAGGCGCCGAGCCGACCCAGCCGGCGTAGCCGTCGTGCGGCAGAGGAGTCCTGGACCCGTCCGGCGGCCGACCCGTGGGCGCGCGGAGCGGACCGGGTGGCGGAGCCCGAACCGTCGTACCCCCCGGCAGTGGACCCGTGGGACGCCTCGGGCGTGCACGCGTGGCCGCCTGCGGCGGGCGCGGACGGCGGGGACCTGAGCGGGCAGTGGTCGGCGGTGGAGAGCGTCGGTGGTTGGGAGCGGTCGGACCGCACCGGCCAGTGGGAGCGGTCCGCGATCGAGGATGACCAGTGGGACCGTACGCTGCCGCCGCGCTCGGATCGTTCGGTGGCGGCCGAGGGCTGGCCGAGCCGTGAGGACGGTTTCTGGTCCGGCACTCGGCTGGCCGACGACGACCCGCGGTGGATGGATCCTCCGACGTCTGCGCCACGGTCTCCGGTGGTGGGTTACACCGCTCCTCGACCCCGCAGCTCGCCTGGGCCACGGGCCGGTGTGCCGGGCGCGGGTGCGCCCCGGCGTCGGGCGGACCGGCCGGCGGTGGGCTCGGCGTCGGTGCGTCGGCGGGTCGAGTCGGCGGCGACTGGTGCCTGGGCGCGGCGTCTGGAGGACGACCTGCTGGACCCGGACCCGGGAGGGTCGGTCCGGCCCCTGTTGTACACGGCGGCCTGTTACCTGGTCCCGGCGATGCTGATCTTCGTCTGGTTGTTGACGTTGGACAGCCAGGCACCGGCGGGTTGTGTGACCGACATCAGCGGGGGTGGGTGTGACTCGGCGCGGTCCCGCGCGTTGGAGTCACTGCTCGCCGGTTCGCCGCGCTTCGGGTTGGCGCTGGTGAGCAGTCTGGTGGTGGCGGCGCTGCTGCGTCGGGTCGGTACGACGTGGCGGTCGGCGACCATCGCGGTTGCCGCCGCGGTGGTGGGCGGCGGCCTCTCCACGGTGCTGATCAGCGCGGTGACGGGCCAGCCCATCGGGTGACCCGTCGGCCGGGCCGCGGGGCGGGGCCGCGCTTGACGGGATGCGGGCCGGGCCGAGCCTGGCGGGAGCGGGCCGGGCCGCTTGGCGGGCTGCGGCTG
Organism: Micromonospora sp. DH14; assembly: GCF_029809455.1. Lineage (NCBI taxonomy): Bacteria > Bacillati > Actinomycetota > Actinomycetes > Micromonosporales > Micromonosporaceae > Micromonospora > Micromonospora sp. DH14. The sequence goes on along the minus strand of NZ_JARVKT010000011.1, from coordinate 90,247 downwards.
CGCTGGCGGGCGGGCTGTCCGGGTGCGGGCAGCGTCGGGTCGGATGACGTACGCACGAGGGCCCGCACCGATTACTCGGTGCGGGCCCTCGTGGTGCTGTTGCGGACGTCAGCCCTGAACGACGTTCAGGTTGAACGACGCGGTCACCTCAGGGTGCAGCTTGATCTTCACCGGGTAGGTGCCGGTCGACTTGATGTGACCGGGCACCTCCAGTCGACGCCGGTCGAGGACCGGGCCGCTGGCCGCCTTGACGGCGTCGACGATCTCGGCCGGGGTGACCGAGCCGAAGAGCCGTCCGCCGTCGCCGGCGCGGACCTTCAGGTTGACCTTGAGACCCTCGAGCTGAGCCTTGACCTCGTTGGCGTGGTCGAGGTCGCGGATCTCGCGGGCCGAACGGGCCCGCTTGATGACCGTGACCTGCTTTTCCGCGCCCTTGGTCCAGGCGATCGCGAAGCCCTGCGGCAGCAGGTAGTTACGGCCGTAGCCGTTCTTGACCTCGACGATGTCGCCCGGGGCACCGAGGCCGGACACTTCCTGAGTCAGGATGATCTTCATATCGGTGCCTCCTCTCAGCGGGTGGTGGCCGTGTACGGCAGGAGCGCCATCTCACGGGCGTTCTTGACCGCGCGGGCGATCTGCCGCTGCTGCTGCGAGGTAACGCCGGTCACCCGTCGAGCGCGGATCTTGCCGCGGTCGGAGATGAACTTGCGCAGCAGCGCGGTGTCCTTGTAATCGATATAGGTGATCCCGTCCTTGTCGAGCGGGTTCACCTTCTTCTTCGGCTTGCGAAGTGCCGCAGCCTTGGCCATTGCACGTGCTCCTGGTTTGCGATCGCGGGCGCTCGGCGCCATTAGAACGGTGGCTCCTCGTCAAAATTGGCGCCCGAACCGGCACGCGCGGGAGAGGGAGCGGCCGAAGCCCAGGGGTCGTCGAAGTTGCCTCCGCCGCCGCCCTGGTTGCCACCACCACCGCCACCGAAGCCGCCGCCACCGCCGCCGGAGCGGGACATCTTCTGCACCTTCGCCGTGGCGTAGCGCAGCGACGGGCCGATCTCGTCGACCTCGAGCTCGATGACGGTGCGCTTCTCACCCTCGCGGGTCTCGTACGACCGCTGACGCAGCCGGCCCGACACGATCACCCGGGCGCCGCGCTGCAGCGACTCGGCGACGTGCTCGGCGGCCTGACGCCAGACGGTGCAAGCGAGGAACAGCGGCTCGCCGTCCTTCCATTCGTTCGACGCCTTGTCCATGAAACGGGGCGTCGAAGCGACTCGGAACTTGGCGACCGCAGCCCCGGAGGGGGTGAACCGCAACTCGGGGTCATCGGTCAGATTGCCGATGACCGTGATGGTGGTGTCTCCTGCCATGACCATCTCCTCGCGCACTCAGCGTCTCGTCGTACAGGCTGCCAGAGCCCTCTGACAGAGTCGCGGAGGCTGATCCGGACGAACCGGGGGGGTTGAAGGCTTAGCGCATTTCCGGTCGGAGGACCTTGGTGCGCAGCACGGACTCGTTGAGTCGCAGCTGACGGTCCAGCTCGGCCACCGCAGCAGGCGTGGCCTGCAGGTCGACGACGGCGTAGATGCCCTCTGCCTTTTTGTTGATCTCGTACGCGAGGCGCCGGCGGCCCCACACGTCGGTCTTCTCAACCGAGCCACCCGCGGTCCGAATCACGTTCAGGTACGTGTCGAGCGACGGGGCGACGGTGCGTTCCTCGAGGCTGGGGTCGAGGATCACCATGATCTCGTAATGACGCAAGACGTGCTCACCTCCTGTGGGCTAAGCGGCCACGGTCCTTCCGTGGCAGGAGGTCTTGTGTCGTGGTCCGCACGCGCCGAGGGAACCCGGCCGGACGCGGACAACCTGACCAGGATACCCGGTCCCAACGATCATGCCCGGGGTGGTCGGGCCGGCACCCGGAGATGCCGACGGGGGCCCACCGTCCGGCCGTCAATCGGCCGGTGGTGGACCCCCGTCTACGAGGCCGCGGGGCGTCCGGTCCGCATTCCTTGGGTGGGACCTGGGGAGGAACGACCACACCGATGAGGTTGGACCGAAGACGCCCCGCGGAGCTTTATCGTGTTGTTATCTGACGATACAACAGCACTCGTACCTTGTCGGGGGAAAAAGCACAATTTTCCGAGATCGTCGTCGCTCGGTGGCCACTGTGCGATGGGATCGCCTCCGCTGCGCCGGGCCGCGCGGCGGGGGTGACCTCGCTGTCGGCCGGCGACCGCCGATCACCGGGTGCGGCGCTCGCGCCACAGGCGGCACCGGAATGCTGGTCGCCGGTTCACACCCATCAACGATCGTCGGTCCGTCCGGTGACGCGACACCGCCCCGGCCGTCGCCCCGGCCGTCGGGGTCGCGACGTAGGCTCGCTCGCATGCGTATCGGAGCCCACGTCGATTCGACCGACCCGCTGGCGGAGGCGGCCGCCCGGTCCGCCGACACCGTGCAGTTCTTCCTCTCCGACCCACAGGGATGGAAGGCACCCAAGCCGCGCGAGGACGCCGAGCGGCTGCGCGCGGCCGAGGTCGACCTGTACGTGCACGCGCCGTACGTCATCAACGTCGCCACCCTCAACAACCGCATCCGGATCCCCAGCCGAAAGCTGCTGCTCGGGCACGCCACCGCCGCCGCCGCGATCGGCGCCAAGGGCCTGATCGTCCACGGTGGGCACGTCAACGCGGGCGACGACCTGGCCGTCGGCTTCGACAACTGGCGCAAGACCTTCGCGTACGCGGCAGACTCCGGCGGCTTCGGCGTGCCGGTCCTGATCGAGAACACCGCCGGCGGCGACAACGCCTGCGCCCGACGGCTGGACGCGCTCGCCCGACTCTGGGACGCCATCGGTGACCACGAGGTCGGCTTCTGCCTGGACACCTGCCACGCGTACGCCGGCGGCGAGGAGCTGCTCGGCCTGGTCGACCGGGTGAAGGCGATCACCGGGCGGATCGACCTGGTGCACGCCAACAACTCCAAGGGTGCGTTCAACTCCGGCCAGGACCGACACGACAACCTCGGCGGCGGGACGATCGACCCGGAGCTGGTGGTGGCGGTGATCCGGGCGGCCGGCGCGCCGGTGGTCGTCGAGACACCGGGCGGCGTGGCCGGCCAGGCCGCCGACATCGACTTTCTGCGTGAGCAACTCGGAGCGGAGAGCCCGGCGGCATGACGAGCGGACAGCCCGGGACCGGCAACACCCCGCCCACCCCCACCGGCGCGGACACCGAGAGCCGACCCGCCACCACGGCCGCGCCGGGCACATCCACCCAGCCGGCTCGCACCTCCGACCCGGCGCGCACCTCCGACAAGGCCGTCACCGAGACCACCGCGGGCTCGCCGCCGGACGTCGGCGCAGGCAGTGGAGCCGCCCCGAGTGGCGACCCCGAGGCCGCCCGCGCGACGAGCGGTCCCGCCAGCGACACGACCCGGCACGGCGACACGAAGGCCGCCACCAAGCAGGACGCCGCCCAGGGCGGCAGCACCGCCAAGGACAGCACCGCTGCCAAGGACGCCAGCACAGCCAAGGACAGCACCACCAAAGGCAGCGGCGCGACCAAGGGCGGTGACCCGGCCAAGGGCGCGAAGGGTGGCGACGGCGAGGCGAAGCCCGTCGGTCCGGACAAGGCCGACGGCGAGACGAAGCCCGTTGGCCCGGAGCGTTGGGAGGCGTTCGCCTCCGCACCGGAGCCACGGCCCTCCATCTTCACTCGGGCCGGCCGCGCCATCGGTCGGTTCCTGATCCACGAGTGGACCCTGGCCACCCTGGCCGCCACCGCACTGGCCGTGCTGATGACCTGGCCGACGCTGCGCTATCCGCGCTACACCCTCCCGCAGGACTACTGGGACCCGAGCCTGCAGGCCTGGCAGATGGCCTGGTCCGGGCACATCCTGCTGGCCGACCCGGCGCGCCTGTGGCAGTCCAACACGTTCTTTCCCGAGCTGTGGAGCTTTGCGTTCTCCGACACCCTGCTCGGGTACGCCCCGGCCGGCATGCTCGGCAGCGGTCCCGAGGACGCCATCCTGCGCTACAACATCATGTTCGTGTTGGCGCACGCGCTCGCCACGCTCGGGGCGTACGCGTTGGCCCGACAGCTCGGGTCCGGCCGGATCGGTGCCGCCGTCGCCGGTGTGAGTTACACCTACGCGCCGTGGCTGCTGGCCCAGGCCGGTCACCTGCACGTGCTCTCCAACGGGGGCATCCCGCTGGCGCTGGCGATGTTGGCGCGCGGACACGGTTGGTCCCTGCGACACGGCTACCGGCCGGAGCGACGGCATGACGGCTGGGTCTACGCCGGTTGGCTGGTGGCGGCGTGGCAGCTCAGCCTCGGCTTCGGCATCGGGTTGCCGTTCGCGTACTTCCTGGCCGGCACGGTGCTGGTCGCTGCCGTCCTCTTCTTCGCGCGGCGGCTGCGCACCAGGCAGGCCGTTCCGTTCGGTCGCCGGCTGTTCACCGCCGATCTGCTCGGCGGGGTGTTGTTCGCCGGTATCGGCCTGTTGATGGCGTTCCCGTTCTACAAGGTGACCGAGCTGCACCCGTACGCCGAGCGCACCATCGCCGACATCAGCATCTTCTCGCCGCCGGCGTCGGGCTTCGTGACGGCGCCCGCCGAGTCGCGGATCTGGGGTGGACTGCACGAGGGGGCCCGGGCGGCACTGCCGTGGCACCCGGAGATGACCCTCCTGCCGGGCTTCGTGCTCTACGCGCTCGCCGCCGGTGGGTTGATCTTCTCGGTCTGGCGGCTACGGCAGCGACTGCTGCTGCTGGTCGGGGTGCTGGTGACGATGGCCTTCGCGATGGGCACCCGGTTCTTCGACGGCACCTTCACCTACGTGCCACTCTTCGAGCATCTGCCGGGCTGGAGCGGGCTGCGTACCCCTGGGCGGTTGATGCTCTGGACCACGTTGTTGCTCGCCCTGCTCGCGGCGGGCGCGGTAACCGCGCTCACCGACCGGGTCCGCGAGTTGACCGCGCAACGGATCCCGTCCTGGCCGGGGCCGTGGCTGCGGATGGCCACCCTGCTGCCGCTGCTGCTGGTCACCGTCGAGGGTCTGAACACCACCCCGCATCCGGTGGTGCCGACCCAGCCGGCGGCAATGCGTTCGGCGGAGGGGCCGATGCTGGTGCTGCCCAGCAATCAGAGCCTGGACCAGCACGTGATGCTCTGGTCGACCAGTGGGTTTCCCGACGTGGTCAACGGCGGTAGCGGCTTCACGCCGCGCCAACTCGACGACGTCCGTCGGGTGAGCCAGTCGTTCCCGGACCAGACGAGCGTCGACTACCTGCGCACGCTCGGCGTCCGCACTGTGGTGCTGCTGCGTGGTCAGGTCGCCGGCACACCGTGGGAGATCACGATCGACGCCCCGGTCGAGTCGCTCGGCATCAGCCGGCAGGAGGTCGGGGACGCGGTCGTCTACCGGCTCTGAAGGTGTCTCAAGGGCGGGTTTGCGGGGGAGCCCGCCCGGCTCCGGGCGGTCAGGCTTGACCCCTGCGCCGGGCGGCTCCCCCGCAAACCCTGACGTGGTTCCGGCCGCGTGCGGCCTGAGGGGTCAGGTGGCGGGTGCGGGCTCGCGTGACGGTTCGTCCGTCGACGGTTGGCGACGCCAGCGGTCTATCCAGGGGGCGTCCGGTGCGCCGTCGAGAACACCGCCGTCCGGGTCGTCCGGGTAGGTGGCCCGCACCGCGTCCTGCTCGGGGTGCAGGATCTCCTTGACGACGAATACGCAGAGCACCACCACGGTGGCCAGCCGCAGCGTCGAGGCCAGCACGAACACACCCTCCGGGAAGACCGGACGGCTGGTCGCCGCGCCGAGCAGTTCGCCGTAGAAGGCCACGAAGTAGCAGACCTCGGCGATCTGCCAGGCCAGGAACGCTCCCCACTTCGGCCGGGCCAGCACCACCAGCGGGAGCAGCCAGAGGACGAACTGCTGCGACCAGACCTTGCTGAAGATGAGGAACGCCGCCACGACCAGGAAGCCGAGCTGAGCCAGCCGCGGTCGACGTGGTGCCCGCAGCGCCAGCACGGCCACGCCGAGGCAGGCCAGCCCGAACAGCGCGTACGACAGAGTGTTGAGGGTGGGGATGTTGGCGTTCAGCCACTCGAACGGGCCGAGCTTGGCGGGGTCGTTGCCGACCTTGCCGTCGAGGTAGCGCCCGATGTACCAGAGCGTGCCCCAGTCGATCGGCCGGGTGGTGTTCAGCTCGAAGAACCGGTCCCAGTTCTCCGGGTACGCCCGGGCGGCGGGCAGGTTCACCAGCACCACGGCAACGATCGCCGTACCGATGGCGGTGAGCGCGGCGCGGACCCGGTCGGCCCGTAGCGCCAGGATGAGGATCGGCCCGAGCAGGAACAGCGGCCAGAGTTTCGCGGCGCCGGCCAGCCCGAGCAGTACGCCGGCCACCGCCGGTCGTTTCCGGGCCCAGGCCAGCAGACCGAAGGCGGCCAACCCGATGGCGAGCAGGTCCCAGTTGACGGTGGCGGTGAGCACCAGCGCCGGGGCCAGTGCGAACAGCGCCGCGTCCCAGGGTCGTCGGCGGCGCAGTGCCAGGATCACCGCCACCGTGGCCACTGCGAGCGCGCCCAGCACCAGCGCGTTGAGGTTGTAGAACCACTGCCCCTGGTTGATGCTCGGGTCGCCTTCACCGATCGCGTGCACCGGCAGGCCCAGTGCCCCCATGAAGTAGCCGGTCAGCACCGGGTACTCCACCGGGTGGTCACGGTAGGGCACCTTGCCCTCGTTGAGCCCTTCGGCGTAGTAGAGGGCGAGGACGTCGGTGTAGCAGAACCGGTTGTACTGGACGTTGTTCTGCCAGGCGCCGTCCTGACACGGCGACTTCTGCACCCAGTGCAGCGCGAGCGTCAGGCAGGTCAGGGCCAGCACGATCCGGACGGCGGTCCAGAAGCGGCGCTCCCGACCAGCCGGCCGGTTCAACGCGGTCGCGTGGTCGCCCAGTGGGCCGCCGATCGCGGCGGAGATGCCGCGGACGAACCCATCGGAGCGGGACGGGTGGTCGATGGTTCCGGCTTCGTCGATACCGGGCGTCGACTGGGTGCTCATGAAGAGGCATCCTGCCGTACGACAGGGGTGCCCGTCCCGTCCCGGCGCGGAGTTCCGGGTACGAAAACGCCGCCGCCGGCCGGACAGGTCGTCCGGCCGGCGGCGGCGTCATGCGCTGCTGCGGGTCAGTCCCTGTTCGGTGGCAGGCTGGGTAACAGGCCCCCGCCGGCGCCACCGGGATTGCCGCCCCCGCCGGGGGTACCGCCGCCCCCGGGGTTGCCGCCCCCACCGGGGTTACCGCCGCCCCCGGGGTTGTTGTTGCAGAAGAGGTCGATCAGCGGGTTACACGGCTGGTTGGGTTGGTTCGAAGGCGGCGGCGGTGGGGGCGGGGGCGGAGGCGCTTCGCCGTTTCCGGAGTCCGGATCGCCGACGTTCGCCGCCGGCGGGAAGTCGAGCTTCGGTTTGCCCTTCAGCGCCTCGTTCATGAACCGCTCCCAGATGTCGCCCGGGAGGTTTCCACCACTGACCTTGCGGCCGTCCTTGAGGATGAGTGGCTTCCGGTCCTTCACGTTGCCCACCCACACCGCGGTGGCCAACTGTGGCGTGTAACCGATCATCCAGGCGTCACCGTTGTCCTCGCTGTCGCCCTTGAGCTCCCAGGTGCCGGTCTTGGAGGCCGCCTTGCGACCGTCATCGAGCCGGTGGTTGACGGCGGCCGGGTAGTCCTTCAGCACTGACGTCACGTCGTCCACGACGCTCTTCTCGATTCTGCGCTTCGAGTCGAGCTTCTCGCTGTAGACCTTGTCCCATTTACCGGTGTTCGGGTTCTGCTTCTCCACCGAGTAGAGGAAGTGGGCCTTGTTGTAGACGCCGCCGTTGGCGAAGGTGGCGACGCCGTTGGCATGGTCCAGCACGGTGATCGGGTACTGGCCGTAGCCGACGACGTTGAAGAACGGCTCCGGCGTGATGTCCTTCGGGTCGGTCTTGGTCAGGTCGTAGGCCTTGGCCGGAACGGTGTCAGTGCGCCACATGGTGGTGACGCCGGCCTGCTTGGCCATGTCGACGACCTTGTCCGCGCCGATCTCCTCGGTGACGTAGTAGAACGGCACGTTCAGCGACTTCAGCGTGGACACCCTGAGGGTGCAGGAGTTGCCACAGTTCGGGTTGTCATCGCCCGCATTGCTGACCTTGAACTCGGTGCCTTCCGGCTTGAAGGCCTTGCCCTTCCACCGGGATTCGAGCGCCTTCTTCTCCTTGAGCGCCGCCGCCAGGGTGTAGATCTTGAAGCTTGATCCGGGCGAGTGACCGCCGCTGATCGCGCCGGTGGAGTCGGTGTTCTTGCCGGCATAGTCGGTGCCGGTGCCGTTGTCACCGCCGTAGTACGCGACGACCCGACCGTTGGTGGGGTCGATCGCCACCACCGCGGCCATGATGTTGCTCCGCTGACCGGCCAACTCAGAGCCCTTGGACTTGCGCTGGGCCGTCTCGACCGCCGCCGCCTGCATCTTGGTGTCCACTGTGGTGCGGATCCGGTAACCGCCGGCCATCAGCGCCTGGGAGCAGGACGGCTTGGCGTCCGTCACCTCGGCGTCCTTCTCGACGCAGATGCCCCTGTCCCGCATCTCCTGCCGGACGTAGTTGATGACGTTGCCGTACGGGGTGTCGACGCCAAAGTCGACGCCGATGCCGCCCTTCTTCGGGGCCTTGATGCTCTTCGTCGGGTACTCGGTAGGCCGCGGCTCCTTGCCGGGCACACCGAGCCAGCCCTCCTTGACCATGCCGTCGATCACGTAGTTCCAGCGATCCTGGGCCGCGGTCGGGTTGATCGCCGGGTCGTACCCCTGGTGGGTGGAGCTGGGTTCCGGCTGCTTGATCAGGGCGGCGAGCACGGCGCCCTCGGCCGGCAGGAGCTTGCTCACCGACTTACCGAAGTAGGTCTGCGCCGCCGCCTCGATGCCGTACGCCCCCCGGCCGAAGTAGATCACGTTGAGGTAGTGCTGCATGATCTGCGGCTTCGTGTACTCGTCGTTGAGCTTGGAGGCGAGGATCGCCTCCTTCACCTTCCGGGCGTACGTGTCGTCCTTCAGGTTGTCGTAGGCGTTACGCGCGTACTGCTGGGTGATGGTGGAGGCACCCTGCTTGTCGCCGCCGGAGAGGTTGTTCCAGCCGGCACGGGCGATGCCCTTGTAGTCCACACCGGAGTGTCGGTAGAAGTTCCGGTCCTCGGCGGCGGCCACCGCGTCCTGCACGTACTTCGGAATCTGGTCGATGGTGACCAGCGTGCGGTTCTGGTCCCCCACCTTGGCGATGATCGTCTTGTTGTCGAAGGCGTACAGGGTGGTCGCCTGCGGCGGGGTGATCTCGTCCGGGAGCACCACGTTCGTCGAGTAGTAGGTGAACCCGACCACGCCGATGCCGGCGAGCATGATGAAGACGGCGAACCCGGCGATCAGCAGGTTCATCCGCTTGCGCTTCTTGGCCCGCGCCGCGGCACCCGGGTCACCCGGACCACGGCCACCCCGACCTGGCCCGCCCGGGCCACCGGGACCCCCGGGGCCGCCCGGCCCGCCGGAGACCGGTGAGACGCTCGCCCGAGCGACCGCCGCACGACCACCGACCGACGCGGAGCCGACGCTGGCCCGGCCCGCCGAGGCGGTGCCGACCGAGGCGGCGCCGACGGCGGCGGCGCCGACCGCGGCCCGTCCTGCCGGTGCGCCCGGCGCCGGGGAGACGGGCACCGAGGCCCGACCGGCGCCAGCGCGACCGGTGGCGGCCACACCCGGCGCCGGCGACACCGGCACCGAGGCTCGACCGGACCGGCCGGTCGCTGCCGAACCCACCGAGGCGGACCCGGCGGCCGCGCTGCCACGCGGCGGCACCGGGGCTGCGGCGCCACGCGGGGGCACTGCGGCCGAACCGCCGACTGTGGCGCGACCACCGGCCGCCCGGGGCGTCACCGAGGCGCGGCCCGGGGTTGCCGGGGCGCCCTCCGAGGCCGACCAGCCGCTCCCGCCGGAGTCACCGCCGGGTCTGCGGTACGCGTCGTCCGCGCCCGGTCCGGGGTCACCGTCCGGACCCGGGTACTGGGCCCGTCCGCGCGCAGAACTGGGATCGCCGTACGAGTTCATTCCTCACACCCTGCCGGTCGCGGTGGGGCGCGGCTGCGCCGCCACCGGGTTGCCGTGAGTTGCTTCACCCGGGGCGCCGGCACGGGGGTGCCAGCCGACCGGGGTCATTGCCGTATCAATCGGGCCAATCGGACCGCCATCCAGTCGACCGTCCCGGGTTACGTCTGCGGCCCCGGGGCCGGTACAACCAGCTGAGATCACCGTTGCGCCTCTCGCCTCCGCCGGCCGGCGCCTTCGGCGCCCGCCGCGTCCTGCTCGCTGGTGCCGTCGCTGTCGGCGGCCAGACCGTCCCGGCCGAGCAGGTACTGCTCGACGAGATGGTTCCAGTCACAACCGAGGCACACCTCCACCACGAAGACCTGGAACTCACGCAGCGTCATCGCCAGCACTGGCAGCTCGGCAAGTGTCCGGGCCTGCCCGGCGGACTGCTTGAGTTCGTCACCGTAAATGTAGTGGACGAGGGTCAGGTTTTCGCTGCGGCAGATCGGGCAGCGCCGGTCGGTCGGCTCGCCATGGAACCGAGCGGCGTTCTTCAGGTACGGCGACGCGTCGCAGACGTCGTACGTGCCGACTCGGCCGGCCAGGAGCTCACGCAGCACCGCTCGCTTCTGAAGCGAGTAGTCGACGACCTGGCGCTGCGTACGCATGCGGAGAAGGGTACGCGGTCCGGCCCGAGCAGGCGACCGCGCTCACAATCCGTGACGACGACATCTCGGAACGGGGGTTTGCCCCGGCCCCCGCGACCCGCTAACGTGCGATGTATCGGTCCGATACATCGCGGCGGTTACCGCTCCACGCCGGAGGGTAAAGAGAGGGTGGCCAGTGCTTGAGTTCGCCATCCTCGGCCTCCTGCAGGAGTCTCCGATGCACGGCTATGAGCTGCGTAAGGAGCTGACCGCCAAACTCGGCGCGATCCGGGCGGCGATCAGCTACGGCTCGCTCTATCCCACGCTACGCAGGCTGCAGGCGGCGGGATGGATCACCGAAGCTGCTGAGACACCCGCCACTGCCGAGGAGGTTCCCGCGCTGACCAGCCGACGAGGTCGGGTGGTCTACAAAATCACCGCGGAAGGCAAGGAACGCTTCGCCCAGCTGATCGCACAGGCCGGGCCCGAAACGTACGACGACACGGGCTTCGGGGTGCACTTCGCGTTCTTCGCCCGGACCGACCAGGCGACCCGACTGCGCATTCTGGAGGGTCGCCGCCGCAAGATCGAGGAGCGTCGCGAAGGGCTTCGTGACGTGCTGGGCCGGGCGGCCGAGCGCCTCGACGCTTACACGCTGGAACTGCAGCGCCACGGTCTTGATGCCTGTGAGCGCGAGGTCCGCTGGCTGGAGGAGCTCATCGCCAACGAGCGCTCCGGCCGAGCCCCGACGGTCCCGAACATCGGGACAGCCGGCGGCCGACGAGAAGACAACAGCCCGCCTCCGCCTGGAGAGACCAGGAATGAGCGGCCGTGACAGAAAAGAAGGAGGCAGACGCTATGGGCTCCGTCCGCGTCGCCATCGTCGGTGTGGGTAACTGCGCCTCGTCCCTGGTTCAGGGCGTCGAGTACTACCGGAACGCCAACCCGAACGACCGCGTCCCGGGTCTCATGCACGTCGCCTTCGGCGACTACCACGTCAACGCCGTGGAGTTCGTCGCGGCATTCGACGTGGACGCCAAGAAGGTGGGCATGGACCTCGCGGAGGCGATCGTCGCCAGCGAGAACAACACCATCAAGCTCTGCGACGTGCCGCCGACCGGCGTGACGGTGCAGCGCGGTCCGACCTTCGACGGTCTGGGCCAGTACTACCGCGAGATCGTCGAGGAGTCGGACGCCACCCCGGTCGACGTGGCGCAGGCGCTGCGTGACGCGCAGGTCGACGTCGTCGTCTGCTACCTCCCGGTCGGCTCCGAGCAGGCCGCCAAGTTCTACGCCCAGGCCGCGATCGACGCCGGCTGCGCGTTCGTCAACGCCCTGCCGGTCTTCATCGCCTCCGACCCCGAGTGGGCCCAGAAGTTCACCGACGCCGGCCTGCCGATCGTCGGTGACGACATCAAGAGCCAGGTCGGCGCCACCATCGTGCACCGTGCCCTCGCGAAGCTCTTCGAGGACCGCGGCGTCGAGCTGCTGCGCACGTACCAGCTCAACTTCGGCGGCAACATGGACTTCATGAACATGCTGGAGCGCAAGCGCCTGGTCTCGAAGAAGATCTCGAAGACCCAGTCGGTCACCTCGCAGATCCCGCACGAGATGAGCAAGAGCGACGTGCACATCGGGCCGTCGGACCACGTGCCGTGGCTGGACGACCGCAAGTGGGCGTACATCCGCCTGGAGGGCCGTTCGTTCGGTGACACCCCGCTCAACGCCGAGCTCAAGCTCGAGGTGTGGGACTCGCCGAACTCGGCCGGCGTCATCATCGACGCGGTCCGGGCCGCGAAGATCGCCCTGGACCGGAAGATCGGCGGCCCGATCCTGTCGGCCTCGTCGTACTTCATGAAGTCCCCGCCGGTGCAGTACGCCGACCACGACGCCCACCAGGCCGTCGAGGAGTTCATCGCCGGTGAGGTCACGCGCTGACCCGCTGAACACCAACAGCATCGGCGAGGGCCGGGTCCGAACGGACCCGGCCCTCGCCGCGTCTCAAGCGTTCATCTCGAGGTACGGAGACAGCCGCAGCGCCAGTTCGTCGACCGAATCGATCTCACCACTGGCCAACGCGTCGGTGAGCGCCATCCGCTCCTTGGCCGGCATGCGTAGCGTCACCCCGCAACGGATCAGGAAGATCCGCATCGCTGCCCAGGCCAGGCCTGCGTTCCACATGTCGGGCGGACGCCAGATCATCAATCCGTGCATCAACGCCGCCGCCCTGTCCAGCACGGTTGGGTAGACGGCCTGCCCCAGGATCCGTGCGTGTGGGCGGACCGCCGCAGCGACGAGGATGCCGCCGTCCCTGACCCGACTGTGCTGGCCCGTGTTCTCGGACAAGAGGATCAACAGGTCTTCAGGCTCGGGCCACGGTTGAATCACCGGTCCCCCAACATCTCGAAGAATTCGGCGTCTTCCTCCAGGACCCGCCGGGCGGCCTGGCGGGTCCACTCGTTGCGCTCCTGACGCTCGAGGTATTCCTGGATCGCCACCTCGACGGTCTTGTGCATCGAGCGGTGTTCCGTCTCGGCCAGCTCCCGAAGGCGCTGCTCGACCTCGGGCTTGAGCGTCAGGGTGAAGGCCATACCGTTTTTGTATAGCTCTTCCGGTGGTACGTCAACCAGACTCGACACCGCCTCTTGCCTCCACCTCCGCAGCCAGCACGTTCGCGTTTCGCCCAACGCCGGTGCGGAGAGGGAGGTACGGAGGCACCTGCCTCGAAATGTGTAGCGATCGTCACGTGTTCGTCTCCGGCGCGTCGGCCAGGCGTGACGGTGATAGCGGTCGGTCAGGACCAGGCGTGTCGCAACGCGACAGCGGCCTCCAACTCCAACAGCTTGACCTTGCGCGGCAGGCCCCCACCGAAGCCGACCAGCTTGCCGCCCGCGCCGATGATCCGGTGGCACGGCACAATCACCGGCACCGGGTTGCGGTTGCACGCCACTCCCACCGCCCGTGCCGCCCCGGGGTCGCCGACCAGGCGCGCCACCTCGCCGTACGTCAGCGTCTCTCCGTACGGGATCCGCGTCATCTCCCGCCAGACGGCGCGCTCGAAGTCGGAGCCGCGTGGCACCGACACCGGAATGGTGAACGCGGTCAGCTCACCGGCGAAGTACGCCCGCAACTCGGTCGCCACCTGCCGGGACAACGCGTCGCCGGGCTCGTCGACAGCTGCCTCGACCCGCCCGAACGCCGCGCCACAGACGGTCGTGTCGTCCGTGGCGACGGAGAACTCCCCGATCGGTGAGTCGAGCACGGTCCAGCGCATCAGCCCATTCTCCCCGACGCCTCTGCCGGCACGGCTACCAACGTCGGGCCGAACGCCACTCCTCGGCGGCCCGGATCGCCTCTTTCGCCGCGGCCCGTTCGGCGCGGATCCGGTCGCGGTCGCGGAAGCCCAGGTAGAGCTTGCGCCCGGCGTAGATGGGAAGTAGCACAGCCCCGTAGAAGAGCACGACAGTTTCGTCGTTCGAGCTGAGCAGGTAATAGGCGTAGTAGCCGGCGAGGGCACCACCGACACCGGCCAGTACCCGGTCGACCCGGGAGGTGGTGGCGAACGAGGTGATCGCGACGCCCAGCAGCACGACTGCTGTCAACGCCAGGCTGACGATGTAGAACACGACCACGGCGTTCGGGATGATCGGGTCGGCCACGGGCAGGTCCTCTCGATGCGTGTCGACCGGGACGAGCTGCCGGCGCCGCAGAAGATAACGCGCCCGAGCCGTGGGGCGCTGCCCTGTTTTCGATCAACGCCAGAGGAAGATCGACTCTGCATCCAGCGGACCGCTCGCTGTTGCGCCACATCGATACCGTGCAGGTCGTGGCAACGGGGACGCTCATCTTTCTGATCATCGGTGGGGCGGGCATCGGTGTGCTCGCGCTCGCCCTGCTCGGCACCGAGCTGCTCCAGTTCGGGCACCCTGACGTGGACGGGCCGATCTCGGTCGAGACGGTCGCCGGCTTCGCCGGGGCGTTCGGGTTCGGTGGCGCCATCGTCAACGAACTGCTCGGTGCGCGTACCCCCGGAATGGTCGCCGGGGCGGTGGTCGGTGGGGTGCTCGCGGCCGTGCCCACCGGATGGTTGGCGTCCCGGCTGAGCCGGGCGGCGCGCAACATGCGCACCGACGCCACCCCCACCCGTGACGACCTGGTCGGCGCGCTCGGCCTGGTCGTCACCCCGGTGCCGGCCGACGGGTACGGCGAGGTCCGTATTCGCCTCGCCGGCCAACCGGTCAAGCTCAGCGCCCGTGCGGACCAACCGATCCCGATCGGCACCCAGGTCTTCGTCGTGCAGGCGCTCAGCGAGACCAGCGTGCACGTCGAGACCTACTGATCAACCCCTCGTAGACGGGACTGCTCATATGGCACTACTCATCGCCATCGGCGGCGCGGTTCTCCTCGCGCTCATCCTGGTGCTCTTCGTGCTCTCCCGGATCAAGGTGGCCGGGCCCAACGAGGCGTTCATCGTCACCGGCCGCAAGGGCCGCACCACGCAGACCGCCGACGGTGGGCGGTCCACCGACACCTCCGGGCAGAAGGTCGTGCTCGGCGCTTCGGTCTTCGTACTGCCGGTGGTGCAGAAGCTCCAGTCGCTCGACCTGTCCAGCCGACGGATCGACGTCGGCATCCGGGGCGCGGTGAGCAAGCAGGGCATCCGCGCCGACCTGCACGGCGTGGCGATCGTCAAGGTCGGTGGCACCGAGGACGCGATCCGGGCCGCCGCCCAACGGTTCCTGCACCAGCAGGACGAGATCGACAACTTCACCCGGGAGGTGCTGGCCGGCGCGCTGCGCTCGATCGTCGGCCGGCTCACCGTCGAGGAGGTCATCCGGGACCGGGCGGCGTTCGCCAGCGCGGTGGCCGAGGAGGCCGAGCACTCGATGACCAACCAGGGGCTGGTGCTGGACACCTTCCAGCTCCAGGACATCCTCGCCGAAGGCTCCTACCTGCAGGACCTGGGCCGGCCCGAGGCCGCCCGGGTGCTCAAGGACGCGGCGATCGCCGAGGCGCGGGCCCGGCAGCAGGCCGAACAGGAGCGGCTGCTCGCCGAGGAGGCCATCGCCGAGGCGAACCGGAACCTGGCCCTCAAGCAGGCCGGCATCCAGGCCGAGATCGACGCCGCGAAGGCGAAGTCCGCGGCGGCCGGACCGCTCGCCCAGGCCGAGCGGGACCAGGCGATCCTCTCCGAGCAGCAGAAGGTGGCCGAGCGCAACGCCGAACTCAAGCAGCGCCAACTCGACACCGAGGTGCGCAAGCCGGCCGACGCCGCCCGGTACAAGGTGGAACAGGAGGCCGAGGCGGCCCGCAACGCGGCGGTGCTGCACGCCGACGCGCAGCGCCAGTCCGTCATCGCCGCCGCGCAGGCCTCCGCCGAACAGGCCCGCCTCACCGGTGAGGGTGAGCGGGCACGGCGGGCCGCACTCGCCGAGGCGAACGCCATCGAGGGCGCCAAGGAGGGTGAGGCCGAGCAGCGTCGGCGCTCCGCGATCGCCGAGGCGGTGGAGCGGGAGGGTCAGGCCGAGGCCGCGGCCATCCTGGCGAAGGGTGAGGCCGAGGCGGACGCGATGGCGCGCAAGGCCGAGGCATTCGCCGCGTACGGCGAGGCGGCTGTGCTGGACCTGCTGGTCAAGGTGCTGCCGCAGGTCGTCGAGGCGGCCAGTGCGCCGATCGGCGCGATCGACAAGATGACGGTGATCTCCACCGACGGCGCGTCGTCGCTCACCAAGTCAGTGGCCGGCAACGTGGCCCAGGGCCTCCAGCTCGGCAGTGACCTCACCGGGATCGACCTGCCCGGCCTGCTGGCACGGCTCGGCGCGGCCTCCACCCCAACCGGCAACAACACCCCAGCCGTAGAAACCCGCTAACGCCCGCCCGCACTACCCCACCCCGCCCCCGTACCCCCTGCCCGCGCCCCCTGCCTCCGCCCCCTGCCGCGTCGATCTTGCAGTTTCGGTTGTCGAGATGGGACAGATCGCCCACTTTTGTCGCCACCGAAAGTGCAAGATCGCGCGAGGAGGGGGTGGGGGTGGGTGGGTTAGGGGATCAGGCCTTCGGCGCGAGCCCAGCGCAGCAGCTCCGCCTCGGCGGCGTCGCGGTCCAGCGGGCCGCGTTCGAGGCGCTGCTCCTTGAGGTGCTTCCACGCCCGGCCGACCACCGGCCCCGGCGGTACGCCGAGCAGCTCCATGATCGCGTTGCCGTCCAGGTCGGGTCGGACCCGCGCCAGGTCCTCCTCGGCGGCGATCCGGGCGATCCGGTCCTCCAGCGCGTCGTAGTCGGCCGCGAGCTGGGCGGCCTTACGCCGGTTGCGGGTGGTGCAGTCCGAGCGGGTCAGCTTGTGCAGACGGGGCAGCAGGTCACCAGCATCGGCGACGTAGCGGCGCACCGCCGAATCGGTCCACTCGCCCCGCCCGTACCCGTAGAAGCGCAGGTGCAGGGCGACAAGCGCGGTCACCTTCGCGGTGACCTCCTTCGGGTACCGCATCGCCTTCATCCGGGCCTTGGTCAGCCGGGCGCCGACCACCTCGTGGTGGTGGAAGCTGACCCGGCCGTCGGACCCGACCGCCTTCGTCGCCGGTTTGCCGACGTCGTGCAGGAGGGCGGCCATCCGCAGGATGAAGTCGCAGCCCTCCTCCTCGTAGGAGACCGCGTTCTCGACGACCGTCAACGTGTGCTCGTAGACGTCCTTGTGCTGCGCGTGCTCGTCGATCTCCAGCTTCAGCCCGGTCAGCTCCGGCAGGAACCGCTCGGCCAGCCCGGTGTCGACCAGCAGCCGCAGCCCGGTGATCGGGTCCGCGCCGCAGAGCAGCTTGGTGAACTCGTCGCGGACCCGCTCGGCGGTGATCCGGTCCAGGTCGGCGGCCATCTCGGTCATCGCCAGGTGCACGTCCGGGTGCACCGCGAACCGCAACTGGGCGGCGAAGCGGGCGGCCCGCAGCATCCGCAGCGGGTCGTCGCCGAACGACTCACCCGGCGTGCTCGGGGTACGGATCACCTTGGCCGAGAGGTCGGCCAGCCCGCCGTGCGGGTCGGTGAACCGGTGGTCCGGCAGGCTGACCGCCATCGCGTTGATCGTGAAGTCGCGCCGCTTCAGGTCCTCGTCGAGGCTGGTGCCGTACACCACCACCGGGTTGCGACTGACCTGGTCGTACGACTCCGCACGGAACGTGGTGATCTCAAGCCGGAGGCCGTCGCGCTGAGCACCGATGGTGCCGAACTCCCGACCGGTCTCCCAGATCGACTCGGCCCAGCCCTTGATGATCCGCAGGGTCTCGTCGGGGTGCGCGTCGGTGCAGAAATCGAGGTCGTCGCCGAGTCGACCAAGCAGGGCATCCCGCACCGAACCGCCCACCAGGTGCAGTTCGTGACCGGCGCGGACGAAGCGGCGGCCCAACTCGTCGGCGACCGGGGAAACCCGGAGCAGTTCGGCGACGGCGTTGCGCTGCGCGGCGGTGAGTTCGCGGCGGTCGGCGGCGTGAGGAGCGGAGGCTTCGGACATGGGATCGCCAGCTTATCGGTCCGGGGTGTGATCAGATCCGCCGGGCGCGGGTAACGGGTGCGGGTTGACTATGGTCTGTGGCGTGCGGGTCGGTGTCCGACCCGACGTACCCCTGGGAGGCTGGAGATGAGCGGCGGGCTCTACCGCAGCGCCAACGCCGCGAACGACGGCGACCCTGGCATCCGTCCCGGGGACGGCGCCACGTTCATCTCCGCCGAGCCGCTGAACCAGCCGGCCATGGAGTCGGCAGCGCCGCCGCAGGAGCAGGTGGGCGAGGCGAGCGCCGCGACCAACAGCGCGGTGATGGCGATCGGCAGCCTGGTCAGCCGGGGTACTGGTTTCCTACGCACGTTGGCGTTGACCGCCGCGCTGGGTGGGGCGCTGGTCGGAGACGCGTACACCACCGCGCAGATCCTGCCCGGCATGGTCTACGAGTTCCTGCTCGGCGGCATCCTCACCAGCGTGCTGATCCCGGTGCTGGTCCGTCGGCGCAAGGTCGACACCGACGGCGGTCAGGCGTACGCCCAACGGCTGCTCACCCTGGCGGTGCTGACCCTGGCGGGAGCAGCCCTGCTGGCCGTGCTGTCGGCGGGCTTGCTGACCAAGCTCTACGCCGGCGACAACACGGGCGACGAATTCCGGAGCCTGGTCAAGGCACTGTCGTACCTGATGTTGCCGATGATCTTCTTCACCGGCCTCAGCGCGCTGATCAGCGCGGTGCTCAACACCCGGGGGCACTTCGCCGCGCCGATGTGGGCGCCGATCCTCAACAACATCGTGGTGATCGCCACCGCCGGGCTGTACATAGCGATCTTCGGGGCCGAGATCGTCAAGCCGGAGGAGATGACCACCGGCCGGATCCTGCTGATCGGTGGCGGCACCCTGCTCGGTGTCGCGATCCAGGCCGCCGGCCTGCTGCCGGCGCTGCGCAAGGTCGGCTTCCGGTGGAAGTTCCGGTTCGACTTCCGGGCCCTCGGACTGCGGGAGCTGGGACGTCTCGGCGGCTGGATGTTCTGTTACGTCGCGGTGAGCCAGGTCGGCCTGATCGTGCTGTTCAACCTGCTGAACCGGGCGGGCAAGGAGAACGCGGCCGGCCCGCTGATCTACAACAACGTGTTCCTGCTGCTGATGATGGCGCACGGCATCATCGCCGTCTCGATCATCACCGCACTGATGCCCCGGATGAGCGCGGCGGCGGCCGACGGTCGGTACTCCGACGTCGCCGCCGACCTGTCTCGTGGCACCCGCACGGTCTCGGCGGTGCTCGCCCCGATCGCGGTCTGCTACGCGGTGCTGGCGACCCCCCTGGCCGTGACGCTGTTCCGCTACGGCGCGTTCACCGACGAGAACGCGGCGGACACCTCGCTGGTGCTGCTCCTGGCGGCGCTGGCGTTGGTGCCGTTCGCGATCAGTCAGCTCTTCACCTTCGCGTTCTACGCCCTGCCGGACACCCGCACCCCGGCGCTGATCAACATCCCGGTGGTGGCCCTGCGCATCGGCGTGCAGGTGGTGCTCTACGTCGCCTTCGCCGCCCACTTCGCCGCGGCCGGGATGATGATCGGCAACACGGTGTCGTACCTGGCGGCGGCCTTCGCCTCGGCCTGGCTGCTCCGGCCCCGGGTGGGCCGGATCGGGATGGGCGCCATTCTGCGCACCCTCGGCCGGGTGGCGGTCGCCGCGTTGGGGGCCGCCCTGGTCGGCCTCCTCGTCGTGAACCTGCTGCCCGGCGGCGACCGGCCAAGTTGGATGCAGGCTGTCGTCCAGCTCGTGATCGGTGGCGTGGTGATCGGCGGGACCTACCTGGGTCTGGCCATGGTGCTGCGGATCGGGGAGATCACCGAGGTGGTCGGGATGGTTCGCCGCCGCCTCGGTCGCTGAATGCCAGCAGCTGATTACAACAAGTTGGCACTCATACGGATCGTGACCGCGGATCACCAGGCTGGGGATGCTTCTGTGGATAACTCCGCGATTCGCCGGTCAACCACCGCTTCAGCCTGTGGATAACCAACCGTACGGCTGAGCGTGGCGAACCGATCGGTGGGAACGTACGAGGCAGCGCGAGCGCCAGGCCGGCCCAGCCCCGGCTTCGGTCACTTGCGGTGAAGCCGTAGATTAGCTAGTACATGTGCCAGCAACGTGGCTGACAACGGTCGTAACCGGACGACTTCTCCGACTGCCGGAACCCCGCCAGTTACAGCGGGAAGATGACATGTCGGAGAGACGGGCAACCCGGGTAAGGTCGCTCTCGACGGGTACGGCAGGGGCCGACGCTGGGCGTCGACACCGGTCGGCCGGTTCCTTCAACGGCAGAGCGGGAAGCCACATGCCCAGCAGTTCGGGTTCATCGATCGACACGATCACCGAGGGAGGACGGGTGACCCAGGTCGGCGAGGGTCAGGAGGCGGACGAAAGCGCTCCTCCGGTCATGACCTTCGGTGCTCCCACGGCCGGTGAAGTCCTCGCCGAGCGGTACGAACTGGTTGAGCACATCAACAACGACAGTGCGGGTCGGCTGGTCTGGCGCGGGGTCGACGTCATCCTGCGCCGTCCCGTTGCCGTGGTGCTGCGCTACCCGGGCGGCGACTCCGCCACCGAGATGCTTCAGGCCGCCGTCGCGGCCAGCCGGGTCATCCACCCGAACCTGGTCGGCGTCTACGACGCGATCGACGAGGCCGACCGGGCGTACGTGGTGCGCGAGTGGGTCGACGGGCAGTCCCTGCGGGATCTGACCGCCGACGGCCCCCTGGATCCGGCTCGGGCCACCGCCATCGGTAACGCCGTCGCGAGCGCGCTCGCCGCTGTGCACGCCACCGGCATGGTGCACGGCAACGTCCACCCCGGCACCGTCATGATCAGTGACGAGGGCCGCGTGGTCCTGGCCGACGCCCGCACCGACGGCGCCGACAGCCAGGAGAACGACATCCGGGCGGTCGGCGGCATCCTCTACTTCGCGTTGACCGGCTCCTGGCCGCACGCCGAGGCACCGCTACGGGGTGCCACCGCCGGCCACGGCCGCGCCGCCATCCCGGACGCTGTCCGGGACGCCGCGGGTGCCATCGCGGCACCCCGCCAGGTTCGGGCGGGCGTCCCGGCGTACCTGGACGACCTGACCATGGATCTGCTCGACGCCGAGATCGCGCCGCCGTCGTCCGACGTGCTGGCCGCCGAGTTGGCGCGACTGGACGTGCCGGCCGAGGAGGAGCACTACCTCGACAACAGCGGGCCGCTGCGGTTCGCCGCCGACACCGGGGAAGAGCCGTCGCCGCTGGCCGCGGCGGGGGGTCGCAAGGTCGCCGTCGGCATCGCCGGTCTGCTGGCCGTCGCCCTGGTCGGTCTGCTGATCGGGATCATCGCGCTGGGCGGCGACGACGATGACCCGCAGTCGAACCCGGTCGCCGCGCCGACCTCCAGTGCCCCGGCAGGTGACGCCACCCCGGCCGCCGCCACGGCACGCAAGCTGGCCGTGAAGGACGTCCGGATCATCGACCCGGACAGCAAGAACCGCAGCGAGGTGAAGAACGCCGAGCGGGTCATCGACGGTGACGAGGACAAGGGCTGGGAGACCGAGACGTACGTCAACAAGCCCAACTTCGGCAACCTGAAGCAGGGCATGGGCGTCTGGATCGACCTCGGCGAGCCGCACACCGTCAAGTCGGTGCAGGCGGTGCTGTCGGCCACTGGTGCGTCCGCTCAGCTGCTCGCCGGCACCACCAACCCGCCGTCCAGCACCAACGGTGACAAGCAGTTGGTGGCGAGCTACAAGACCGCCATCGGGCAGCCGTTCGAGGACCACGACGGCACCACCATGACGTTCAACGGCTTCGACGCCGACAAGAAATACCAGTACCTGCTGTTCTGGATCACCGAGCTGCCGCCGTCGGAGGGCGGGTTCAAGCTGGGGGTGCAGGAGATCACGGTCCAGGGGTCGTGAGCCGATCCGGGCACCGCACCCGCTGGACGCGGTGATGGACGGACGCGCCGTCGCATCGGACCTGGAGCTGCTGCGCGCGCACGTCGCCGGTGACCGGGACGCCTTCGCCGAACTGTTCCACCGGCACCGCGACCGGTTGTGGGCGGTGGCCCTGCGGACGCTCGGCGACCGCGAGGAGGCAGCCGACGCACTCCAGGACGCCCTGCTGTCGGCGCATCGGGCGGCGGCCCGGTTCCGCGGTGACTCCGCCGTCACGACCTGGCTGCATCGGATCGTGGTCAACGCCTGCCTGGACCGGATCCGCCGCCGGCAGGCGCACCCCACCGTGCCGCTGCCGGACGGCAACCGCGCGGAGGACGGATCGGGCACCGGCCGGTCGGAGCCGGCGGCACCGGCGACCGACCATGACACCGTGCTGGTGGTCCGCGAGGCGCTCGCCGCACTGCCCGTCGAGCAACGCGCCGCGTTGGTCCTGGTCGACGTGCAGGGCTATCCGGTCGCCGAGGTCGCCCGCATCCTCGGCGTCGCCGAGGGGACGGTGAAGAGCCGGTGTGCCCGGGGCCGGGCACGGCTGGCCGTGCTGCTCGGGCATCTCCGCCCCGATGCCGTCGCGACGTCTTCGGCCCGACCGGACCCGACCGCCCCGGTCACCGGCGTGCCCGGCGTCACGCCCGGGAACCCCGGCCCGGTGGAGGGCGTCGGATCGAGGTCAGGCCGGTACCGGCGGGACGCCAACCAGGAGGACACGTGACGACCGAGGGGTTCCGGGAGGTCGACGCCGACCTCCTCGCCGACTACCTCGGCGGGGCGTTGGACGGCACCCCGCAGCAGGACGAGGTCGCCCAACTGGTCTCCGCTGACCCGTCCTGGGCCGAGGCGTACGCACTGCTGGCCCCTGCCGTGACCGAGGTCGGGGCGGACCTGACCCGGTGGGCCGAGCCGTCCCCGCAGATGCCGCCGACGATCACCGACCGGCTGCTGGCCGCGTTGGCCTCCGCGCAGCCGACGAACGACACCTCGACCGGGCCGGCGCGCGCCGCCGCGTCGAGCGTCGATCCGGCCGGCGACGCGGCGACACCCGTGGTCGTACCGACTCAGGGCGGTGCCGGTCGACGGCCGGCTCTCCCCACGCCCGCCGGCGCGGGGCGCGGGGCGTCCACCGGTCCGGGCCGCCGCCCTCGCGGCTGGGCCCGCCGTGGCGCACCCGTGGCCGCCGCGGCGATCGCCGTCATCGCCGTCGCCCTGGGCCTCAACCAGCTGTCGATGCGCGCGCCGGACGACTCCGCCGGCACCACCGCCATGGATCGGCCGGCCAGCGCGCCCGAGGGCGCCGCGGGGGCCGGGACGGTCCGAACCACCGGGCCGGCGCTGCGCAGTGGTACGAACTACACCCCGCAGACCCTCGGCAATGCCTACGACACGAACTCGCCGAGGACACCCGCCACCAGCCGGGCGACGGGCAAGGGCGAGCAGCCGGGGGTGGATGTCGAGGGCGAACGCCGGCCCTCTCCCGACGGGTCGGACCAGTTGGCCCGGCTGACCGACGAGGCCGCCCTGACCAGTTGTCTGGCGAGCGTCGCGGCGGAGCACGGATCGGCGCCACTGGTGGTCGAGGTGATCGACTACGCCCGCTTCCAGGGTGACCAGGCGCTGGTCATTCGCTTCACCGATGCCACCGGAGGCCGGTGGGCCTGGGTGAGCGGCCCGGAGTGCGGAGTGCCCGGGTCCGGCTCGGACAGCAGGTATTCGGCGCGGGTAGGGTGAATCCACGGTCGATGGCACGATGACCGCTCACGTGACCTGACCCACCGGATGCCCGGCTCGGGAATCCCCGGT
Source organism: Micromonospora sp. DH14 (assembly GCF_029809455.1). Taxonomy (NCBI): domain Bacteria; kingdom Bacillati; phylum Actinomycetota; class Actinomycetes; order Micromonosporales; family Micromonosporaceae; genus Micromonospora; species Micromonospora sp. DH14. The sequence goes on along the minus strand of NZ_JARVKT010000011.1, from coordinate 66,221 downwards.
TCGTACGATGACGTTCTGGAAGTCAGCTGTCGGCCCCACCCAGGCGTCGGCAACTCGGATCGGCATCGGTGCTCGCGCCGACGCCGAACACACACAACTCGGGAGACGGCAGTGGACGAGGTCCGCAACCTGATCATCATCGGCTCCGGGCCGGCCGGCTACACGGCGGCGGTCTACGCCGCACGCGCCAATCTGAAGCCGCTGATCATCGAGGGCGTGCAGTCCGGTGGCGCGCTGATGACCACGACCGAGGTGGAAAACTTCCCCGGCTTCGCCGACGGCATCCTCGGCCCCGAGCTGATGGACAACATGCGCAAGCAGGCCGAGCGGTTCGGCGCCGAGTTTCTCACCGACGACGTGACCCGCGTCGAGCTGGTGGACACCGGTGACGCCGGCTCCGGCGCGGTGAGCACCGTCTGGGTTGGCGAGACCGCCTACCGGGCCCGGTCCATCATCCTCTCCACCGGTTCGGCGTGGCGTCCGCTGGGCGTGCCCGGTGAGCAGGAATACCTGGGCCACGGCGTCTCCGCGTGCGCCACCTGTGACGGCTTCTTCTTCCGCAACCAGCACATCGTGGTGGTCGGCGGCGGCGACTCGGCGATGGAGGAGGCCACCTTCCTCACCCGTTTCGCCGATTCGGTGACGATCATCCACCGCCGCGACTCGTTCCGGGCCAGCAAGATCATGGCCGACCGGGCGCTGAGCAACGAGAAGATCAAGGTCGAGTGGAACAGCACCGTCGAGGAGATCCTCGGCGACGACGGCAAGGTCACCGGCGTCCGCGTTCGCAACGTGCACACCGGTGAGACCAAGGTGATGGACGTGACCGGCGTCTTCGTCGCCATCGGTCACGACCCTCGCAGCGAGCTGTTCCAGGGCCAGGTCGAGCTGGACGGCGAGGGCTACGTGAAGGTCGACGCCCCGAGCACCCGCACCAACGTGCCCGGTGTCTTCGCCGCCGGTGACGTGGTCGACCACACCTACCGTCAGGCGATCACCGCGGCCGGCACCGGGTGTGCCGCCGCGCTCGACGCCGAGCGGTTCATCGCGACGCTCAGCTGAAACAACGAACAGATCCCGGAGGAGGGGCATAGTGGGAACAACCAAGGCGGTCACGGACAAGAGCTTCGTCGCCGACGTGCTACAGGCCGACAAGCCGGTGCTGGTGGACTTCTGGGCGGAGTGGTGCGGGCCGTGCCGCAAGGTGTCGCCGCTGCTCGAAGAGATCGCCCGGGAGATGGGTGACCAGGTCACCATCGTCAAGCTCAACATCGACGAGAACCCGGAGACCGCCCGGGCCTACCGGGTGATGTCGGTGCCGACGCTGACCGTCTTCAAGAACGGCCAGCCGGTGCAGTCGATCGCCGGTGCCAAGCCGAAGGGCGAGCTGGTCCGGCTCATCGAATCGGCCCTCTGACCAGCAGAAACTCACCCGAACCCCGTACCCGCTCGTCGGGTGCGGGGTTCGTCGTCTTCCCGGCCGCACCGTCGACGTATTTCGCCGCCCCAGCCACCTCGCCGTCCCGGAGCGCATAGCCTCAAGCCTGGGCCGCCCGGCCAGCCAGTGTCGTGCAGAGGGGGTCGTGCGTGCGTCCGATCCGACCCGGTGACCGGGGACCCGCGGTCACGGAGATCCGTACCATCCTGACCGGCCTCGACCTGCTCGCCGCCGCCGGCCCGCACACCGACGAGTTCGACCTCGACACCGAGCGGGCGGTCCGCGCGTTCCAGCAGTCGCGGGGGCTCAGCGTGGACGGCCGGGTCGGAGCCGAGACCTGGCGCGCCCTGGACGCCGCCCGCTGGCGGCTCGGCGCCCGCACCCTCTACCACGCGGTCCCCGAGCCGCTCACCGGCGAGGATGTCCGGTCACTGCAGGAGCGACTGCTGGAAATGGGGTACGACGTGGGCCGCGCGGACGCCATCTACGGTGTCCGGACGTCGCGGGCGGTGGCCCAGTTCCAACGCGAGGTCGGGCTCACCCCCGACGGCTCCTGCGGCCCGCACACCATGAACGCGCTGCGCCGGATCGGCCGCAAGGTGGTCGGTGGCCGCCCGCAGTGGCTCCGCGAATCCGACGCGATCCGGCAGTCCGGGCCGGCGCTGGTCGGCAAGACTGTCGTCATCGACCCGGGGCACGGGGGCACCGACCCCGGCATGGTGGTGCCCGACGGCTCGCTGCGCTGGACGGAGGCGGACCTGGTGCACGACCTGGCCAGCCGCCTGGAGGGGCGGCTCGCCGCCTCCGGGGTGCGGGTGCAGCTCACCCGGGGCCCGTCGCCCGACAGTTGCCTGCCGGATGCCGAGCGGGCGCTGCTCGCCAACTCCCTCGGTGCCGACGTGTTCATCTCCCTGCACCTCGACGGCCACGCCAACCCGGACGCGGAGGGCGTGGCGACCTACCACTACGGCACCGACAACGGGGTGACCTCGGCGACCGGTGAACGCCTGGCCGGGCTGGTGCAGCGGGAGATCGTCGCCCGCACCGGGCTGCGGGACTGCCGTACCCACGCCAAGACGTGGGAGCTGCTGCGGCTGACGCGGATGCCCGCCGTCCGGGTCGAGGTCGGCTACCTCACCTCGCCGACGGACCGCGCCCGCCTCGTCGATCCCCGGTTCCGGGACCGGGTGGTGGAGGCGATCGTGGCGGCGGTGCAGCGGATGTACTACCCCATCGAACGGGACGTCCCGACCGGATCGCTCGACGTCAGCGAACTGCGCGCTGTGGTGACCGCCGGCACCGTGGTCGACTGATCGGCCCCGGGTCAGCCGTTGGTGGAGCGGGTGGCCGGGGCGGGACGGACCGGCCGGAGCAGCGTCTCCGGGCTCATCGAGCCGAGCAGCTTCTCCAGCGCGTACTCGACGTCGGACTTCCAGCTCAACGCCGTCCGCAGCTCGAGGCGCAACCGCGGAAAACGCGGATGCGGACGTACGGTCTTGAAGCCCACGGAGAGGAAGAAGTCGACAGGTGCCACGCAACCCCCGGCCGGGTCGTCCGCGTCGCCGAACTTGGCGTCGCCGAACGCCTCGATGGCCTTGATCCCCCGCTTGGTCAGATCCCGGGCGACACCCTGCACCAGCATCCGGCCCAACCCGCCACCGGCGAACGCGGCGACCACGTTGGCGGTCATCAACAGTGCCGCGTCCGCGGAGACCGGTGAGGTCGGGAACGCCATCGAACGGGGCACGTAGGCGGGCGGGGCGTACATCACGAAGCCGGCCGGCATGCCGTCGACGTACGCGAGCTTGCCGCAGGAGCCCCACTCCAGCAGCGTCTGGGAGACCCACGCCTCCTTCTCCAGGCCCGGGTCGCCGGCGGCGCAGGCCCGCTCCGCGGAGACCGGGTCGAGCTCCCAGTAGACGCACTGCCGGCACGGGCGCGGAAGGTCTTCCAACGTGTCGAGGGTCAGGCTGACCAGACGTCGCGACATATGGCGCATCCCCACAATAGGCTCGGTGGTGAGACCGGCATGGAACGACAGCGCCGCCTTCCTGCCCCCGACGAGCGATCGTACGCCGCCGATCGGCGGTACGGGAGGGGACGCGCAGACACCCACCCCGGAGGGGGACGCTGACGAGGTCCGCCATGTGGTCGATCTGCCTCGGCCCGACCGCTGCGGGGCTGCCGCGGACTACGATCGACAATCGGTGTGCCCTCCGCCATGGTCAGCGGCGTGCGGGGTACCCAGGGCGGGAGCCACCCGAGCAGCGATCGAGGTGAGGTCATGACCGGCACGACACTCGACGACTACACCGACCGGTACGCCCGGCGGGTACGCGGGATGACCGCCTCCGAGATCCGAGCATTGTTCGCGGTGGCCAGTCGCCCGGAGGTCGTGTCGCTTGCCGGCGGCGCTCCGTACATCGCCGCCCTTCCGCTGGACGCGGTCGGCGAGATGCTCGGCCGGCTCGGCTCCGAGCACGGCGTGAGCACCCTCCAGTACGGCATCGGTCAGGGCACCCTTGAGCTGCGCGAGCGAATCTGCGAGGTGATGTCCCTCTCCGGCATCGACGCCGCGTGCGGCGCGTCCCCGGAGGACGTCGTGGTCACCGTGGGCGGGCAGCAGGCACTGGACCTGGTGGCCCGGCTCTTCCTCGACCCCGGTGACGTGGTGCTCGCCGAGGGGCCGACGTACGTCGGTGCGCTCGGCGTGTTCCAGGCCGCCCAGGCGCAGGTCGTGCACGTACCGATGGACGCGGACGGGCTGATCCCGGAGGCGCTGGAGACCGCCATCGCCGACCTGGCGCGGGCCGGCCAGCGGGTCAAGTTCCTCTACACGATCCCCACCTACCAGAACCCGACCGGCGTGACGCTCAGCGAGGAGCGCCGGGAACGGGTGCTCGACATCTGCGAGCGCGCCGGCCTGCTCGTCGTCGAGGACGACCCGTACGGTCAGCTGGGGTTCGAGGGTGAGGCCCCGGCCCCGTTGCGGGCCCGCCGCCGAGACGGCGTCTTCTACCTCAGCACGTTCTCCAAGACCTTCGCCCCGGGGCTGCGGGTCGGCTGGATCCTGGCGCCGCACGCGGTCCGCGACAAGCTGGTCATCGCCAGCGAGGCGCAGATCCTCTGCCCCAGCGGTTACGCCCAGGCCGCGGTGGCCACCTACCTGAGCACCATGCCGTGGCGGCAGCAGCTCAAGGTCTACCGCGAGGTCTACCGGGAGCGCCGCGACGCCCTGCTCGACGCGATGGCCGACCTGATGCCCGAGGGCACCAGCTGGACCACACCGACCGGCGGGCTGTTCGTGTGGGCCACGCTGCCCGACGGGCTCGACTCGAAGGCCATGATGCCGCGCGCGGTCGCCGCCCGGGTCGCCTACGTCCCCGGCACCGGCTTCTACGCCGACGGCACCGGCACCGGCGCCATGCGGCTCAACTTCAGCTTCCCGCCGCCGGAGCGGATCCGCGAGGGCGTCCGCCGGCTGTCCGGTGTGATGGAGCAGGAGATCGCCATGCGCCGGGTCTTCGGTGCCGTGGGTGGCGCCGCCGGCCGGCGCGGCCGGGCCGGTTCCGACGTGCCCGGGCCCGACTTGGCATGATGCCGGGATGGGTACGACCGTCGAGCATCTCCTCGTGACCGAATCCGCCGTCTCGGCCGACCTCCGCGTCGTGGTGCTCGCGGGCGGGCTCTCCTACGAACGGGACGTGTCGCTGCGCTCCGGTCGTCGGGTGCTCGACGCGCTGCGCGCCGTCGGCGTGGAGGCCGAGCTGCGCGACGCGGACGTGGCACTTCTGCCGGCGCTCGCGGCCGACCCGCCGGACGCGGTGGTGATCGCACTGCACGGCGCGACCGGCGAGGACGGCTCACTGCGCGGGGTGCTGGATCTGTGCGACATCCCGTACGTCGGCTGCGACGCCCGGGCCTCCCGGGTCGCCTGGGACAAGCCCTCGGCCAAGGCGGTGCTCCGCGAGGCCGGCATCCCCACCCCGGACTGGGTGGCGCTTCCGCACGACCGCTTCTCCGAGCTGGGCGCGGTCGCCGTCCTGGACCGGATCGTCGACCGTCTCGGGTTGCCCCTGATGGTCAAGCCGGCGCAGGGCGGATCCGGGTTGGGCGGAGCGGTGGTCAGGGACGCCGCGGCGCTGCCCGCCGCCATGGTGGGCTGCTTCGCGTACGACTCCACGGCGCTGGTGGAGCGGTACGTGCCGGGGATCGACGTGGCGGTCTCCGTCGTCGACCTCGGCGACGGCCCCCAGGCGCTGCCGCCGGTGGAGATCGTCCCCCGCAACGGCGTGTACGACTACGCCGCCCGCTACACCGCCGGGCGGACCACCTGGCACGCCCCGGCCCGGCTGGCCCCGGAGGTGGCAGCCACCGTCGCTGACGTGGCCCTCGCGGCGCACACCGCGCTCGGTCTCCGGGACCTCTCGCGCGTCGACGTGATCGTGGACGCCGCCGGCCAACCCCACGTGCTGGAGGTCAACGTCTCGCCGGGCATGACGGAGACGTCCCTGCTTCCGCTCGCCGTACAGGCGGCCGGGCTGGACTTCGGCCGGCTCCTCGGCACCCTGGTCGCCCGGGCGGCGGCCCGCCTCACCACTCACTGACCTACCTGCCAGCCCGTCGCGGCGAGCGCGGGTCGACCGTGCGGCTGACCGGCGGGCCAACCACACGGTCGGTTCCAGATCAGTGGCCCGCGCGTACGTCTGGTGTGTCGGTGCCGTTGGTGCGCGCTGCCGCGCCCCGGTCGCCGGGGATGCTGGTCCTACCGGCGTCACCGGAGGCACCGCCGTTGGCGAGGTCGGAGGCAGCCGGGAGGGCGGGGGCCGAGCCGCTCTCGTCGACGCCTGCGCGCGCTGAGTCGACGTGGGGCGCGTCCGCGCTTGCGCCCGCCGGACCGACATGGAGACCGTCGTCCGGCGTTCCCGCCGACTTGTTGGTGGACGTTCCCGCCGGGCCGAGGTGAGATTCGTCGGTGGGCGTCCCTGCCGTGGCGGCGCTGCCAAACGCGGTCCTGTCGAACGCGGCGCTGCCGGACGCGGTCCTGTCGGATCCGGCGTTGTCGGATCCGGCGTTGTCGGGCGCCGCGCTGCCGGGGGCGGCGGCGTCCCGGGCCGCGACAGCCGGGACACCGGGCGGGTTGGTGGCGGGTGCCGTTCGGGCAGGTTCAGCCGTCCGGTCGGCGACGGTGGTCGCCGTCGAGCCGGCATCGGCGTCCGCCTCCGGGACCGGTCCGACCGCCGGCAGGCTGTTGGCGCCAGCGGAACCGGACGTGGAGTCCAGCACCGGTTCCGGGATCTCCTCTGCCGCCTCGATGACCGAGACCGCGTCCGCTGCGGCTGCTGCCGCTGAGGCAGCTTCGGCTGCGGCGGCGGCATCCGCGGCAGCGGACTGGGCCAGCAGACTGGACGGTGCCTGCCACTGGATGCGGGGTGGCTCGGCGAGCGGACGGCCACCGAACTCGGCGAGCCAGGCCGCCACCAGTGCCAGATTTTCCCGCCACTGCGCCTCGGAGATCGGCGGCAGGATTGAGTCCCACAGCGACAGGAACGTGCCCCGCAACTGGAGGCGACCGTACGGCCGGGCGAGGAACCACATGTGCAGGTGAGCGGAGCCGTCGCCCCAGCGGTTGACGTGCACCCGGGCGACGCCGTCGAGAGAGCGGATGGCCCGCTCCAGACGTACGGTCATCACGCCCAGCTCGGCGGCCAGCAGGTTCGGCAGGTCACCGAGGTCGAGGTGGCTCCGCGATTCCAGGATGAGCACCATGGGCAGACCGGTGGGCCGGTCCATGGCGCGTACCCGCCACCGCTCGCCCACCCAGATGTAGGCGTCGTCGGGGGCGTTGCAGGCGGTGCATTCCCGGAGACCCTCGCCCTTCCGGGGCGGTTCAACCGGGACCGGATCATCGAGCTGCTTCACGTGGAGGTCACCCTCGAAGGGAAATGACGGCCACTGGGTGAAGTCCGGGACTGAGGGAGGGGTGTCGTGCACGACGCTGACCCTAACCGAGTCTGGCACCGCTGTCCCTACCTGTTTGAGCGGTCCTGAGCCACCGGATCATCGCCCTGCCGCCGGTCGGGCTCGAGTGGTCACGCGGGCACCGAGAGGCGATATCCACAGGCTGCCGAGATCCTCAACACAGGCCGTCATCCACAGGTCCACACCCGCTCCCACGCGCTGTTTCACGTGAAACCGGGGGTGCCTGTGGAAAACCGGTGTGGATAACTTTTCGACCTGTCGGTCGTTGTCCGCCAACCCGTCCCCGAGGCGACTCGGCCGCTTCGGGGGTCGGCGGCTGAACGGTGCCGCGACGCCGACGCATGGGGGCGCGGAGACGACCCAGCCGACCGCCAGCCCGACCCGCAGGGGTCGATTGGCCACACCGACGATCCGGTGTCGCTGTTTCACGTGAAACCGGCGCAGGGCGGCGGCCGGCGGCGCCGCTCGGACTGCCTCTGGTGGGTCCGACACAACCCAGGCCCTTCGGGCTCACCCGAGGATCACCACGGAAGCGCCGTGCAGGCCACTCAGGGGCTCGCTGTCGCGTCGAGCGGCGCAGGGGGTGGCTCGGGTCGACCCCAGCATTCCGGAGCCTCCTGTGACCCGTGCAGCAGATCGGCCCGCCGCTCCGGCGCCCACCGACCGCATCTACGCGGTCGCCGCTTCCGACAACGTGGACGGCCGGGCCGTCTGCCCACGTACTCCGAAGGCGCCCTCTCCGGAAGGCGGGGGCCAGCTGAGCGATTCGGCGTCCGTCCGGTCCGCCGAGCCGCCGAGCGAAGCGGCCGGCTGTTTCACGTGAAACGCGACGACCCCGGGACGCGGAACGGCCGCGCCCCCCGGTGGGGTGGCGCGGCCGTTGGGCGAGCGGGGCTCAGTCCCCACTCTCCTCCTGCTGCACGCCGATGATCCCGACGATCCGCTCCAGGTCGTCAACGGTCGCGAACTCGATCGTGATCTTGCCCTTGCTCCGGCCGATGTCCACCTTCACCCGGGTGTCGAACCGGTCGGACAGCCGGTCGGCGAGATCGGTGAGTGCCGGCGCGTGCGCCTTGGGCCGCCGCTTCGCGGCCTGACCCTTCGCCGGACCGTCGTTCAGCGTCAGGGCCACGATCTCTTCGGTCGCCCGAACCGACAGCCCTTCGGCCACGATCCGCAGGGCCAGCTGTTCCTGCGCCTCTGACTCGTCGAGGCTCAGCAGAGCGCGGGCGTGCCCCGCCGACAGGACGCCGGCGGCAACCCGGCGCTGCACCTGGGCGGGCAGATTCAACAGTCGGATGGTGTTGGAGATCTGCGGGCGGCTCCGGCCGATCCGCCGGGCCAACTCCTCGTGGGTGGCCCCGAACTCCTCCAGCAGTTGCTGATAGGCGGCGGCCTCTTCGAGCGGGTTCAGGTTCGCCCGGTGGATGTTCTCCAGCAGGGCGTCACGGAGCATCGCGTCGTCGCGGGTGTCCCGGACGATCGCCGGGATGCTCTCCCGACCCACCGCCTGGGCGGCCCGCCAGCGCCGCTCACCCATCACCAGTTCGTACTTCTCGTCGTCGAGCTGCCGTACGACGATGGGCTGGAGGAAGCCGACCTCCTGGATCGAGGTCTTCAGCTCCTCCAGCGCCTCCTCGTCGAAGACCTGACGCGGCTGCTTCGGGTTGGGCATGATCGCGTCGACCGGGATCTCGGCGAATCGCGCACCGGGCACCGGGCTGAGCACGGGCTCCGGCTCGTGGACTGGTACCCGGGCGGGCACCGCGGAGACGGCGGCGATGGTGGCCGCGCCGTCCGGGCGCTCGTTGTCCGGCTCGGCCGTCGCGGTGCCAGCGGCACCCGGCACCGGCCCGGTCGGGATCAGCGCCCCCAGGCCCTTACCCAGACCGCCCCGAGGACGGTTCTTCATGCCACGCCTCCCAGCGACTTGTCCGCACTACGCATTCCGGCCCACCGGCTCCTTGACGCCCCGCTCGGCGATTTCCTGAGCCGCCTCGAAGTAACTCGTGGCACCCCGCGAACCGGGATCGTAGGTCATCACCGACTGGCCGTAACTCGGTGCCTCGGAGACCCGGACGTTACGGGGGATGACCGCCTGGAGGACCTTGTCGCCGAAGTGGTTCCGGACGTCCTGCTCGACGGCGTCGGCCAACCGGGTACGGCGGTCGTACATGGTCAGCAGGATGGTGGAGACATCGAGCTTCGGGTTGAGGTGCTGGCGTACCAGGTTGATGTTGTTGATCAGCTGGTTGAGCCCTTCCAGCGCGTAGTACTCGCACTGGATCGGGATCAGCACCTCCTGCGCGGCAACCAGAGCGTTGACGGTGAGCAGGCCGAGCGAGGGCGGGCAGTCGATGAAGACGTAGTCGAACTCGCCCGGGTAGGCGGCGATCGCCCGGTCCAGACGCGACTCCCGGGCCACCACCGACACCAACTCGATCTCGGCTCCGGCCAGGTCGATGGTCGCGGGTACGCACCAGAGGTTGGGGATGCCCTCGACCGCCTGCGCCACCTCGACCAGCGGCACGCTGTTGATCAGGCAGTCGTACACGTCGGGGATTCCGGTGTGGTGCGGGACGTTGAGCCCGGTCGAGGCGTTGCCCTGCGGGTCGAGGTCGACCACGAGCACCCGGTTGCCGTGCAGGGCGAGCGCCACCGCAAGGTTGACGGTGGTGGTGGTCTTACCCACGCCGCCCTTCTGGTTGGCGACGCACATGACCCGGGTCCGGTCCGGCCGAGGCATGGTCACCTCGCCACTGGGATTCAGGATCTGCACGGCGCGCATCGCCTCCATAGCCAACGGTGGGTCATCCTCTTCGCGCGTCGGGGTTTCACGTGAAACGTACGTGGGGTCGGCCGCCACGGCGGCCAACGACTCGGTCGAAGCGACCGGGGTGTCGGCGACCATCGGCGCGGCGTCCCGAACGACAGCCGCGGTGGGTTGGTGCGGGACCGCCGGCTCGAATCGAACCGCCGCTGCGGTGTTGCGCCGACCCGAAGTCGATCGCACCTCGGCCGCGTTGATCGGTCGACTCGACGCCTCCGGCGTTCTGCGCCCAGTCGAGGGCTCCGCGAGGGCCGAGCCGTCCGGTCTTCCCGCGCTCGACGGCGGGTCGAGCGCCGGCGGCGGATCGCTGTCGGTGGGTCGGTTCGATGGCCCGGTCGCGCCGGGCGACCAGCTCGGGTAGTCGGTTTCACGTGAAACGGGATCGCTGGTCGACCCGGTCACGCGTGGATCGTCGTACCTGCCGTCGTCATGCACCTGTCATCCCTGCCCGCTTCGGATGGTCGGTCCGCGCCCCGGTCAACTCGGCCGCGTCCACGCCCGCAACCCGGAGCGTACGGCCCACGGGAGCGGTCGGAGACCCGCGACGTCCGTCATCCGCTACACACTATCGACGCGCGGTCAGCCTACGGCGGACGGGCGCGGCCGGTCCACGTCGGGTTCTCATCCCCTCGTCCACCCGTACCGGTACAACGAGGCAACCCACCGGCCGGAAGCCCGATGGCGCGAAGTGTCAACCTCGGCGGGGACGCCCGCCCCGGGCGCGCTTCTTCGCCGCCGGGCGGGGCGGACCGACCATCCGCTCGCGCACGATCTCCACCACGGTGGTGGGTGGATCGATCACACCGACGCCGCAGAGCCGCACGGTTGCCTCCCCACCGCCGAGTCGCGCCACCACGTCGGCGTGCTCCTCGATCTCGGCGGCGGCGGACGAGCCCTTGAGCGCCAGCAGACGGCCGCCCCGAACCGCCAGCGGGAGACTCCAGCCGGCCAGCCGATCCAGGGGCGCGACCGCGCGCGCGGTCACCACGTCTCCGCTGATCGGCTCCCGGCCGCTCGATCCGCTGGCCGCCTCGTCGGCCCGGCCCCGGAACACCCGTACCGACCTGGCCAACCTGAGCTGCTCGACGACCTCGATGAGGAACGAGGTCCGTCGGGCCAGCGGCTCGATCAGGGTGACGGTGAGGTCGGGGCGGGCGATCGCCAGGACGAGACCCGGCAGGCCGGCTCCGGAGCCGACGTCGAGCACGGTCGCGCCGGACGGGATCCGCTCGGCGACCGCGGCACAGTTGAGCAGGTGCCGATCCCAGATGCGGGGGGCCTCCCGGGGGCCGATCAGGCCCCGGACCACCCCGTCGGTGGCCAGCAGTTCGGCGTACGCGGCGGCCAGGTCGAGACGGTCGCCGAAGAGGGTGAGCGCGGCTGGCGCCAGCTCGGGCGGCAACGCCGCGTCGGCAGGTGACGGGGCGTTGCCGCTGCCCGTCGTGCCAGCGTCGGCGGTGACGGGGCGGACAGCGGACGGCCCGGGCGGCGTGCCGCCCGGGCCGGACACGGCTTCCGCCGTGAGGTCGTCGTGGGTCACCCGGTCAGTCCGCCGGCCGTACGACGATGCGCCGGTTCGGCTCCACACCCTCGGACTCGCTCGCCACGCCCGACATGGCGTTGACGACGTCGTGCACGCACTTGCGCTCGAACGCGGACATCGCCTCCAGCCGGACCGGCTCGCCGTACTCCTTGACCTTCTCGACGGCGTTCTTGGCGACCGCGGCGAGTTCCTTGCGGCGGTTCGCCCGGTAGCCGCCGACGTCGAGCAGCAGGCGGCTCGGCGTACCGGTCTGCCGGAAGACGGCGAGGCGGGTCAGCTCCTGGAGCGCCTCCAGGGTGGCCCCGCGCTGACCGACCAGATTCTGCAACCGCTCGCCGACCACCTCGACCATCGGCCGGCCGGCGGCGACCAGCTCGTCGATGTCGCCGTCGTAGTCGAGGATGTCGAGCAGGCCCTCGACGTAGTCAGCGGCGATCTCGCTCTGCCGGAACAGGTCGCCCTCGCCCACAGCCTTCTTCGCCCGCGTGCCACTGCCAGCGGCGGTGTCGGTGTCGTCGTCCGCCTCGGTGTCGTCGGCTTCGGTGTCGTCGCCGTCCACCGCGAGCGTGGCGGTCTCCTCCTCGTCCACTGACTGCTCGGCGCGGGGGATGCTGGTCTCGGTCACGGTCTCATCTCCGTACTCGCTCGGCCGGACCGTCGGGTCCGACTGGTTTCCCGGGGCCGGCTGGAGGTTGCCGGTGCCCACAGGCACGTCTGTACGGGCAGTGTCGCCCGTGGCCGCGCGGTGCGCGGTCGGTTCCACCCGGCGCCGGCCGTACGGCGGCTGCGCGGTGCGGAACGGGCCGCCGCCGGATCACCGGCGGCGGCCCTCACACATCAGCCCTGCCGCTTGGCGGGGCGGCTCTTCTTCGGGTTGTTCACCGGCTTCGCGCCCGGCTTCGGCCCGGCCACCTTGGGTGCTGCCGCCTTGACCGGCACCGGCGGGGCCGCCTTGCCGCGACCGAACAGGCCACCGGACTTGGCGGGCTGCACCGGGTTGCGGGAGGTGGCGGGGGCGGCGGTCTTCTTGGTGGCGGTCACCGGCGGCGGGAACTTCCGCAGCACCCACTGCTGCTGGCCGAGGGTGAAGAGGTTGTTGGTGACCCAGTAGATGATGACGCCGATCGGGAAGATCGCGCCGGAGATCAGCAGCGACGCCGGGATGCCGTAGAGCATCAGCCGCTGGATCATCCGCTGCTGCGGGTCCTCCGCCCAACCGGTCTTGAGGATCATCTGACGGCTGGTCAGGTAGGTGGTCGCGATCATGACCAGGACCAGGACACCAGCAATGATCTTCACCGTGCTGCCGTTGGCGCCGAGGCTGGCCAGCTCGTCGGCGGTGGAGCCGAACTTGCCGGCGATGGGAGCGGTGAAGAGCTTCGCCTGCGAGGCGCTCTGGAACTGGTCGACGGTCCAGCCGTAGAGGGTCTTGTTCTGCTTGTCGGGGTCGAGCCGGCGCAGCACGTGGAAGAGACCCAGGAAGACCGGGATCTGAAGGAACATCGGAAGGCAACCCATCAGCGGGTTGGCCTTCTCCTTCTTGTACAGCTCCATCATTTCTTTCTGGAGCGTCTCCCGGTCACCCTTGTGCTTCTCCTGAAGCTCCTTGACCTTGGGCTGGAGCGCCTGCATCGCCCGCTGCGACTTGATCTGCTTGACGAAGACCGGGAACAGGATCACCCGGACGGTGACCACCAGGAAGACGATGGCCAGGATCCAGGCGAAGTTGGTGCCGAGCACCGCGCCGACCGGCACCCCGATGGCGTCCCAGGCCGAGTGCCAGGTCAGCAGGATCCACGAAATCGCGTAGTAGATCCAGTCGAGACTCAATTCGGGGCTCCAGTCACATCAGCACGGCGGCGGCCGCCCGGCTCCGGCACCGGGTCATGTCCACCAGGGTGAAAGGGGTGGCAGCGCAACAACCGCCGGACCGCCAGCACGGCTCCCCGGAGCGCGCCGTGTCGAGCGACCGCTTCCTGGGCGTACGCACTGCACGACGGGTAGAACCGACAGCGAGCCGGCAGTGCCGGACTTATCCACCGACGGTACGCGATGATGGGCGCGATCAGCACCTTGGCACCGGTTGTCGACGGGCGGGGGCTGGTCTGTTCGGTGTCAGTCATCGGGACCGTCGCTCCCGGGGCGACCTGGCGACCGCGATGGCGGCGTCCAGATCGGCGGCGAGCCGGGGGTACGACGCCTGCGCCGCGGCGGGCAGTGCCCGGACGACCAGCGTGCTGCCGGCGGGCAGGGCGCTCAGCCGTTCCCGGACCAGTGCCCGCAGTCGGCGGCGGACCCGGTTGCGGGTCACCGCGTTGCCGACCGCCTTGGACACGACAAAGCCGGCACGGGAGGGCGCGGACGACTGCTCCGCACTGTTGTCCCGTGCCGGCTTCGGCGAGGTCGGTGTGCTGGGGTCGACGGTCACCGGCACGGCCAGGTGGACCACGACGGCGCCACGTCCGGCGCGTCGGCCACCGCGAACCGCTGCGGCGAAGTCAGTGCTGCGCCGCAGTCGCTGTGCGGCGGCCAGCACGACTGCCCACGTCCCCTGGACCGGCCCGGTCGGCTCAGGCCGACAGGGTGGTGCGACCCTTGGCGCGACGGCTCGACAGGATGGCACGGCCGGCACGGGTGCGCATGCGCAGCCGGAAGCCGTGGGTCTTCGCGCGCCGGCGGTTGTTCGGCTGGTAGGTGCGCTTGCTCACGTCAGGCTCTCCGTTTTCGTACGCGCCCCGCGCGACGGGATCGCCGGGGTCGTGTGGTGGTCCAGGCCACCGCGACGGTGGCCCACGATCGGTGCTGTCCGGCGGGGCGGGACCTCGGCGGTGCGAGGATGCGACCGCGGACAGCAAGCACCCATCACCCTAGCAGAGGGCGAGAAAGCAGCCGTTCCAGCCTACGCAGGGGGGCAATGGCCGTCAAACACCCCGAGCAGCGGACAACGGGACGCGCCCGAGGCGCGAGGACGGTTTTCGCTGATGCCGACAAGGGTGCCGCCGCGTCGCCGGTTGATGGCGCAGGGACAACGCTGTTACCGTGCCCGATTGCGGTGAGCGTCGGAAGCTCCGGTCGTCGCACAGGCAAGACCGGACAAGGCAGTGAATCGTTCGGCACGGTGAACCCGCTTCAGCGCCCGTTCAGGCAGGGGCAGGTGCCACCCGCGTCCGGCGGTGGCCACAATCGGTCGGTACACAGGCTGTGGATAACTTGTGGATGACCACCGGTCGATCGTCCGGGTGGGTGTTGTTCCACCCGCGAACGCGGCGGGCCCGGGACGGCCGGCTGGCAGACAGACAGCGGCGGCCGGGAGCAGAGGCGAGGGGGTGGCACGACGGTGGCCGGTACGACCGACCTTGCCGCAGTGTGGTTAGCGGCGACCGACGAACTCGCCGACGAGATCATCTCCGCCCAGCAGCGTGCCTATCTACGGCTGACCCGGCTGCGGGCGATCGTCGAGGACACCGCGCTGCTCTCCGTCCCGGACGCGTTCACGCGCGACGTGATCGAGTCACGGCTGCGCCCGGCGATCACCGAGGCGCTCACCCGCCGGCTCGGCCGACCGATCCAGGTGGCGGTCACCGTTCGGGTGGCCGAGGACGCCACCGGCCGACCGGCTGGCACCGTCTACCGCAGCGCTCCGGAGGCCGGGCAGCTCGACCTCGACGGCCCGGGGGTCGCGTCGTTCGAGGACGACCAGGACGCCCGGCCGTCCGCCGACGCGATGATCCCCGAGCAGTCACCCGCGCCGCGTACGACCGATCCGGTGGCGCCGCCCGCGCCGGCGGGTCCGCCGCTCGCGCCGCCCGTCGACGGGCACCGCTCCGGGATGATCCCGGCCAGCAGGGACGGGCAGGAGGCGTTGTTCAGCGCCGCCTTCGCCGAGCCCATGCGGCCGAACCGGCCGGGCCCGGATCGGCGCGGCTACGACGAGCAGGCGGCCCGCCTCGACCCACCCGGTCCGGACACCCGGCCCTACGAGCCCCGCTACCGGGAAGACTCGGCGTCGCCACGCGACCAGCACGTGATCCGCTCGCTCCCCCGGGACAGCGGAACGGACAGCGGCCCGGGTCGCAGTGCTGTGGACCACCGCAACGGTGGCCGTGACGACCGCCGGTTGCCCGGCGCCGACACCGGTGGCAACCGGCTCAACCCGAAGTACATGTTTGAGACCTTCGTCATCGGCTCGTCCAACCGGTTCGCCCACGCGGCGAGCGTGGCGGTGGCGGAGTCGCCGGCCAAGGCGTACAACCCGCTGTTCATCTACGGGCACTCGGGGCTGGGCAAGACGCACCTGCTGCACGCCATCGGGCACTACGCCACCACGCTCGGCAACGCCCGCTCGGTCCGGTACGTCTCGACCGAGGAATTCACCAACGACTTCATCAACTCGCTCCGGGACGACAAGACCAGCGCGTTCCAGCGGCGTTACCGCGACGTCGACATCCTGTTGATCGACGACATCCAGTTCCTGGAGAACCGCGAGCGCACCCAGGAGGAGTTCTTCCACACCTTCAACACGCTGCACAACGCCAACAAGCAGATCGTGATCACGTCGGACCGGTCGCCGCGCCAGCTCGCCACCCTCGAGGACCGGATGCGAACCCGGTTCGAGTGGGGGCTGCTGGCCGACATCCAGCCGCCGGATCTGGAGACCCGGATCGCGATCCTGCAGAAGAAGGCGGCGCAGGAGCGGATGTACGCCCCGCCGGACGTGTTGGAGTTCATCGCCTCCCGGGTGTCGAACTCGATCCGGGAGCTGGAGGGCGCGCTGATCCGGGTGACCGCGTTCGCCAGCCTGACCCGGTCGACGGTCGAGCTGTCGCTGGCCGAGGAGGTGCTGCGGGACTTCATGCCCGACGGCGCCGGCCCGGAGATCAACGCCGACCAGATCATGGCCTCGACGGCGGACTACTTCGGGGTGAGCCTGGAGGACCTGCGGGGCCAGTCCAGGTCCCGGGTCCTGGTCAACGCCCGCCAGGTGGCCATGTACCTGTGTCGGGAGCTGACCGAGCTGTCGCTGCCCCGGATCGGGCAGGCGTTCGGTGGCCGGGACCACACCACAGTGATGCACGCCGACCGCAAGATCCGTCAGCAGATGGCCGAGCGCCGCTCGCTCTACAACCAGATCGCCGAGCTGACCAACCGGATCAAGCAGAACAGCTGACGGGTACGACCGCCGTCGCGGCGGTGCACAGCCTGAGGACACGCCCGGCCGGATCTCCGGTCGGGCGTTCTTTTCGGTCAGTCAGCTGGACTCTCGACATGGTGTAGACCACAGGATCGAGGCCGTGACCGCCTCGATCCCCACTCGTTGTCCACAGCTCGTTATCCACCGTCGGTGGATAACTACGGTCCGTCCTCCGCCAGTTACCCACAGGCTGTGGAGAAACCCTGTGTACGAGGCTGTGGACGCCTGGGGACGACGGTCGGGTTATCCACCGATGACCGTCGACCTGTGTACGGGCTGTTGAAGGTTCTGGGGATGACGGCAATGGTGATCTTCCCCGCGATCCACAGGCTTGGGGAGAAAGTCGGTGGATTACCGGTGGACAACCGGTGGACAACGGTGGACAACCGGCCGTCGTCGCCGGGCTGTGGACACAGAAGCCGGTTGTACCCCCGGTTCTCCACAGCTAAATCACCGGTGGATAACCTGTCTGAGCTGCGCAGACCTCGGTTTTCCACAGTTTGCACAGGTGCGATGAAGACGATGAGTTATCTCTTCTAAGAGAACAAAAACCAATCATCACCGTTGGGCTTTCTGTGGATCGGGCCGAACGCTGTCGGACCAGCCCGTCAGCATCGACACGATCCATGGGGTCGGGCGCACAGCCGATGTCCCTGCGCCCTAAGGTGCGATGGGTACCCGCACGGTCGGGCGGGACGGTAGGCAGCGGTCGGCATGAGAGAGTTGTCGCTGACGTCGACGCGGAGGCATTGATGAAGTTCCGAGTGGAGCGCGACGCGCTCGCCGAGGCTGTGGCGTGGACCGCGAAGAGCCTGCCCAACCGGCCGTCCGTACCGGTGCTCGCCGGGGTGATGCTCCGCGTCACCGACGGCAACCTGCGGGTCTCCGGGTTCGACTACGAGGTCTCCAGCCAGGTGACCGTCGAGGTGCAGGGCGACGCCGACGGCGCCGCGCTCGTCTCCGGCCGCCTGCTCGCCGAGATCACCAAGGCGTTGCCGGCCAAGCCGGTCGACATCGCCGCGGTCGGCGCGCACCTCGAGTTGGTCTGCGGCAGCGCCCGGTTCACCCTGCCCACCATGCCGGTGGAGGATTACCCCGCGCTGCCCGAGATGCCGCAGAGCGCCGGCACTGTCGACGCCGCCGCGTTCGCCACGGCGGTCTCCCAGGTGGCCATCGCGGCCGGTCGTGACGAGACGCTGCCGATGATGACCGGTGTCCGCGTCGAGCTGTCCGGCGACACGTTGTCGATGCTCGCCACCGACCGGTACCGGTTGGCGCTGCGCGAGATCCAGTGGCGGCCGGACGACCCCGAGGTGAGCATCAACGCCCTGGTGCCGGCCCGCACCCTGAACGACACCGCCAAGGCCCTCGGCCCGCTGGGCGGCGAGGTCACCCTCGCCCTCGCCCAGGGGGCCGCTGGTGAGGGCATGGTCGGTCTCGCCGGCGGCACCCGTCGTACCACCAGCCGGCTGCTCGACGGCGCCAACTACCCGCCGGTGCGGTCGCTCTTCCCGGCCACGCACAACGCCGCGGCCCGCGTCCCGGTCAGCACGCTGATCGAGGTCGTCAAGCGCGTCGCGCTGGTCGCCGAACGCACCACGCCGGTGCTGCTCAGCTTCAGCGCCGACGGCCTGGTGGTCGAGGCCGGCGGTTCCGAGGAGGCGCGGGCGAGCGAGGCGATGGAGGCCACCTTCACCGGTGACCCGCTGACCATCGGCTTCAACCCGCAGTACCTCATCGACGGTCTGGCAAACCTGGGCGCTCAGACGGCCGTGCTCTCGTTCGTCGACGCCTTCAAGCCCGCGGTGATCTCACCCGCTGGCGAGGATGGCGAGGTCATTCCGGGGTACCGGTACCTCATCATGCCGATCCGCGTCTCGCGCTGATCGCGCCCAGCAACACCCAGATCCACGGAGGTAGAAACACATGCAGCTCGGCCTAGTAGGACTCGGCCGTATGGGCGGCAACATGCGGGAGCGGTTGCGTTCGGCCGGGCACGAGGTGGTCGGCTTCGACCACAACGCGCAGATCAGCGACGTTACGACCCTTGCCGGCCTGGCGGAGAAGCTTGAGTCCCCGCGCGCGGTCTGGGTCATGGTGCCCGCCGGTGTCACCGATGCCACCATCGACGAGCTCGCCGAGGTGCTCGGCGAGGGCGACATCGTCATCGACGGCGGCAACTCGCGCTTCAGCGACGACGCCCCCCGCGCCGAGCGGCTCAACGAGCTGGGCATCGGCTACATCGACGTCGGCGTCTCCGGCGGCGTCTGGGGCCGGCAGAACGGCTACGGGCTGATGGTGGGCGGTTCCCAGGAGCACGTGGACCGGCTGATGCCGATCTTCAACGCGCTCAAGCCGGAGGGCGAGTTCGGTTTCGTGCACGCCGGCCCGGTCGGTGCCGGGCACTACTCGAAGATGGTGCACAACGGCATCGAGTACGGCCTGATGCACGCCTACGCCGAGGGCTACGAGCTGATGGCCGCCTCGGAGCTGGTGACCAACGTGCCGGGTGTCATCAAGTCCTGGCGGGAGGGCACCGTCGTCCGTTCCTGGCTGCTCGACCTGCTGGACCGGGCGCTCGACGAGGACCCGGAGCTGGCCGACCTGAGCGGCTACACCGAGGACACCGGCGAGGGTCGGTGGACGGTCGACGAGGCGGTCCGGTTGGCGGTGCCGCTGAACGTCATCACCGCTTCGCTGTTCGCCAGGTTCGCCTCACGGCAGGACGACTCGCCCGCCATGAAGGCCGTCTCCGCGCTGCGTCAGCAGTTCGGTGGCCACGCCGTGCACAAGCGCTGAGCGGCGTCCACAACCTGTGTACGTTCACCGGCTGGAACTGGTCGACTTCCGCTCGTACGAGCGGGTGGGCGTCGACCTCCAGCCGGGGGCGAACGTCCTGATCGGCGCCAACGGTGTCGGTAAGACCAACCTCGTCGAGGCGCTGGGCTACGTGGCGACCCTGGACTCACACCGGGTCGCCACCGACGCGCCGCTGGTCCGGATGGGCGCATCGTCCGCGGTGATCCGCTGCGCTGTGGTGCACGACGGCCGCGAGCTTCTGGTCGAGCTGGAGATCGTGCCCGGCAAGGCCAACCGGGCCCGGCTGGGCCGCTCACCGGCGCGGCGGGCCCGGGACGTGCTGGGGGCGCTGCGGTTGGTGCTCTTCGCCCCCGAAGACCTTGAGCTGGTCCGGGGCGACCCGGCCGAGCGTCGCCGCTACCTGGACGACCTGCTGGTCAACCGCCAGCCCCGGTACGCGGGTGTGCGGGCCGACTACGAGCGGGTCGTCAAGCAACGCAACGCCCTGTTGCGTACCGCGTACCTGGCCCGCAAGACCGGTGGGTCCCGGGGCGGTGATCTCGGCACCCTGGCGGTCTGGGACGCCCATCTGGCCCAGCACGGCGCGGAGCTGCTCGCCGGCCGACTGGAGCTGGTGGCCGCACTGAGCCCGCACGTGGCCAAGGCGTACGACGCGGTGGCCGCCGGTCGGGGGGCGGCGAGCATCACCTACCGGCCGTCGATCGAGCTGGCCGAGCCGACCACCGATCGGGCCGCGTTGGCCGAGGCGCTGACGGCGGCCCTGGCCGCGTCCCGTTCCGCCGAGATCGAACGGGGCACCACCCTGGTCGGCCCGCACCGTGACGAGTTGGCGTTGAGTCTCGGCCCGCTGCCCGCCAAGGGGTACGCCAGCCACGGCGAGTCGTGGTCGTTCGCGCTCGCGCTGCGGCTGGCCGGCTACGACCTGTTGCGCTCCGACGGCATCGAGCCGGTGCTGGTGCTCGACGACGTCTTCGCGGAGTTGGACACCGGCCGCCGGGAGCGGTTGGCGGAGCTGGTCGGCGGGGCGAGTCAGCTGCTGGTGACCTGCGCGGTGGACGATGACGTGCCGGCCGCCCTGCGCGGCACCCGCTACCAGGTCGGCGAAGGGACGGTACGCCGTGTCGGATAAGCCAGGCACCGAGCGGCCGGCGGCAGGCGACGCTGCGGCTGCGCGTACTCCGAAGGTTGCTGCGGAATCGGCGGGCGGTGAGCCGGCGGCGGCCGCCAGCGGGCCGGAGCTGGCCCGGGCGGTGCTCGACGCGGCGCTGTCCCGGCGGCAGGCGGCGGCCCGCGCCCGGCGTGCGCCCGGCGGTGGCGACGCTGCCGGCGGCTCGGGGCGGCGCTTGCGTGGCTACTCCGGCCCGGGCCCCGACCCGCGCGATCCGCAGCCGCTCGGCGCGGTGCTGAACCGGCTGGTGAAGGCGCGCGGCTGGCAGCAGCCGGCGGCCGAGGCCACCGTGTTCGGCGCCTGGGAGCGGGTCGTCGGCGCTGAGGTGGCGCAGAACAGCCGCCCGGTGAAGTTGGAGAACGGCGAGCTGACCGTGGAGGCGCGTTCGACCGCCTGGGCCACCCAGCTGCGGCTGTTGGCCGGTTCGCTGCTCAAGCAGATCGCCAGCGAGGTCGGTCACAACGTGGTGCGCAAGCTGCACATCCACGGGCCGGCCGCGCCCTCCTGGGGCAAGGGTCCACGCCGGGTGCGCGGCCGGGGCCCACGCGACACGTACGGCTGAGCCCGCCGGCTCAGCCGCGCCGGTCCGCCTCGCGGGCTGCGCGCTTGCGTTCCCGCTGCTCCCGGGTGTGGCGCTTGCGCTCGGCCAGGTCGCGTTTCCACGCCTCGCGGGCCTCGGCCGAACCGCCCTGCACCGCGCCCTGCACCCCTTCGGCGGGTCCGGCGAGGTGCCGGAAGGCCCACCGCATCAGTCGGCCGCCCTCGCCCGGGGCCCTGGTGACCGCGCCGTCCTCGCTCATCTGCCGCCTCTTTCCGCGTCACGTCGTCTCGCCGGGCCGGGCCCGACACACGAGCAGACCGTTGGGGTACGAATGGTTGGTGCACCAATGATCGGTACGATAGTCATCGTGCGCAGGGAGGGCAACCGATGAGCGAACGACCGGACGGCGTCGACCCGCTGGCCCTGGAGCAGCAGGTGTGCTTCGCCCTCTCGGTCGCCGCGCGCAGCGTGGTGGCCGTCTACCGGCCGCTGCTGGAACCGATGGGGTTGACCCACCCGCAGTACCTGGTGATGTTGGCCCTCTGGCAGCACGCGCCGCTGTCCGGCCGCGACCTCAGCCGCCTGCTCCAACTCGATCCGGGCACGCTGTCACCCCTGCTCAAGCGGCTGGAAGCAGCCGGCTACCTGCGCCGGGAACGCGACCCGAGCGACGAGCGCAGCCTCGCCGTCACCCTCACCGCCAGCGGCGCCGCGCTGCGGAGTCAGGCGGAGCTGATCCCCGCCGCGATCGTGCAGCGGCTCGGGCTGCCCGTCGAGGACCTGCAACACCTGCACGCCGTGCTCACCCGGCTGATCATGGCCGCCAACCGGCCGGCCGCCCCGGAGACGGACGCGGCGGCTCAGGCGTCGGCGTAGACGGCGAACCCGCGCTCGGCGCAGCGCCGGTAGAACGCCGCCAGCACGCCCAGCTCCGCGCAGGTGAAGTTCCACTGCGGCGGATCGCCGCGCTCGTCACGCAGCGCGTCGAGCCGACTCTCCAGCCAGCGCAGCTGCTGTTCGGCCAGCCGGCCGTCGCCGAGCAGAGCACGCAGCACGGTGCTCACCGACTCGAAGGTGACCGCCTCGCCGGTCGGGCGGTGCGCGGCCACGAACCGTTCGATGCCGCTCGCGATCCAGGAGCAGCCGTCCGGGTCGATCACCGGGTCTTCGTCCTCGGCGGCAGCATCTGTGGCGTACAACACACCTTCGAGGCCGAGCAGGAGATCCACCAACTCGGTGTACGCGGTCGCCCGGATGGTGCCGGTCTTCGCGATGAGCTCGGCCAGCGCCGCTGTCGGCGCGGAGATGCGCGGTAGGTCGACGATCTCGCCGAAGTCGACGAACTCGGCCGGCGCCACCGGATCGTAGAAGCGGCCGGTCCGCGGCCAGTGCACCGCGACGTTGTCCAGCCCCATCTGTCACCTCTTAAAGAGCACGTGTCGGGTCGATCGGGTCGATCGTCCCGGTTCCAACCGGTAAAGATCAAGGCTGGTTCCGGGGCGCCGCAAACGTACGGCACTGACGGTTCGGCCGCGACCCCCGACCCGCCCGACCGCGGGTCAACCCGTTCCGGGGCGGCGCGTGCGAAGGGGGCCTGGCGTGTGGGGGGAGTCGTGGGCGACGGGGTTCTGCCGGCTATGGACTTCTCAGCCGCCTCGCTGAGGGTGCCGAGTGGTGGTTCTGTCCTCCGCGCACAGTAGGATTGACAGTGAGACGAAGACCCGGTGCGGGAGTGGGACGGGGCCGGTGGCCCAGGTTCATTCTCCACGTCGGGTCGAGCCGATCGCGATCCGCGGGCAACCGCGGCGACCGGCGCGTTCGACCCGCTGTCCGGAGGTCTCCGGCGCCGGTCCGCGCGCCGACGTCGCGTCCTGTCCGCCGAACCCGCGCCCGACGCGCCCCTACCGGCGCGGCTGACGCGAGAAAGTGGCCGAGGGTGGCAGCGCAGGACAAGCAGGAGTACGGCGCAGAGTCGATCACCGTTCTCGAGGGGCTGGAGGCCGTTCGCAAGCGGCCCGGTATGTACATCGGGTCCACCGGTGAGCGCGGTCTGCACCACCTCGTCTGGGAGGTTGTCGACAACGCTGTCGACGAGGCGCTGGCCGGATACTGCGACACCATCGACGTGGTGCTGCTCGCCGACGGCGGCGTCCGGGTCACCGACAACGGCCGTGGTTTCCCGGTCGACCTTCACCCGAAGCTCAAGAAGCCGGGTGTCGAGGTCGCGCTGACCGTGCTGCACGCCGGCGGCAAGTTCGACGGCAAGGCGTACGCGGTCTCCGGTGGTCTGCACGGCGTCGGTGTCTCCGTGGTGAACGCCCTCTCCACCCGGATGGCGGTGGAGATCCACAAGTCCGGTTTCGTGTGGCGGCAGCAGTACACCAACTCCAAGCCCAGCCCGCTGGACAAGGGCGAGACCACCGACCGCACCGGCTCGGCGGTCTCCTTCTGGCCCGACCCCGACGTCTTCGAGACCGTCGACTTCGACTTCCAGACCATCTACCGGCGGCTGCAGGAGATGGCCTTCCTCAACCGCGCCCTGCGCATCCACCTGCTCGACGAGCGGGTGGCCGAGGAGGAGGACGGCCGGCAGCGCGAGGTCACCTTCTACTACGAGGGCGGCATCTCCGACTTCGTCCGGCACCTCAACGCCTCGAAGAACCCGATCCACAAGACCGTGGTCGAGTTCGGGGCCGAAGAGGAGGGCATGTCGGTCGAGATCGCCATGCAGTGGAACGAGTCGTACGGCGAGTCGGTCTACACCTTCGCCAACACCATCAACACCCACGAGGGCGGCACCCACGAGGAGGGCTTCCGGTCCGCGCTGACCAGCGTGGTCAACCGGTACGGCACCGACAAGAAGCTGCTCAAGGGCGACGAGAAGCTCTCCGGCGAGGACATCCGTGAGGGGCTCGCGGCGATCATCTCGGTCAAGCTGGCCAACCCGCAGTTCGAGGGCCAGACCAAGACCAAGCTGGGCAACACCCCGGTGAAGAGCTTCGTGCAGCGGGTCTGCAACGAGTGGCTGGTCGACTGGTTCGACCGCAACCCGGCCGAGGCCAAGATGATCATCACCAAGGCCTCCCAGGCGGCCCGGGCCCGGATCGCCGCCCAGCAGGCGCGCAAGCTGGCCCGGCGCAAGTCGCTGCTGGAGTCCGGCTCGATGCCGGGCAAGCTGGCCGACTGCCAGTCGACCGACCCCCGCGAGTCCGAGGTGTTCATCGTCGAGGGTGACTCGGCCGGTGGCTCGGCCAAGCAGGGTCGCGACCCGCGGACCCAGGCGATCCTGCCGATCCGCGGCAAGATCCTCAACGTGGAGAAGGCCCGGATCGACCGGGTGCTGAAGAACAACGAGGTCCAGGCGCTGATCACCGCGCTGGGCACCGGCATCCACGACGACTTCGACATCGAGAAGCTGCGGTACCACAAGATCGTGCTGATGGCCGACGCGGACGTCGACGGCCAGCACATCCAGACGCTGCTGCTCACCCTGCTGTTCCGCTTCATGCGTCCGCTGGTCGAGCTGGGGCACGTCTACCTGGCCGCCCCGCCGCTCTACAAGATCAAGTGGAACAAGAAGGGCGACGATGCCCAGTACGCCTACTCCGACCGCGAGCGGGACGGCCTGATCGCCCTGCGCCAGCAGAAGAAGGCGAACGCCAAGCCGGACGACATCCAGCGCTTCAAGGGCCTCGGCGAGATGAACTATCCCGAGCTGTGGGAAACCACCATGAACCCGGCGACGCGTACCCTGCGTCAGGTCACTCTCGACGACGCGGCGACCGCCGACGAGTTGTTCAGTGTGCTGATGGGTGAGGACGTCGAGGCGCGCCGGTCGTTCATTCAGCGCAACGCCAAGGACGTGCGGTTCCTGGATATCTGACGGACTGCGATGGATCGGCCGGGCAGGGCCCGGCCGATCCGGCAGTCCACAGAGTTATCCACAGCTTGGCCGGTATCCACAGCGGTTATCCACAGCACGAAAACGACTCTGAGTCTGATAAGGGTATACAGTGACCGATTCTCCCGAGTCCACACCGAACGAGCCCGAGGTCCCCGCCGAGGCCATCGCCGCGGTGGTCGCGCACGACCGGATCGAACCGGTCGGGCTCGAGGTGGAGATGCAGCGCTCCTACCTCGACTACGCGATGAGCGTCATCGTCGGTCGCGCGCTGCCGGACGTCCGGGACGGCCTCAAGCCGGTCCACCGCAAGATCCTCTACGCGATGTTCGACTCCGGCTACCGCCCGGACCGCGGCTATGTGAAGTGCTCCCGCGTCGTCGGTGACGTGATGGGTCAGTTCCACCCGCACGGCGACTCCGCGATCTACGACGCGCTGGTCCGGATGGCGCAGCCCTGGTCGCTGCGCTACCCGCTGGTCGACGGCAACGGCAACTTCGGCTCACCGGGTAACGATCCGGCTGCGGCCATGAGATATACGGAGTGCAAGCTCGACCCGCTCGCGATGGAGATGCTGCGGGACATCGACGAGGACACCGTCGACCTGCAGGACAACTACGACGGCCGGGCCAAGGAGCCCACCATCCTGCCGTCGCGGATCCCCAACCTCCTGGTGAACGGCTCCGAGGGCATCGCGGTCGGCATGGCCACCAAGATCCCGCCGCACAACCTGCGGGAGATCGGCGCGGCCGTGCAGTGGTGCCTGGAGCACCCGGAGGAGGACGAGGAGACCACCCTCGAAGCCCTGCTCGGCATCGTCAAGGGCCCGGACTTCCCGACCTACGGCCTGATCGTCGGCACCACCGCGATCCAGGACGCGTACCGCACCGGTCGCGGCTCGATCCGGATGCGCGCCGTGGTGGAGGTCGAGGAGGACAAGCGGGGTCGCCCCTGCCTGGTCGTCAGCGAGCTGCCCTACCAGGTCAACCCGGACAACCTCGCCGAGCGGATCGCCGAGCTGATCAAGGAGGGCAAGCTCGCCGGGATCGCCGACATCCGCGACGAGTCCTCCGGTCGTACCGGCATGCGGATCGTGCTGGTGCTCAAGCGCGACGCGGTCGCCAAGGTGGTGCTGAACAACCTCTACAAGCACACCCAGCTCCAGGAGACCTTCGGCGCCAACATGCTGGCCCTGGTCGACGGGGTGCCGCGCACGCTCAACCTGGCGCAGTTCATCCGCTACTACGTCGAGCACCAGATCGACGTGATCCGCCGGCGGACCGCGTTCCGGCTGCGCAAGGCCGAGGAGCGGGCGCACATCCTGCGCGGTCTGGGCAAGGCGCTGGACGCGCTGGACGAGGTGATCGCCCTGATCCGGCGCTCGCCGACCGTGGACGACGCGCGGCAGGGCCTGATCCGGCTGCTGGAGATCGACGAGATCCAGGCGACCGCGATCCTGGACATGCAGCTGCGCCGGCTCGCCGCGTTGGAGCGGCAGCGGATCGTGGACGACCTGGCCAAGCTCGAGCTGGAGATCGCCGACCTCAAGGACATCCTTGCCAAGCCGGAGCGGCAGCGGAAGATCGTCTCGGAGGAGCTGGGCGAGATCGTCGCCAAGTGGGGCGACGACCGCCGTACACAGATCATCCCGTTCGACGGCGAGGTCTCGATGGAGGACCTCATCGCCCGCGAGGACGTGGTCGTCACGATCACCCGCACCGGGTACGCCAAGCGGACCAAGGTCGATCTGTACCGCTCGCAGCGACGCGGCGGTAAGGGCGTCAGCGGCGCCACGCTGCGGCAGGACGACATCGTCAGCCACTTCTTCGTCTGCTCGACCCACGACTGGATCTTGTTCTTCACGAACAAGGGCCGGGTCTACCGGGCCAAGGCGTACGAGTTGCCGGAGGCCAGTAGGGTAGCCAAGGGCCAACACGTGGCCAATCTGCTCGCCTTCCTGCCCGACGAGCAGATCGCGCAGATCATTGAGATCCCGAACTACCAGGTAGCCCCCTATCTGGTACTGGCCACGAAGAACGGCCTGGTGAAGAAGACGCGGCTCGAGGAGTTCGACTCCAACCGTTCCGGCGGCATCATCGCGATCAACCTGCGCGATGAGGACGAGCTGGTCGGTGCTGCGCTGGTTGCCCCGGAGAACGACCTGCTGCTGGTCTCGAAGAAGGCACAGGCGATCCGGTTCAACGCCTCCGACGAGGCGCTGCGGCCGATGGGCCGGGCCACCTCGGGCGTGATCGGCATGCGCTTCACGGACGACGACGTCCTGCTGGCCATGGAGGTCGTGCGGGAAGGTTTGGACGTTCTGGTGGCCACGAACGGGGGATATGCCAAGCGCACCCCGATCGAGGAATACCCGGTGCAGGGCCGGGGAGGTAAGGGCGTGTTGACTGCGAAGATCACCGAACGGCGCGGTGGTCTGGTTGGCGCGGTGGTGATCGATCCGGACGACGAGCTGTTCGCGATCACCAGCAATGGTGGTGTCATTCGGACTCCGGTGAAGCCTGTACGCCGTACGCGTGACCGGAACACAATGGGGGTCAAGCTGATGGACCTCCCGGACGGCGTGACTATCGTGGCGATTGCTCGCAATGCCGACGAGCCTGACGAACAGGACTAGTTGAATGACGGAGACACAGGCGAAGTCGGGGAACACGGGGACCTCGGCCAACCCGGTCGACGAGGAGGCCGCCAAGGGCGGCACACCAGCGACCGGCCGCGCGGCCGTAGGCCGGGCGACGGTCCCCGCCGATGCGCCTGCCCCGAAGTTCACCAGAGCTCCAGGTATGACGCCCCCGCCGGAGCAGCCGGGCGAGGACGACGGGGCGGGTGACAAGACCGAGGCGACGCCCAGCGCCGAGGCGCCGACGTCGGCCGCCGCCAACCCTCCGGGTCCGGCGGCGACACCCTCGGCCCGTCCGACGACCACCCAGCCGATCGGTGTCCGGCCCGGCCAGGCGACGTCGGCCGGGTCCACCGGCACCCAGCCGCGGATCACCCCCGGCATGACCCAGCCGCAGCCGGAGGCGGCGCGTGGCACTGCCACTGCCGGTCGCCCGGCCAGCGGTGGTGGCCTGCCGCCGGGGATCGGCAACCCGTCCGCCGTGGGGGCCGCCCGCGTCGGTGACGCGGTGCGCGCGGCGCGTACGTCGGTCAGCTCGGCCGCCTCTCGCGGACCGCGCCGGGCCCGGCTGAACCTGAAGCGGATCGACCCGTGGTCCGTGATGAAGTTCGCATTCGCGGTGTCGGTGGTGCTCTTCATCGTCGTGGTGGTCGCCACCTCGGTGCTCTACCTGGCGCTGGACGCGATGGGTGTGTTCCAGAGCGTCAACGAGAGCCTGAGCGACCTGGTCAACGCCGGCGGTGGGCAGAGCACCAGCGGCTTCCAGATCACCGCCAAGGGCGTGATTCTCAGCTCGGCGCTGATCGGCCTGGTCAACGTGGTGCTGTTCACCGCGCTGGCCACGCTCGGCGCGTTCGTCTACAACGTCTGCGCCGACCTGGTCGGCGGGATCGAGCTGACCCTCGCCGAGCGGGACTGAGCCACCGGGACGCCGGAGCATCGCGGAATGCGGTCGCTCCGGCGTCCCGTACTCAGGTAGGTTTTTGCAGGCGACGACGGGCCCGGCCCGCAGGCTCGGACCCCGATTTGGGGCCGGCAGAGCGGATGGGTTAATCTTGCTCGTCGCAACGCGGGGCTATA
Organism: Micromonospora sp. DH14; assembly: GCF_029809455.1. Taxonomy (NCBI): domain Bacteria; kingdom Bacillati; phylum Actinomycetota; class Actinomycetes; order Micromonosporales; family Micromonosporaceae; genus Micromonospora; species Micromonospora sp. DH14. Next base: position 37,089 of record NZ_JARVKT010000011.1, on the reverse strand, counting down.
GCTCAGTCGGTTAGAGCGCAGAGCTGATAACTCTGAGGTCGATGGTTCGATTCCATCTAGCCCCACCGCAAGTCGTCCGACGGTAGTCGAGCGCGAGGGGTCGCCCCATGTTCAAGAAGCTGCTGATTCTGGCTGGCGTCGTCGGTGTGGCCGCCGTCGTGTTCAACAAGATCAAGGCGTCCAACGACGAGCGCGCCCTGTGGCACGAGGCGACCACCGCTCCCGACCTGCGCTGACGTCCGGCTCCGCGACGAGTGATCGTCGCCAAGGCCACCCACGGGGCCCTAGCTCAACTGGCAGAGCACTGCCTTTGCAAGGCAGGGGTTAGGGGTTCGAGTCCCCTGGGCTCCACCAGCACTCAAGGCTGCCGCGGCGGGGCTGCGGCGATCGCTTCAGCAACGCACTCGTAGTCCTTGACCAGCGGGCCGACCAGGCCCGGTTCGGGTTCGACTGCCTCGATCAACCCGCGCACCAGGTCGCGAATCCTGGCCTCGTGCGAAGGCTGGCGGATCCGAGGGTGTCGCCGATGAAAGCTGTGCCAGCGGCGTAGGCCGATGTCGACGAGGCAGGCGCCGGCCGGGGTAGGAGAACGGCAACAACCCCCTGGGAAGTAACGGCAACACCCCCCGGGAAGTGAGGTGTCATACCAATGCCTATGGCACGCGAGATCATGACGAACGACGTGACCTGTGTCCGCGAGCAGGACGACCTGAAGTCGGCCGCGAAGCGGATGGCCGAGTTGGGGGTCGGTGCCCTGCCGATCTGCGGTGACGACAATCGGCTCAAGGGCATGCTGACCGACCGCGACATCGTGGTGAAGGTGCTGGCAGAGGGTCGAGACCCGGCCAACGTGATGGCCGGTGAGCTGGCCCCACGGTGAGGCGGTAACCATCGCCGCGGACGACGACGCCGCCGAGACCCTTCGCACCATGGGTCAGCACAAGGTACGCCGGCTGCCGGTGATCGATGGCCACGAGCTGGTGGGCATCGTGGCGGTGGCCGATGTGGCCCGTTCCCTCCCCGAGCGTCCGGTCGGCGACCTCATCGAGGCCATCTCCGAGCGCAGCTGACCTCAGCGCCTGTCAATGATCGCCGCCGCCGGTTCGCCGGCCGGCGGCGATTCGCGTACTCCGGCGACCCGTGCCGGCAGGTCGGGCGGTACCCCGGTGAGCCGCCGGCATGCGGCTCACCTCCCGGCGCCGCTGACGGGCCGACCAGGGCATGCGGGTGGGTCAGGGGTCGGTGCGCGCGATCCGGACGGCGATGCCGTCGAGGATCAACTCCAGCCCGAGCGAGAAGTCCGCGTCGGCGATCACCTCGTCGGGGGTGTCGGACGGTGGTGCCTCAAACAGCGTCGAGGAGAACAGCCGGGCTGCCTCGGGGAAGCGGTCGGGGTTGACGAGTCGCGCCAGCGCCCGGCCGTAGTCGCGTTCGGCGTCGGCCTGGCCCTGGCCCTGGCCGTTGGCCCTGCCCTCGGCGAGTTCGCTGTACTGCCGTACCGACTGGACCACGTAGCCGCTGATCAGTGACATCGCACCGATCCGGTGCGCCCAGTCGAGGAGGGTGCCGGACATGACCGCCAGCGCGGCCTCCATCCAGGCGATCTGGTGCGGCCCGGAGGGTGGTCCGGCGGCGGGCACGCGCGTCAGCCACGGCCGACGCTGGAACACCGCGCGCTGGGCGAAGGCCCAACGGCGTAGCCCTTCCCGCCAGTCGGGGGCGGCGATGTCCGGCGGTGGGCCCAGTGCGGCGTCGGCCATGAGAGTGAGCAGTTCGTCCTTGGAGCCGACGTGCCGGTAGAGCGACATGCTCGTGAAGCCGAGGCTCTTGGCGACCTTGGGAAGCGTCACCCCGTCGAGCCCGTCCCGGTCGGCGATCTTCACCGCGGCGGCGACGACCACGTTGACGTCGAGGGACGCGGGCCGCCCGAGACGCGCCGGCTCTGACATTCCCCACAGCCGGCGCAGCGGCGCCGGAACGAAATCGTCGCTGGTCATGGGCTCCCACGTTCGCCCCGGAAGGTTACGTCCACATCATGACAGACAGTATTAGTGTATGTCTGATACTTTCTCTCCGAAACTAAAGCTGAGTCACGGGGAGACGGCCATGGGCATCGACACCGCACCGCAAACTTCGAGAGGGTCGGTGCTGCGCACCGAGCGTGCCCTCGCGCCGGACCTGACCCGGGGAGCGATGCTGCTGATCATCGCGCTGGCCAACGTCGCCGGAGTCGTCTTCGCCGGCGAGCCGGGCCTCGACGCCACCCCGGAAGGCGTCGATCGCGGCCTCAACTTCCTGCTTTTCGAGCTCGTCCATGCCCGCGGCTATCCGGTCTTCGCCGTGATGTTCGGCTACGGCCTCGTCCAACTCGCCCGCCGCCAGGACACCTCCGGTGTCACCCCGAAGCAGGTCCGCGCCGTGCTGTTGCGTCGTAACGTTTGGCTGGTCGTGTTCGGGTTCGCGCACGCCGTGTTGCTGTACTACGGCGACTTCCTCGGCGCGTACGGGATCGTCGGGATCGCGATGACCCTGTTGCTGCTGCGCCGCGGCGACAGGTTCCACCGCGTCGTGCTGGTGCTCTGGGCGCTGTCCGCGGTCGAGATGCTGGTCATCGGTGCGATGGTGGTGAGCGGCATCCTCGGGGGGTCGGGCGGAGCGGCACCGCTGCCGTCGGGCCAAGTCGACTCTCTCGCCGCACCCGGTTACGTCGCGTCCATGCTGGATCGCATCGGCGAATGGCCGGTGCACACGCTGACCGTCCTGCCCTTCATCATGATTGCCTGGCTGGGCATGTGGGCCGCTCGTCGCCGCGTCCTCGAAGAGTTGCCCCGGCACCGGACCCTGCTCACGTGGACCGCCGTCCTCGGCCTCGGCGCCGCAGTGGCCGGTGGCCTTCCGGCTGCCCTGGTCAGTGCCGGATGGCTGCACGTCGACGAGTCGGCCGCCAGTCTGATGTTGCTGCTCCACGGCGTCAGCGGCATGTTCGCCGGACCGGGCTACGTGGCCGCCTTCGGCCTGATCGCCATGCGAGCCAGCCGATCCGGTCCCGTCGTCGGCGCTCTCTCAGCCCTGGGTCAGCGTTCCCTGTCGGGATACCTGTTCCAGTCCGTGGCCTGGCTCGTCCTCCTGGCGCCCTTCACGCTCGCCCTCGGCGACCGGTTCGGCAGCCCCACAGTGACCGGTCTGATCATCGCGGTGGTCGTCTGGCTCACCACCGTCCTGATCGCCCGTCAGCTCGACAAGCGCCGGCAGCCCGGCCCGGCCGAGACCGTCCTACGTCGGCTGACCTACGGACCACGAATGGGAGCCTAGTGACGGTTTGATGAGGGTTTGGGTCAATTGAGGACAGGGATCTTCGAATGTGCAGATCAATATCGAAGAGCCGGATGCAACCGAACAGTTCTGGGTCTGGGATGCGGGAGGCGGCCGCCGCAGCGACACGGCACCGGAACTACAGCCTGCGAACGGAATTGGCGAAGAAGGCGATGAGCGGGGGGCGCTCCCCAAGCCCTTCGCCTGACGACCCGGGCGGCGGGTCTTTCCGCCGGACGGCTGGAGTGTGGTCCTGCGTGGAGCGTCATGACTCTGAGGTATGCATATGACTTTGAGGAATAACGCTCCACGCAGCATGCCGGCCGACCCCCGGCACCGAGCGCCACACCCGGTGCTCAGTCCTTGGAGCCGGTCGCGCCGTCGCTGTCCGCAGTGGTGGTGTGGGGTCGGGCCTGGGGCACGTGCTCCATCAGCTTCGTGAGTGCGCCGTTGGCGAAGGTGGCGCCGAGCGCCGACCCGGCTCCGATGGTCCAGCCGACCGGCCCGAGCGGGGTGCAGCCGAAGAACTGGCTCACCCCCGGCGTCTGCACCACCACGACCAGCACACCCAGAGATGCCACGGTGGAGGCCAGTACGGCAGCGCTGGTGCCGCCGGCCAGGATGGTCTGCCCGAGCTGGGTGCCGACCAGGGAGACCAGGGCGACGGTGCCCGCCCGTTGGCGGCGTCCGGTGTAGCGGGCCAACGTCCAACCCGCTGTCGCGCCCAGCGTGGTGGCTGTCGCCCGCAGCCCGATCTCCCTGGTGAGGCTCTCGCCGAGCGCCGTGTCCGGGCCCTCCCGCAGCAGCGCGTCGGCGCGGTCCGACGCGGGTGGCCGGACCGCGATGGCCAGCGCCGGTGCCAGGTCGGTGAGCAGGTTGACCAGCAGCAGTTGTCGCCCGGTGAGCGCGGAACGGCCGGTCGCCGCGGCGCTGAGCACGCTGAAGGCGATCTCGCCGAGGTTTCCGCCGACCAGGATGCTCAGCGCGTGCCGCACCGACGACCACATCGCCCGCCCCTCGATCAGGGTCGCGATGATGGTTTCCAACCGGTCGTCGGTGACCACCAGGTCGGCTGCGGCGCGGGCGGCCGGGGTGCCCCGTTGGCCGAGGGCGATGCCGACGTCGGCCAGCCGGATCGCCGGGGCGTCGTTGGCACCGTCGCCGGTCATCGCCACTGTCCGCCCGCACTTCTGCAACGCCTGGATGATCCGCACCTTGTGGGCCGGGGTGCAGCGGGCCACCACGTCGGTGTTGGTCAACCGCTCCGCGAGCGCGTCGTCGTCCAGTTGGTCGAGTTCACCGGCGGTGACCACCTGCTGTTCGTCGTGGTCGCTGATGGTGGCGGCGATCGCCTCGGCGGTGGCCGGATGATCGCCGGTGATCATGATGGTGTGCACGCCGGCCTGCCGGATCCGGCGTACCGCCGGGGCCGCGCTCTCCCGCACACCGTCGGAGAGGGCCAGGAAACCCACGAAGGTGAGCCCTCGAACGTCGGAGTCGGTGACCTTCGGGTCGTTCACCGGGCACTCGGCGACGGCCAGGATCCGGTTGCCGGCACCGGCCCGGTCGGCGAGCATCCGTTCCAACTCGGCGCGGCCGGCGTCGTCCAGCGGCTCCTGACTGCCATCGGCGCGTCGGGACGAGCAGCGGGGCAGCACCGTCTCCGGAGCACCCTTGACGCTCAACAGCAGGTGACCGTCGGTCTGCCCGATGCTCGCGTGGTAGCCGCGGGACGGCTCGAACGGCAGGCCCCCGGCAGCGCGCCAACCGGCGGCACCGGTCTGCTCCACCACCCCGGCCTCCCCGGCGCCCCGCCGGACCGCCCGGTCGGTCTGCAACGCCAACTCCTCCGGATCCTTTGCGGCGGGGGTGGCCCGCAGCGCCGCGGCCAACGTCATCCGCAGCCGGTCGTCCAACCGGTCCACCGACGCGTACCGGTCACCGACGCCGTCGCCGACCCCGGCGAGCAGCAACTGACCCTCGGTGAGGGTGCCGGTCTTGTCGAAGCAGAGCACGTCCACCCGCCCCAACGCCTCGATGGTGCGCGGGTTGCGGACCAACGCGCCGTGCTCGGCCAGCCGCCGGGCCGCGGCCAGCTGCGCCGCGCTGACCAGGAACGGCAACCCCTCCGGCACCGACGCCACGGCGAGGTTCGCGGCGGTCGCCGCCGTTTCGGCCAGGGGTACGCCCCGAAGCAGGCCCGCGCCGGCCACCGCTATCGCGGAACCGGCCGCCAGTGGGATGGCGGTGCTGGTCAACGAGCCGAGCCGAGCCTCCACCCCACTGGTCGGGGGTGCCTGCCGCACCAACGCGAGGCTGCGCCCCGCCTCGGTGTCGTTGCCGGTCGCCACCACCACTGCGGTGCCGTGCCCGGCGGCGACCGTGGTGCCCTCGTAGAGCATCGAGTGCCGGTCGGCGACGGCGGCGGCGACCACCGGCCGGTTGGACTTGGCGACCGGCAGCGACTCACCGGTCAGCGACGACTCGTCGGCCTCCAGGCCCACCGAATCGAGCACCCGGCAGTCGGCGGGCACCGAGTCTCCCGGTTCGAGGGCGATGACGTCCCCGAGGACCAGGTCCTCGGCGGCGAGCACCTGATCGGCGCCGTCCCGGCGGACCCGTGCGGTCACCGCCGACCGCGACAGCAGCTCCGCCAGCGACCTCTCGGTGTTGCGTTCGTGCACCGCCCCGATCAGGGCGGACCCACCGACCACGCTGCTCACCAGCGCGGCGTCGACAAGTGAACCGAACGACGCGGAGAGCACCGCCCCGGCGGCCAGCACCGGGGTGAGCGGGTTGGACAGCTCGTCGAGGAAGGCGCGCAGCAGCCCACCACTTCCGGGTCCGGCACCGCCGTCGGCGCCCGAGGCGTGGCGTCGGCGCTGCGCTTCCGCGCTGGTCAGGCCGTCCGGCGTGGAGCGCAGGTGGTCGAGCACCGTGCCGACGGGCATCAGGTGCCAGGCGGTCGTCACCGGGGCCGGGGTGTCCGACTGGTCGTGCAATCGGCGGGCCTGCCAGACCCCGTTCGCGAAGGCCAACCCGGCCGCGCCGTTCACCGCGACGAGCGACCGGCCGGGCAGTTCGGTCGGCGGGGCCGTGAACGCGCCCAGCGCCCCGAGACCGGTGCCGGCCATGGCCAGCCGGATGTTCTGCTGGGCGGTACGCCGAGCCACCCCGGTCGCCTCGATCACCAGGGCCACCACCCGCAGGTCGGCACCGACCAGCAGGTGCGCGCCCCATGGGGGCAGCTCCTCCGGCGCGGCGAACCCGAGACCGCAGTCGGACGCGCCGAGCGCCTTGCGGTCGGCGGAGACGAGCATCACCACCGCGCCGTCGCGCTGTAGTCCACGGACCGACTCGACCAACTGGTCCCCGCCGGGCAGCATCGCGTCGGCGAAGCCGTACCGCTGCTCGTCGCCGCCGGCAACCACCAGCCGCAGGCCGGCCCGCCGCGCGGTGGCCGGCAGCCCGTCGACACCGGGTGCGGGTTCCGGCTCGACCCGCAGGAGCGCGGCGAGCCGGTCGCCGTGGGCGAGGCCGAGCAGTTGCCCGCCGGCCGAACGCAGCCGGCCCGCGTCCGCGATGGCGTCCAGGTCGTTCGCGGGCATCTGGTCCAACGGTCCGAGCCGCCAGCCGTCCGCCGCACGGGACGCGGCCGGATCGTCCGGGTCGAACAGCGCGAAGGCCCGCTCGGCCACCTCGTCGACGTCCGCGTCGGACGCCGGCACCAGGTCGGCGAGTACGCCCCGGTCCGAGCCGAGCACCGCGGCGTCGAGCACGAGCGTGTCGATCCGGTCCAACTCCCGCAGCACACTGCGGTCCATCGCGATCACCCCGCGCCGCGCCAGCAACCGGCCGAGCTGGGCGGCGTACCCCTCACGTCCACTGCCAGGGGCCTTCGGCAGCGCCGACAGGCCCAGCGCGGCGGCCCGCTTGCGCCCGGCGAAGGGCACCGCCGCGGCACCGGCCGCCGTACCTGCGGCGAGCATCCGGTTGATGTACCGCTCGACCGGGCCGTGCGGCTTGGGTCGGGGACGGTCGGCTATCGGCCACCGCGCGACGGCACGCTCGGGGTCCCCGGTCAGCCGCGGTTCCGCGTTCTCCCAGGCGGTGAACTGGGCCCGGTCCTCACCCCACTCCACGAGCCGTTGGGCACCGTCGAGGACGATGCCGGTCCAGCGGCCGGCGAGACCTTGGACCACGGCCTCGGCCAGCGGGAAGAGGACCTCCGCGCGCGGGTCGGAGCGCAGTGTCCTGCCGAGGAACGCGTGCAGCTTCGGTTGCAGGTCGACCGCCGCCAGTACGCCGGCCACCTCACCGGGCAGCGGCGCGAACGGCAGGATCCGGGTCGCCGCCCAGAGGGTCAGACCCAGCGCGTCCGAGGCGAGCGCGCCGAGGGTGCGCGGGTTGTGCGGGCCCTCCTCGGGCGGGTTCGGGGGTGGGATCTCCGGGTCGGGCTCGTGATCGCAGGTCCGCTCGACCCGGCTGATGGTGGCGATGAGGTCGTCGAGATCCGGTTCGGGGGCCTGCACGGCCACCACCACCCGCCCGGATGGAGCGTTCACCCTGGCCCAGGCCACCCCGGGCATCCGCTCCAGCGCGCCCTCGACCTGCCGGGCGAGCTGGTCGCCGCCCTCCTGGCACACGCCGTGCACCTCGATGTGGTGCCGACCGGGGCGTGACCAGACCCGACGCCGAGTGAGCCCGACCGACCGGGCCAGCCGGGTCGCGGCCGACCCGACGGTCCGGGACGCCTCGCCGATCAGGTGCGGCACACCGAAGGACGGCAGGATGCGGCCGGCAGCGCGACCCGCCGCCGTCATCGAGGCGTACGGCTGGACGGACGCCAGCCCGGCTCCCTGTTGCCGCTGGTCCTGACCTTGGCCATGTCGTCCTCCCACCGCGCTCGCGTCCGGCGGCCTGGCTTCCCGACCTGCCATCCGTTATGCCCCCTGAGCGCCGGAATTTTCCGTCGTCGCTGGCGCATGGACGGGTTGGGCCGTGGAATCCGACGAGCATCACCGGACATGGGGAGGTCGGCATGAGCACACTGACGCGACATCTCAACGGTTCGCGGGAGAACATGCACGTGTACGGCCGGCGGGTCCAACTGCCGATGCTGGGTGAGGTGGCGGTGCCGCCACCGGACAAGGTTGCCTACTACGCCGGGCTCGGGGTGCTCGCCGCGCTGCAGGTCATCGAGTGGCCGATCGCTGTGGTGATCACCGCCGGTCACCTGCTGGCGGACCAGCATTTTTCCGGACTGGCGCGCGGTGTCGGGGAGGCGTTGCAGGACGCCTGACGAGAGCCGGGTCACCGGACGGTTGACATGAATCAGGGTTGAGGTCGCATGCTCGGCCGATGCCGAGCACAACCGCCACCGCCGCGCCCGCCGCCACCGCCGCACCTGGGCTCTTCGCACCCCGGTTCCGCGCGATGACGGTGGGCAGCGTCGCGTTGATCTCACTGCTCGCGTTCGAGGCGTTGGCGGTCGGTACGGCGATGCCGACGGTCGCCCGCAGCCTGGACGGGCTGGCGCTCTACGGGATCGCGTTCGGTGGCCCGTTCGCCACCGGTGTGCTGGCCATGGTGGTCTCCGGAATCTGGTGCGACGCACGGGGGCCCCGCGGGCCGATGTGGCACGGCGTCGCCTGGTTCGTGGTGGGGTTGCTGATCGCCGGGACCGCCCCGGTGATGAGCGCGCTCGTCGTCGGGCGGGTCGTGCAGGGTTTCGGCTCCGGGCTGCTCTCGGTGGCGCTCTACGTGATCGTCGGGCACGCGTACCCGCAGGAGCTGCACCGGCGGATCTTCGCGGCGTTCGCTGCGGCGTGGGTCGTACCGTCGCTGGTGGGGCCGGCTGTCGCCGGCCTGATCGTGCAGTACCTGGGCTGGCGGTGGGTCTTCCTGGCGGTGCCGGCGGTGGCGGTGCCGGCGGTGCTGCTGATCCATCCGGGCCTGCGGTCGTTGGGCCGGAGTGTGGCCGCGAGCCCACCGGCGGGCGCGGTCGGGCGGATCGGTTGGGCGTGCGGGGCCGCGGTGAGTGCCGCACTGCTGCACATCGGGGGACAGCAGCGCGGCGCCACCGCCCTGGCGCTGGTCGCGCTCGCCGTGGTTGGTCTGCTGGTCTGCGCCCCGCGACTGCTGCCGGCCGGGTTCCTCCGGGCGGCGCGAGGGTTGCCCACCGTCGTGGGCCTGCGGGGCCTGGCGTCGGCGGCCTTCGTCGGCGCCGAGGTGGTCATCCCGCTGATGCTGTCCCGGGAGCGGGGCCTCTCGCCGACGGCGGCCGGACTGGTCCTCACGGTCGGCGCGTTGGCGTGGTCGGTGGGCTCCTGGTTGCAGGGCCGCATTCCGGTGCCGGCATCACGGGCCACCCTGCCACGCGTCGGGCTGGGCTGCATCACGATCGGCACTGCCACCGTGGCGCTGGCCGTCCGTCCCGAGTTCCCGGTGGCTGTCGCCGTTGTCGGTTGGGCGGTCGCCGGTCTGGGCATGGGGTTGCTCTATCCGTCGTTGTCGGTGCTCACGCTGGAGTTCTCCGCGCCGGGTGAGCAGGGCCGCAACAGCTCGTCACTGCAACTGAGCGACTCCCTCTTCGCGGCCACCGTGCTCGCGCTGACCGGTGCTGTGCTGGCGGCCGGGAGCGCGCCCGGCCCGGCCAGCTACACGACGACGCTCGTGGTGGCCGCTGCGCTGGCCTTGCTCGGGGCGGTGCTCGCCGGCCGGGTGGTGGTGGTGGGCGGGGGTGTGCGACAAGGCGGGTGATCCGCGGATTCGGCCGCGTCCCGGCCGCCGGTGCCGGAAGGATGGCGGGCGATGAACTTCCTGACTGTCCTGCCGCTCGCCGTGGTCATGGTCGCCGGGACGCAGCTGGTGGTGGCGGTCTTCCTCGCCTCGTCGGATCGGCCCCGGGCCGCGTCGCTGGGCTTCCTCACCGGCGCGGGGCTGGTGGTGGCCGCCGGGGTGACGGTGGCGTGGTTGTTGACCCGGCTGGTGGGCGGAGTGGCGGCCGACGCCAGCGCCGTCGCCGGAAAGGTTGATCGCGGCCCCGCCATCGACCTGGTGGTGCTGGCCCTGCTGGTGATCCTGGCCGTGCTGATCTGGCTACGCCGCAACCGGTCCGGACCGCCGCGCTGGCTGGGCGGCATCGAGCGCGCCGACCCGCCGCAGGCGCTGCGGCTGGGTGCGCTGCTCTTCGTGGCGACCCCCACCGACGACCTCACCATGGCCACCGTCGGGGCGAGCGTGGCCCGTCATGATCTGCCGTGGTGGCACCTGGTGCCGTTCGTGCTGTTCACAGTGTTCCTGCTCGGGCTGCCCCTGCTGGCGTTGCTGCTGCTCGGGAGCAGGGCGGCGCGGGTGTTGACCCGGATGCGGGAATGGGCCGAGGGGCACGCCTGGATCGTCAACGAGATCGTGATCGCGTTCTTCGCGCTGCTGACCGGGTTGGACCTGATCCGGTCCGGCTGACCCACCGCCCTTCTCTGACACGTACGGGGGAACCGGGCGGAGATGAGCGCAACAACGGTTCACGTTCGTCTTACCGTGACGCCATGTTCGCTGTCGTCACCACGGTGATCCTCTACGTCTTCGGTTTCGTCTTCCTCTACGGCGTGATCCGGCTGGGTGTCCGGCACGCGTTCGAGGATCTGGAGTTGCAACGGGCCAAGGCCCAGCGCGAAGAGGAGTTGGCGGCCGCCCGCGACCGCTCCTTCATGCGCGACAACGCCTTCCTCGCCGGCAGTTGAGCGCCGGATCGGTCCGGCCCGGCCCGGTGGCGTCGCCGGGCGGACGGGGAGCCGCCGGACGGTTCAGCGTCACGGATGCGAGGATCGCACCCGTGATGGGAACGCTGAAGACGGAACCGGCCCGCGCCCGCCTGGATCTGCTCGCCCCGCCGGTCGCGGAGGCCATCGCCCAGTGGCCGGCCAGCGCCCCGGTGGACGTCAACGACGTGCTGGTCGCGCCGATCGACGCCGACCTCGCCGACACCGCGGCGTTCTGCGCGGCGTACGAGGTGGGGCTGGACGTGTCGGCCAACTGTGTCGTGGTGGCGGGCAAGCGTGAGGGTGTGGTCCGTTACGCGGCCTGCATCGTCCTGGCCACCACCCGGGCCGACGTGAACGGCGTGGCCCGCCGGGCGTTGGACGTCCGCAAGGCGAGCTTCGCCCCGATGGCCGACGCTGTCGAGTTGACCGGCATGGAGTACGGCGGCATCACCCCGATCGGGCTGCCGGCCCAGTGGCCGATCCTGGTGGACGCGCGGGTCATCGCCACACCGCACGTGATCGTCGGGTCCGGCGTACGGCACAGCAAGATCGCGCTGCCGGGGCCGGCGTTGGGCGCGCTGCCCGGAGCGCAGGTGGTGGAAGGGCTGGCCAGGCCGGCCTGACCACGCACCGGCATCGATGTCGTTGCACGTGAAACATCGTGATCATCGATGCCGGATGCCGGCCGCTGGTGACTCAGTGTGAGTGGGCTGCGGATTCGCGCTGCTCCACCTCGGCCAGCGCGGCGAGCAACGTCTGCACCTCCTGCGCGCCGGAGACCGCGTACTTCCCGGCCAGCACGAAGGTCGGCACGCTGGTGATGCCCAGGGCCTGAGCGTGGGCCAGGGCGGCGGTGACGTCGGCGACGCGTTCGTCGGAGTCGAGGAATCGGCGGGCGTCGGCCGCGTCCAGGCCGACCTCGCCGGCCAGGGTGGCCAGCGCCTCCCGCGACCCGACGTCGACGCCGTGGTTGAAGTGCGCCTGGTACAGCGCCTCGACCATCTCGGCGGCCCTACCCTGGTCGCTCGCCCAGGAGACCAGCCGGTGCGCTTCGAAGGTGTTGGCGATCACCGCGCGGTCGTAGTCGAGCCGCAGCCCGTCAGCCGCCGCGACCTGCTTCACGTGGTCGACCATCTGCCGGGCGCGCCCCGGGCCGCCGAACTTGCCGGCCAACGCCTGCACCAGCGGCAGGGGCTTCGGCACCGGCGACGGGTCGAGCTGGAACGGCCGGTAGTGGACCGTCACCTCGCCCGGGTAGCTGGCGAGGGCCTCATCCAGGCGGCGCTTGCCGATGTAGCACCACGGGCAGATGACGTCCGCGTAGATCTCGATCTCCATGACCGGTGCCAACCTCGCGATCAGCCGCGTTGTTCCCGGATCTGACGCTTGAGACGACCCAGGATCGCCGTGCCGCCCCGGACCCGCAGCGGGCTGATCGCCTGCGCCAGCCCCATCCGCTGGTAGAGGTCGTCCGGTACGGCCAGCACCTGCTCGGCGCTCGCGCCGGCCAGCCCCTCGGCGAGGATCCCGGCGAACGCCCGGGTGGTGGGCGCCTCCGGCGGGCAGTCGAAGAGCGTCTCCACGGTGCCTTCCGGCGTCACCCGGGCGCGCAGGAAGAACGCCGTCTGGCACTCGGGCACATGCTCCATGCCCTCGCGCTCCGCGGCACCCTCCGCCAGCGCCGGGATGACGTCCGCGTACTCCAGGAGCATCTCCAGCACCAGGTCGCGCGGCGCGGCCGCGAACTCGTCGACGATCTCGGCCAGTCGGGCCGGCATGTCAGCCATGCGTCGAGGCTACCGCCGTGGTGCCGGAGCCTCGGTCACACAGTGGGCGACTGCTCACTGATCTCGCTGAGCGCGCTGGTGGGGTCGAGCTGCATGGCCAGGTCGCCGAGGGAGACGATCCCTACCAGCTTGCGGTCACTGTCACAGACCAGCACCCGTCGGATGCCCCGATCCCGCATGAGCGCCGCCGCCTCACCCGCCGTGCAGTGCTGCTCGATCATGACGACCTCGCGGGTCACTATCGCACCGATGGTGGTGGCCGCCGGGGAGCTGTTCTCCGCCACGGCCCGCACCACGATGTCCCGGTCGGTGAGCATGCCGGCGAGGCTGGCGCCGTCGGTGACCACCACATCACCGATGTCGGCCTCCTTCATCACCCTGGCCGCCTCGTCGAGGGTGGTCTCGGCCGGCAGGTAGACCACCTGCTTGGTCATCACGTCGCTGACCCGGTAACCGGTCATGAGAGCCTCCGAAGACGTTTCCACCGATCCGACTGCACTACCCAGTGACGCCGTGGCTACACCAGGCTTGCACGTTCCTGGCGTACCTCGTCGACGAGTCGATCCAGCAGACCGTCCAGCGGCAGCTCGGTGCGCTCGCCGCCGGCCCGCTCGCGCAGTTCGACGTACCCCTTGGTGAGTCGGCGGCCGACCACGACGGCCCGGGGGATGCCGATCAGCTCGGCGTCGGTGAACTTGACCCCGGCCGAGACGTGCGTGCGGTCGTCGACCAGCACCCGCAGGCCGGCCGCGGCGAGCCGCCCGCCGAGCTCCAGCGCCGCGTCGAGCTGCGGGCCCTTGCCCGCAACCACCAGGTGTACGTCACATGGCGCGATCGCCGCCGGCCAGACCAGCCCCCGGTCGTCGTGGTGCTGTTCGGCGACGGCCGCCACCGCCCGGGAGACCCCGATGCCGTAGCAGCCCATGGTCGGCCGGACCGGCTTGCCGGCCGGCCCGAGCACGTCGACAGCGAAGGCGTCGGTGAATCGGCGGCCGAGCTGGAAGATGTGCCCGATCTCGATGCCCCGCCGGATGGTCAGCTCGCCCGTCCCGCAGTCGGGGCAGGGGTCGCCGGGGCGCACATCGGCCGCCTCGATGGTGCCGTCGGGGGTGAAGTCCCGTCCGCAGACCACGTCGGTCGCGTGCCGGCCCGGCTCGTTCGCCCCGGTCAGCCACGCCGACCCGGCCACCACCCGGGGATCGACCAGGTAACGGATGCCCAGCTTGTCGAGCAGCTGCGGCCCGATGTAGCCGCGTACCAGCTCCGGATGGTCGGCCCACTCCTCGAAGACGGTCACCTGCGCCGGGTGCAGTGCGGCACCGACCCGCTTCAGGTCGACCTCCCGGTCACCGGGCAGCCCGACCACCAGGGGCACGGCCCGTTCGGCGCCCGGCTGCCGGACGGACAGCACGACGTTCTTCAGGGTGTCGGCGGCGGTCCAGCCGTCCCGACCGCCCAACCGGCGCGCGTTGGCCAACTCCACGAGGCTGGCGATCGTCGGGGTCTCCGGAGTGTCGTGCACCTCGGCGGCCGGCTGCGCGGCCGGATCGCCGGCGGCGGGCACCCGGGTGAGAACCGCCTCGGTGTTGGCCGCGTAGTCGCAGGAGGTGCAGCCCACGAAGGTGTCCTCACCGACCGGCGTCGCGGCCAGGAACTCCTCCGACGCCGAGCCGCCCATCGCGCCGGACATCGCCTGCACCACCGTGTAGTCCAGACCCAACCGGTCGAAGATCCGCCGGTACGCGGAGCGGTGCCGGGCGTACGCGTCCCGTAGCCCGGCCTCGTCCAGGTCGAAGGAGTACGCGTCCTTCATCAGGAACTCCCTGCCCCGCAGCAGCCCGGCCCGGGGCCGCGCCTCGTCGCGGAACTTCGTCTGCACCTGGAAAAGCGTCACCGGGAAGTCCCGGTACGAGGTGAACAGGTCCTTGACCAGCAGCGCCGCCATCTCCTCGTGGGTGGGCGCCAACAGGTGCTCGGCGCCGCGCCGGTCGGCGAGGGTGAAGATGTCGTCGCCGTACTCGGCCCACCGGCCACTCGTGCGGTACGGCTCGGCCGGCAGCAGTGCCGGGAAGTGCACCTCCTGGTCGCCGATCGCGAACAGCTCGGCGCGTACCACCTCGGTGATCCGGTCCAGCACCAGCTTGCCCAGCGGCAGCCAGGTGTAGCCGCCCGGTGCGGCCCGACGGATGTAACCGGCCCGCAGCAGCAGCCGGTGACTCGGCACCTCCGCGTCGGCCGGGTCCTCGCGCAGGGTCCGCAGCAGCAGGGTCGACATGCGTAGCAGCATCCGGGCAGCCTACGGTCGATGCGTCAGGCGGAGCCATCCCATTTCGACATCGCGGATATCGGCGACACCACACCCGATATCGGCGATCCGGTGTCGAATCAGGCCGCCGGGCGGCAACTGGACAATGACCTCCGACACGTCGCGGATTCGGGGCGGCACCGGGCGATCCCGCGGTGACAGACTGGTCGCCGCAGGCAACAAGTGGCGTGAGGGAGGCGCGGGTGCGCTGGCGCAGTTTTGTCGCGGTCGGGGACAGCTTCACCGAGGGCATGGACGACGCGTACCCGGACGGCACCTTCCGGGGCTGGGCGGACCTGGTGGCGACCCGACTCGCCGCCGAGGCGGGCCCCGACTTCCGGTACGCCAACCTGGCCATCCGGGGCCGGCTCTTCCCCAGCGTGGTCGCCGAGCAGGTGCCCTCCGCAGTGGCGATGAAGCCGGATCTGATCAGCTTCGCGGCGGGTGGCAACGACGTGCTGCGGCGTACCTTCGACCCGGACACGCTGGTCGCCCGCTTCGACGAGGTGGTCCGGCAACTGCGCTCGGGCGGCGCTGACGTGCTCCTCTTCCGGTTCGCGGACGTGATGGCCCGGCTGCCCGGCCAACGCCTCGTCGCACCCCGGGTGCAGCTGCTCAACCAAGCGGTCGGTGAGACCGCCGAGCGGCACGGCGCCATCATGGTCGACCTGTACGCCGACGACACCTTCCTCAACCCGATGCTCTGGAGCACGGACCGGTTGCACCTCTCCCCGGCCGGCCACCGGCGGGTCGCCGGCCAGGTGTTGAACGCCCTGGGGGTTGGTTGCGACGAGGAGTGGCTGATGGTCCCGCCGCACCCGGCACCCTCGCCGTGGCTGGCCGCCCGCGCCGCCGACCTGCGGTGGGCCGGTCAGCACCTCGCCCCGTGGGTGAAGCGGCGGTTGACCGGTCGGTCGTCCGGCGACACGGTGACGGCGAAGCGCCCGCAACTCGGCCCGCTCGTCGACTGAGCGTGCTCACCCTGCACACCGCGGCCCTGCTGTGCCGCGACCGGGACGGCGAACCGGTGCCGGAGCACGCCGTGCTGGTCAGCGGCGACCGGGTCGCGGCCGTCGGCCCGCTGGCCGAGTTGAGTGCGGCGTACGCCGGTGCCCGGGTTCGCCGTTGGCCCGGGACGCTGGGGCCGGGTCTGCTGCACGACGGTCCGCTGCCGCCCGCACCGACCCCGCGCGAACGGGTACACGCGCTGCTGCGTACAGGGGTGACGGCGGTCCTGGCGGAACACCTGGCCGACCCGGCGCTGCGGGCCGCCGCCGAGCGGAGCGACCTGCTGGTGCTGCCCACCGCCGTGGTGCCGACGCTGCGCCCGGACGGTCGGGCCGACCTCGCGGTGCACGGCGTCGACGGCACCTGTCTGGTGACAGTGGTAGCCGGTCGGATCGTCCACCGCCGCGCCTGAACAGGCCCTGACACCTCCACTGTGGATTGCACCGATCGAATCGGGGTCGCCCGATGTCCGCCCGCCCCGATAGCATCCGCTGCCCCCGCTGATCGGAAGGCGGGGACATCGGGGAAAGGTGGATGGGGGATGACCCTCATGCCTGGCACGACGACATCCGCACGACCGCTCCGGGCGCTGCTGGCGACGGGGCTTTCCGTGGCGGTCGCCGCCGGGACGCTCACGCTGACGGCCGTGCCGGCCGTAGCGAACGACGTACCGAACGCGCCTGCCATCGACGACAACCAGCCGCCGGGTGTGCCGACCGAGCTGCAGACCTCCGGCGAGCCGTGCACCACGGCGGAGCCGTACCAGTGGTGGCAGAACGACGACCTGACGCTCTCCGCCGTCCTGCACGACCCGGACATCGACGCGAACGGCGGCACCGACCGGTTGACCACCACCTTCGCGCTCTGGCCGGTCGACGAGCCGGCGGCCCGGATCGAGCGGTTCGGGTACAACGGGCGGGACGGCGATCGGGAGAGCGGCCTCTTCGAACGGGAGGTGCTGACCCACGACCGGGTGTACGCGTGGCAGGTCCGGGCGGCGGACAGCCAGGCGACCGGCGAGTGGAGCGGCCTCTGCTACCTCCGGACCGACTTCCAGGGCCCGGAGGCCGCGCCGGTCGTCACCTCCAGTGACTTCCCGGTCGACGGTTGGCACCCGGCGTTGCCGGGACAGTTCACCTTCGACGCGGCGGTCACTCCGGACGCTGTTGGTTTCCGGTACGAGCTGCTCGGCGGTGATGGCGTCCAGGTGGTGTCGGCGGACGGGCCCGGCGGCACGGCCACCGTCACGCTCCGCCCGGAGGCGGGGCCCAACACCCTCGTGGTGTGGAGCCTCGACGCGGCCGGGAACCGCTCGCCCGAGGCACGGTACGAGTTCCGGGCCAGCGACGTCGCGCCGATCATCACCGGCAGACTCACCGAGATCGGCGTGCCGACCACGTTCACGGTGCGGCCGCAGATGGCTGGGGTGGTCCGGTACCGGTTCCAGTTGGACGGCGACCCGGAGCAGACGGTGGAGGCGGCGGCCGACGGCACCGCCACGCTGACCGTCACCGCGACTCGGGGTGGCTACCGGACGCTCTCGGTGACCAGCGTGACCGCCGACGGCGTGACCGCAACCGCGTCGAGCACCTTCCGGCTGAGCACCGCGCCGAAGATAACCGCGACGGTCTATCAGCAGGGCGTCACCAGTGGGGGGCCGGGCGTGCCCGGGGTCTTCACCTTCACCCCGCGCCAGCCCGACGTGGTCAGCTACCGGTATCGCTTCGGCACTGTGACCAGCACCGTGGCCGCGGCGGCCGACGGCACCGCGTCGGTGACCTGGGCACCGACGAAGGCCGGTCTGACCTCGCTCACCGTCTGGAGCATCGACAGCAACGGCACCCAGTCGGACTCGGCGTCGTTCACCTTCTTCGTCGGCAACCAGCCGCCGAGCAGCTAGCCGGAGCAACCCGGCGGGCTGCCCCGCCGGGCGATCGTGACCCGGCGAACGCCGACCGGCCCACCATCCCGTGCGGGGGTGGTGGGCCGGCCGGCGTTACAGCGGTCGTGGACGGCGATCCGGCGTACCTTTGGGATCATGTCTGTGCCGAACGATCCCGATCCCCGCCTCCAGTCGTACGCGGACCCGCAGCGGTTGGTCACCACCGAGTGGCTGGCCGCGCATCTGGGCGACGAGGGCCTCGTCGTCGTCGAGTCCGACGAGGACGTGCTGCTCTACGAATCCGGTCACATTCCCGGTGCCGTCAAGGTCGACTGGCACCTGGAGTTGAACGACCAGGTGACCCGGGACTACCTGGACCCGAAGAGCTTCGCCGAGATGTGCGCGGCGAAGGGCATCGGCCGGGGCGACACCGTCGTCTTCTACGGCGACAACTTCAACTGGTGGGCCGCGTACGCCCTCTGGGTCTTCTCGCTCTTCGGCCACGCCGATGTGCGACTGCTCGACGGCGGCCGGCAGAAGTGGATCGCCGAGGGACGCGAGGTGACCCGCGACAAGCCGGCCCGCCCGCGCGCCGACTACCCGGTGCCGCTGCGCGACGACGCCCCGCTGCGGGCCTTCCGTGAGCAGGTCATGGCGCACATCGCCGCCGGTCGGCCACTTGTCGACGTCCGGTCTCCGGGTGAGTACACCGGCGAGATGCTGCACATGCCGGATTACCCGCAGGAGGGTGCGCTGCGCGGCGGGCACATCCCGGGTGCGGTCAGCAAGCCGTGGAAGTCCGCCGCCAACGAGGACGGCACGTTCAAATCCGCCGACGAGTTGAAGGCGATCTACGCCGACCAGCTCGGGCTGAGCCCCGACGACGACGTGATCGCGTACTGCCGGATAGGGGAGCGGTCCAGCCACACCTGGTTCGTGCTGCGGCACCTGTTGGGCTACCCGCAGGTGCGCAACTACGACGGCTCGTGGACCGAGTGGGGCAACCTGGTCCGGGCGCCTGTGGTGAAGGGCGACCAGCCCGGCGGCCTGGCCGCCTGACCGGCACGACCGTCCCCGCGTGACAGTGAACGTCGCGCGGGGACGGTGTTTCAGCCGGCCAGAGCGATCGCGCCGCGCAGGTCACGAACGATGCCGGTGATCTCGCCGGTCTCCGGGTGCCAGCGGGCCAACGCGGCCGGTTCCAGTCGGAGCAGCACCGCCCCCCTGTTGTCCCAGCCCAGTACCGCGCAGCAACCCTTGGCACGGTCCCGCCCCAGGTCGAGCAGGTGGAGCACGGCACCGGTCCGCGCGTCGAGCACCGCGGCCCCCTCGGTGCCGTTGGTCTCGCTGCTGGTGATCCAGGCCGCCCGGGCCAGCCGCTCGCCGTGCAGCCAGCCCCGGCCGTAGAACTCGTTGACCTGGTAGGGCGAGGGCAGCGCCGACGTGTTGACCGGTTGTTCGGAGCGGAGCTCGCCCTCCCGGGCGGTCAGGCTGCGCAATTTCAGGCCGGTCCCCTCGCCGTACATGTCGATCAACGGGGCCTCCCGGCCAGCGGCCGGGTCGGGCGCGATCAACTCCCAGGTCGACACGTCGATCGTGCTGGCCGCGCCGGTGACCCGGTCCACCGCGTACGTCCGGTCGTCGCCGCCGACCAGCACCCGGTCGTGCGCCCACACCACCTGCTCCAGGTAGCCGTCGAGCGGTATCCGGCGGACGGCCGCGGTGGTGAGGTCGACCATGACCAGTTCTTTGGTCTGCGCGAACGCGGCCTGCCGGCCGTCCGGCGACAGCACTCCCGGCTTCAGGGCGCCCGCCTCGTTGCCGCTCGCGTCGCGGGTCGGTGCCAGGGTCACCACGTCGAGGCTGCGTACCACGCCGTCGTTGCCGAGCACCCGGACCGGGCCGCTCGCCCGGTTCTCCTCGTCGACCGGCTGGAACAGCGCCAACGCCCGCTGGACCGGTCGCTCGGAGAGCGGCACGGTGGCCGGATCGCCGAGCCGGGCCAACGGATCGGGCGGGTAGGTCAGCTCGGCGGGCGGCTTCTGCACCGGACCCGCGTGGGAGGGGTCGACGGTCGGGGTCACCGTCGGACCCACCGGTGGAACCGGCGCGGGATCGGCGGGCGGTCGCAGCGCCGCCACCGTGCCACCGCCGACCAGCACCACGGCCAGGGCGACCACCGCGACGGCCCGCCGGGTGCGCCGGGTACGCCGAGCCCGCTCCCATCCGGCGGCGGCCGGCTGGCTGGGCAGCACGTCCTCGACGCTGACGGTCAGCAGTCGGCGCAGCTCCTGCTCGTTCACGGGTTCACCTCCAGACCGCTGGCCAGATCGGCCGGGCCCCGACCCGGTCGGGCGTCGCGGGCGAGGTCCGGTGCGACCTCGCGGAGTCGACGCAGCGCCGCGTGACACTGGCTCTTCACGGTGCCGACCGTCACGCCGAGCGCCTCGGCGGTGGCGACCTCGGTCAGGTCCTCGTAGTAGCGCAACACCAGCACGGCCCGCTGCCGTGGGGGCAGCAGGCCCAGCGCGTCGTGCATCGTCAGCCGTAACGCGCCGTCCCGGTCGTGGGCAACCTGGTCCGGTGGCGCGGCGCTGAGCCATTCCCGCCGTCGGCGACGCCACCACGACACCGAGTCGCGGTAGAGGATGGCCCGCACGTACGCGGAGGGGTCGCCGTCGCGGACCGAGGACCAGCGCAGCGCCAGCTTGAGCAGCGCGTCCTGGAGGAGGTCTTCGGCCTGGTGCCGGTTGCCGCAGATCAGGTAGGCCGCGCGGAGCAGCCGGTGCTGGTGGTTCTCCACGAAGGCGAGGTAGCCGTCGCGTCCGTCGTCCCTCGTCGGCGCCATCCGCCCCCCTCCCGGCCGTCGCGCGGTACGCGTCAACAGGCAGACGCACGGGAGGGCGAAAAAGGTTGGGTCAGCTCGGCGGCGTTCCGGTCAGATAACGCTGCAGGGTCGGCGCGACCCAGGAGACCAGCTCGTCCGGCGTGGTGTCCACCATGGGCGGCAGCCGGACGATGTATCTGGTGAAGGCGAGGCCGAGGACCTGACTGGCCACCAGGCCGGCCCGTCGGGCGGTCAGCGTCGGGTCGGTGCCGAAGGTGGCCACGGCGGCGGTGAGCTGGTTGGCGAAGATGCCGCGCATGCGTTCGGCCGCGCCGGGATTGGTGCTGGCGGCCCGCAGCAGCGCCACCAGGGTCTCGTCGCCCTCCCACCGGGCCAGGAAGTGTCGGACCAGCACCTCACCGAGTCGGGCGGGCGGCACCGAGGTCAGGTCGGGCAGGCGGAGGTCGAACTCGGCCGCCGCCGCGAAGAGCCCTTCCTTGCTGCCGTAGTAGCGCATGACCATCGACGGGTCGATCTGGGCGTCGGCGGCGATGGCCCGGATCGTGGCGCGTTCGTAGCCGTCCGCCGCGAACCGTTCCCGGGCCGCTCGCAGGATCGCCGCCCGGGTGGCGTCGGAGCGGCGGGGCTGGGTCGGCGGGGCGGACGAGGTCATGCCAACGACCGTATGCCAACACCTGTTGACACGCAATCGTGAGGCGTTCTAGCGTGGCCAACAAGTGTTTGCCAACACATGTTGGCAGTCGTCTTCTGGAGGTGGCCATGCTGCCCACGAGCACTGACGTCCTGGTGGTGGGTGCCGGCCCCACCGGTCTCGCCACCGCGTTGACGCTGGCCCGGCGCGGGGTCGAGGTGACAGTGCTGGACCGGCTCGCCGCGCCGCCGATAACCTCCCGCGCCGCCGTCGTGCACGCGTACACCCTGGAGGTGCTGGACCGGATCGGTGCCGCCGCGCCGCTGATCGCCCAGGCGGTGCGGACGCCGCGTTTCACGGTGCGCGACCGGGACCGGGTGCTGCTGTCGGTGCCGTTCCACGAGCTGCCGTCCCGCTTCCCCTACGCGCTGCTGATCTCCCAGGCGGTCACCGAGACCGTGCTCACCGAAAAGTTGGCCGAGCTCGGTGTCCAGGTACGACGGCCGTGCCAGCTCACCGGGCTGAGCCGCGTCGGTGACGGCATGCTCGCGCAGGTCGACGGGCAGGCGGTGCGCGCCCGGTTCGTGGTCGGCGCGGACGGCCTGCACAGCACGGTCCGGCAGTTGGCCGGAATCGGCTTCACCGGCAGCAGCGACGAGGAGTCCTTCGTCCTCGCCGACGTGCGGGTGCACAGCGTGCTGCCCCGCGACGAGGCGGCGCTCTTCCTCGCCCGCCCCGGGCCGTTGGTCTGGGCCCCACTCCCCGGCGGGGTGGTCCGGATGGTCGCCGCCGTGCAGAACGCACCGGCCGAACCGGATGCGGCCTACCTTCAGGCGCTGCTCGACGAGCGCGGCCCGGTACGACGACCCGACCGGGTGACCGACGTGGTCTGGGGCTCCCGGTTCCGGGTGCACCACCGGATCGCCGACACCTTCCGAGCCGGACCCGTGCTGCTGGCCGGTGACGCCGGGCACGTGCACAGCCCGGCCGGCGGGCAGGGCATGAACCTCGGCATCTGCGACGCGGTCGCGCTCGGCACCGCGGTGGCCGACGTGCTCGACGGTGGCCCGGAGACGCTGCTCGACGACTACGACGCCCGGCAGCGACCGATGGCCGAGGACGTGATGAGCTTCGCCGCCGGGCTGACCAGGTTGGCCGGCGTCTCCCCGGCCGGCCGGCCCGCCCGGGACGTGCTGCTCCGGCTGCTCGGTGCCGTTCCACCGGCCCGTCGACGGATCGCGCTGCGCCTGTCCGGGCTGTCCCACCGCGAGCGAACGCCGAGCTAGGCCACGCCGCTGCGGCTCAGCACGCCGGGTGCGGCCGACCGCAGCGTCCGCCACGCGGTCAGGGTGACCAGCGCGAACGTCCCCGCCGCCGCGCCCGCCACCGGCACCGTGCCGTACGCCGCGGCGGCCAGCCCGGCGAGCGCCGCCCCGAGCGGTGCGGTGAGCAGACCGACCATCCGCTGCGCCGCACCGACCCGGCCCAGCAATTCGCCCGGCACCTGCCGCTGCCCGTACGACGCCCACAGGCTGTTCCACACCACGGTGCCGGCGGCGAAGACGGCCAGCGCGAGCCCACCCGGCACCGGATGCCGAGCCAGCGCGAAGCCGGTCAGCGCCACGGTCTGCCCGGCCAGCACCACCCGCAGCGCCGGCACCGTGCCGAGCCGGGCGGCGAGCCGGCCCGCCCCGAGCGCCCCCGCCAGGCCCCCGAAGATGGCTGCGGCGGCGAACAGTCCGTACCCGGCCGGCGGCACCCGCAGCACGTCCAGCGCGTAGAGCACCAGCACCGCCATGATCCCGCTGATCGCCAGGTTGCTCGTCGCGGTGAGCAGTGTGAGCCGCCACAGCGTCCGGTGCGCCCGCAGCCAGCGCAGCCCCTCGACGATCTCGCTCCACACCGAGCCGCGCCGCCTCCGCACCCTCGACCGTGGCGCCGGGGCGAGGGCCAGCACGAGCACTGCGGCCACCGCGAAGGTGACGGCGTCGAGGGCGAACGGAAGGGCCGGGGCTGCGGCGAACAGGACACCGGCGGCGGGCGCCCCGAGGAAACCACCGGCCACCGCTGACCCCGCCTGCAGCCGGCCGTTCGCCCGGGGCAACGCGTCCGCCGGCACCACCGCGGGAAGCAGCGCGAACGAGGCGGAGTCGAAGAGGGTACCCAACGCGGCGAGCAGGAACGCCGCCACCAGCAACACCGGGACGCTGACCCGGTCGAGCGCGACCACCACGGCCAGCGCCGCCACCACGCCAGCGCGTACCCCGTCGACCACCGCCATCGTCCGACGGCGGTCCCAGCGGTCCGCGTACACCCCGCCGAGGAGGCCGAAGAGCAGCGGCGGCAACTGCCCGGCCACGGTGACCGCCGCGATGATCCGGGGATCGCGGGTCACTGTCGCGGCCAACAGGGCCAGCGCCGGGGTACGCAGCGCGTCTCCGAATCGCGACGACACGGCAGCGGACCAGAGCAGCCGGAAGTCCCGGCCGAGAGCAGTGGCGGTCATGCCGGTGACCGTGCCGGTTCGACCGGGTCGAGGGTCAAGCCACCACAGTGCGGAACGACCGTCGGCCGCCGCTCCACCGCAGGCAGTTCCCGGTCTAGGCTTGCCCGGTGACGGTGGAGCAGCAGGCACGGGGTGCGGCGGGTGCGGGCCGGCGCAGGTCCCGCAAGGACGAGATCCTGGAGATCGCGGTAGGTCTTTTCGCAGCGCGCGGATATCACGGCGTGTCGATGGATGACATCGGCGCGGCCGCCGGGGTCACCGGTCCGGCGCTGTACCACCACTTCGCCGGCAAGGAGGCCATGCTGGCCGCCGCGCTGATCCCGGTCAGTGAGGGCTTGCTGGCGGGTGGGCGGGAACGCGCCGCCGGCCGGTCGGACGACCCGCGCGGCGTACTGGAGTCGCTGATCGACTTCCACGTCGAGTTCGCCCTGGCCAACCCGGCGGTGATCGCGTTGCACCTGCACGAGCTGGACCGCCTCCCCGAGGAGCCGCGGCGGCGGATCCGTCGGCTGCAACGGCTCTACGTCGAGGAGTGGGTGACGGTGCTGACCGCGCTGCACCCGGGCATGCCCGACGGTGAGGCGCGGGTGCTCGCGCACGCCGCGTTCGGCCTGATGAACTCGACGCCGTTCCTCGGCGGTGAGGTGGACCGGCGACGCCGCGCCGAGCTGCTGCGTGGGGCGACCCTGGCCGCGCTGCTCGCCTGAGTCGACTCGTCAGAACCGTGCCGGTCATGATTCCCTGACATCGTCCCACCATCCGGACGCCGGGAGGAAACATGATCGAGTCACTGCTGGTCGCCAATCGGGGCGAGATCGCCCGCCGGATCATCCGGACCGCCAAGCGGCTCGGCATCCGCGCGATCGCTGTGTACTCGGAGGCCGACGCCGACCTGCCGTTCGTCGCGGAGGCGGACGAGGCGGTCCTCATCGGCCCACCGAACCCGGCGCTGAGCTACCGCAACACCGAGGCGATCCTCGCCGCCGCTAAGTCGACGGGCGCGCAGGCCATCCACCCCGGCTACGGCTTCCTGTCGGAGAACGCCGACTTCGCCCGTACCGTCGAGGCGAGCGGCCTGATCTGGGTCGGACCTGACGCGGACGCGATCACCGCGATGGGCGACAAGATCAATGCTCGGAACCTGATGGCGGCGGCGGGCGTGCCGGTCGCGCCCGGCACCACCGACCCGGCCGCCGACCTGGACGCGGCGGTGTCGGCCGCCGCCGAGATCGGCTACCCGGTGATGGTCAAGGCCGCCGCCGGCGGTGGCGGCATGGGCATGGGCGTGGCCGTCGACGAGGCCGCGCTGCGCACCGAGTACGACAAGGTGCGCGCGTTCGCCGAGCGGATGTTCGGCGACGGTTCGGTGTTGATCGAGCGGTACTTTCCCCGGGTACGGCACGTCGAGGTGCAGATCCTCGGCCTGGCCGACGGTCGGGTGGTGGCGCTCGGTGAGCGGGAGTGCTCGGTGCAGCGCCGCAACCAGAAGCTGGTCGAGGAGTCCCCGTCGCCGGCGGTCTCGCCGGAGCTGCGCTCCCGTCTGCTGGCGGCGGCGGTGCGGGCCGGCGAGGCGGTCGGTTACCGCAACGCGGGCACCGTGGAGTGCCTGCTCGACCCGGCCACCGAAGAGTTCTTCTTCCTGGAGATGAACACGCGGCTCCAGGTGGAGCACCCGGTGACCGAGTACGTCTACGGGATCGACCTGGTCGAGGAGCAGTTGCGGGTGGCGTCCGGGCTGGCGCCGACGTTCGACCCGGACGCCCTGACGCCGGCCGGGCACGCGATCGAGATGCGGATCAATGCGGAGGACCCGAAGCGTTTCCTGCCCGGCCCTGGTGTGGTGAAGACCTGGGTGGAGCCCGCCGGCGTGGGTGTCCGGGTGGATTCCGGCTACACCGAGGGCAACACGGTCACTCCGTTCTACGACAGCCTGATGGCGAAGCTGATCATTAGCGGGGCTGATCGTGACGAGGTGCTCGAACGCGCGAAGGAAGCGGTCGCCGGGTTCCAGGTCGTCGGCCCGAAGAACAACCTGCCCTTCTTCGCCGAGCTGCTGGACAACGAGGAGTTCCGCTCCGGCGCCTACGACACGGGCATCGTCTCCCGGATGCGCTGAACCGTCAGGCCGCCGGGCGGCCCGTCGGCCCGTCGGCCCGGCGGCCGGCGGTGCGGCGGTGCGGCCGGGCGGCCGGGCGGCCGGGCAAGACTGGTTGGTGGGCCCTTTGCTCTGCTTACCTATATGCGACAGCGGCTTTCCGATGACGGACAGTAGCCGTCGCACATAGGGCAGCAGAGCAAAGCGGCCGACATGCTGTCCCGATCCGACGTCACAGCGAGGTGACCGATGAGCCAGTTGCCAGATTCCGTCTCCATCCGCGAGGTCGGGCCACGGGACGGGTTGCAGAACGAGGACCCGATCCCGACCGACGCCAAGGTGCGGCTGCTCGACGCCCTCTCCGGCACCGGTGTACGCCGGATCGAGGCGGTGTCGTTCGTGCACCCCAAGGCGATCCCGCAGATGGCGGACGCCGACGAGGTGTGGCGGCGGGCGGTGAAGGCCGACGGGGTGCGCTACTCGGCGCTGGTGCCGAACACCCGGGGCGCGCAGCGGGCCCTCGCCGCCGGGTTCACCGAGATCGAGGTGGTGGTCTCGGCCAGCGACACGCACAACCGGCGCAACGTCAACAGGTCCACCGACGAGTCGCTGGACGACATCGCCGAGCTGATCGACCTGCTGCACGGGGCCTCAGCGCGGGTCGAGGTGATCGTGGCGACCAGCTTCGGCTGCCCGTACGAGGGGGACATCGACCCGCAGCGGGTGGCCGGGATCGTGGACCGGGTGGTCCGCGACGGCGCGGACCGGGTCGCGTTCGGCGACACCACCGGCATGGGCACCCCACGCCGGGTCCGCGAGCTGCTGACCGCGGTACGCGACCGCAACGCGCACGTGCCGGTCCTGCTGCACTTCCACAACACCCGGGGTACGGCACTGGCCAACCTGTTGACCGCGTTGGAGCTGGGGGTGACCGAGTTCGACGCCAGCGTCGGCGGCCTCGGTGGTTGCCCGTACGCGCCGGGGGCGAGCGGCAACCTGGCCACCGAGGAGGCCGTGCACATGCTGCACGACATGGGCGTCGACACCGGCATCGACCTGTCGGCGCTGATCGAGGTGGCGGAGTTGGCCGAAGAGCTGCTCGGCAAGAAGCTGCCGTCCGGTGTGCTGCGGGCCGGCCCGCGTACCCGGCTGACGCCGCTGCCGGGCTGAGGACGCGACGAAGGGGCCGGCGAACCCGCCGGCCCCTTCCACCTGCCAGGTCGCTCAGCTCACCGGGGTGAGCGCGCCCGGCCAGCTGTCGCGGAAGATGTCCGCGCTGCGGTCGGTGGCGCTGAACGTGCCGGCGAAGAGGTTGCTGACCCGGCTCGCCTCGGCGCTGCTCGGGTACGGGTTGGTGCAGCTGGTGCCGGCGCTGCCGCCGGACATCAGGATCGCGCAGTTGCCGTTGTAGTTGTCCGGCAGGCCGAGGATGTGCCCGATCTCGTGCGTCATGATCCGCAGCGGGCTGTACTGCGCCGCCTGCTGGGTGTCGATGTAGACCCGGCCGTTGCCGAGGCTGGTCCGTACGGCGTACGAGCCGCCGCCGGTGATCTGGTAGATCCGCAGGTTCGAGCCGCAGTTCGCCGAGAGTGTCAGGTTGACGGTGGCGTTGTTCCAGATCGAGGCGGCCTGGTTGGCGGTGCCGGCGTAGTTGCCTGCCTGGCTGGTGTTGTAGCAAATGGTCATGGCGGCGGACGCGGGCGCGGGGTTGGCGACCGTGAGGCCGAGGGTGGTGAGTGCCGTCGCGAGCAACGCGACCGCGAGCCGATTGAGTCGTGAGGTCATCGCTGACTCCAATCCGGGAGGAGGGGTGGCAGGAGCCTAGCGACATCCATTCATGTTATTCAATGTCTTGCTCTCGGCCCGACTGTCTGATTCGCTCGTAGGTCGCCGACAGTCGCAGTCATGCGCTAGCCTAACGATCGTTCAGGTCATCTGCTGGAGGAGTCGGCGTGACGCTCGACGGTGAGGCACTGGAGCAGCTGCGCAAGCGCGCCCGGTCCGGCGGCGCGGACAAGTACCACGCCGCCAACGCGGCCAAGGGCAAGCTCTTCGCCCGTGAGCGGGTCGCGCTCCTGGTCGACGAGGGATCATTCGTCGAGGACGGCCTCTACGCCAACGCGCTCGCCGACGGGCTGCCCGCCGACGGCGTGGTGACCGGCACCGCCACGATCGACGGCCGACAGGTCTGCCTGATGGCCAACGACTCCACAGTCAAGGCCGGCAGCTGGGGCGCCCGCACCGTCGAGAAGATCATCCGCATCATCGAGCGCGCGTACGGCGCCGGTGTGCCGATGGTCTACCTGGTCGACTCGGCCGGCGCCCGGATCACCGACCAGGTCGACCTCTTCCCCGGCCGGCGCGGCGCCGGCAAGATCTTCTGGAACCAGGTCCGCGCCTCGGGCTCGATCCCGCAGGTCTGCGCGCTGTTCGGTCCGAGCGCCGCCGGTGGGGCGTACATCCCGGCGTTCTGTGACGTGGTGGCGCTCGTCGACGGCAACGCCAGCATGTATCTCGGCTCCGACCGGATGGTCGAGATGGTCACCGGCGAGAAGACCACCCTGGAGGCGATGGGCGGGGCGAAGGTGCACACCACCGAATCCGGAGTGGGGCACTTCCTCTGCAAGACCGAGGCCGACGCGCTCGACGTCGTGAAGACCTACCTGTCGTACCTGCCGGCGAACTGGACCCAGCAACCGCCGGCCGCGCCGGCGGTCGCCGCGCCCGCGAAGGCCGACCTGGCCGCGCTGGTGCCGGCCAGTGAGCGGCAGGCGTTCGACATGCGGCGGTACGTCAAGGGCCTGCTCGACGAGGGCTCGTTCTTCGAGATCCAGGCGCTCTGGGCCAAGGAGTTGACCATCGGCTTCGGCCGGCTCGACGGCCAGGTCGTCGGCGTGGTCGGCAACAACTCGATGTTCAAGGGCGGCGTGCTCTTCGTCGACTCGGCCGACAAGGCCACCCGGTTCGTGCAGCTCTGCGACGCGTTCAACGTGCCGCTGCTGTTCCTCAGCGACGTACCGGGCTTCATGGTCGGCAGCGCGGTGGAGAAGCAGGGCATCATCCGGCACGGCGCCAAGATGATCACCGCGATCTCCGAGGCGACGGTGCCGAAGATCTGCGTGGTGGTCCGCAAGGCGTACGGCGCCGGCCTCTACGCGATGGCCGGTCCCGGGTTCGAGCCGGACGCCACCATCGCGCTGCCGACCGCGAAGATCGCCGTGATGGGCGCCGAGGCGGCAGTGAACGCGGTCTACGCCAACAAGATCGCCGCCATTGCGGACGAGGACGAGCGGGCCGCTTTCGTCGCCGCCAAGCGCGCCGAGTACGAGCAGGACATCGACGTCGTCCGGCTCGCCAGCGAACTGGTGGTGGACGCCATCGTCGAGCCGCACGACCTGCGCACCGAACTGGTCCGCCGATTCGCGGCAGCACGCACCAAGGACCGGCACTTCTCCCGCCGTCGGCACGGTGTCACCCCGGTCTGATCATCGACTCGGGCCCGCACAGCGACCCGCCCTCGGCGTCACGAGCGCCGAGGCGGACCGTCCTTACAGGAGGATGAGATGGACTTCCGGCTCACCGACGAACAAGAGGCGCTGCGCGAGAGCGTGCGGGAATTCGCCCGCGAGGTGGTCGCCCCGGTCATCGCCGAGCACTACGAGCAGCACACCTTTCCGTACGAGGTGATCCGGCAGATGGGCAAGATGGGCCTGTTCGGCCTGCCCTTCGACGAGCAGCACGGCGGTATGGGCGGCGACTACTTCGCGCTCTGCCTGGCGCTGGAGGAGTTGGCCCGGGTCGACTCGAGTGTGGCCATCACGCTGGAGGCGGCGGTCTCGCTGGGCGCGATGCCGATCTACCGCTTCGGCACCGAGGAGCAGAAGGCGACCTGGCTGCCCCGGCTGCTCAGCGGCGAGGCGCTGGCCGGCTTCGGTCTCACCGAGCCGGGCACCGGCTCGGACGCCGCCGGCACGCAGACGCGGGCGGTGCTGGACGGCGACGAGTGGGTGATCAACGGGTCGAAGGCGTTCATCACCAACTCCGGGACCGACATCACGGCCATGGTCACTGTCACCGCGGTGACCGGCACGAACCCGGACGGCTCCAAGGAGCTGTCGACGATCATCGTGCCGACCGGCACGCCCGGGTTCACCGTGGCCCCCGGCTACTCCAAGGTGGGGTGGACCGCCTCGGACACCCACGAGCTGACCTTCGACGACTGCCGGGTGCCGGCCGCCAACCTGCTCGGCGCGCGGGGTCGGGGGTTCGCGCAGTTCCTGCGGATCCTCGACGAGGGCCGGATCGCCATCGCCGCGCTGGCCGTCGGTCTCGCGCAGGGCTGCGTCGACGAGTCCATCAGGTACGCGAAGGAACGGCACGCCTTCGGTCAGCCGATCGGCGCCAACCAGGCGATCCAGTTCAAGATCGCCGACATGGAGCTGAAGGCGCACACCGCCCGGTTGGCCTACTACGACGCCGCCGCGCGGATGCTGGCCGGCGAGCCGTTCAAGCGGCAGGCCGCCATCGCGAAACTGCACGCCAGCACGATCGCCGTGGACAACGCCCGGGAGGCCACCCAGATCCACGGCGGGTACGGCTTCATGAACGAGTACCCGGTTGCCCGGTTCTGGCGGGACTCCAAGATCCTGGAGATCGGCGAGGGCACCAGCGAGGTGCAGCGCATGATCATCGCTCGGGACCTGGGTCTCTGAGTGGTCCAGCCGAACTGATCAGCCGGTCGTTCCGGACGGGCTGTCCGTACGGCTGTCGGGTTTCGGCGACCGGGCGTCGGTAGCCCGACGTTCGACTGCCGATGGTCGGAGTCGATCCGTACTCTTCGAGCCCATGACTCCGGATCATGACTGGTCGCGGAGCTCGGCTGGGCGGACCACACTGCCGGAGCTGCTCCGCGCGCATCGACGCGCCGCCGGCCTGACCCAGGCCGAGCTGGCGTCCCGGGCCGGGGTGGGCGTGCGGACGGTGCGTGACCTGGAGCGTGGCCGGTCGATCCGGCCGCAACGCACCACCGTCGAGCTGCTCGCCGGGGCGTTGGCGCTGACCGGCGCCAGTCGGGCGGCGTTCCTGGCCGCGGCCCGCGGCGTCGGTGCCGAGCCGGCCCCGCCGGACGTCGCGTCGACGACGTTCGCGGTCAGCGGCAACGCCGCGTCGGCCGCACCCGCCGGCCCGTCGGTCGCGCTCCCGCCGCCGGTCGCGTTGATCGGCCGTGATCGCGACCTCACCGAGCTGGCCGCAATGCTGACCGCCGAGCGAGGGCCCCGGTTGGTGAGCCTCGTCGGGCTGGCCGGCGTCGGCAAGACCGCCCTGGCGACGTCGGTGGCGCACCTGGTGGCCTCCGACCACCCGGGCGGTGTCGCCGGGGTGCTGGTCGGCGAGGGATCGGACGGTCCGGACGTGCTCGCCGCCTCGATGTCAGTACTCGGTGTGGCGCGCCTGTCCGAACTCGTGGCCCGGCTCGCCGGACGGCCGGCGCTGCTGGTGATGGACGCGGTGGAGCACGCCCCGGGACCGGTGGCCGCGACCCTGCACCGGTTGATCGGCGCACTGCCCTCACTGCGGGTCCTGGTCACCGGGCGACACCCGGTCGGGCTGCCCGGTGAGCGGGTCTGGCCGGTCGCGCCGCTCGACGTGCCGCCGCCGGAGGCCGAGCACTCCGGACTCGAATCGTGGCCGGCGGTCGCGTTGTTCACCGCCCGGCTCGCTCAGGTGCGCCGGGAGCCGCCCACCCCCGCTGAGCTGCCGGCGCTCGCCGCGTTGGTGCGCCGGTTGGGCGGGCTGCCGTTGGCCATCGAGCTGATGGCCGCCCGGGGCCGGCTCCTCGACCTCACCGAACTGCTCGACCGGTACGGCGACCGGGTGCTCGACCTGGCCACTCCGGCCGACGGGTCCACCCACCCGGGCTGGGACGCACCGGAGGGGCTCACCGGTCGCACGAGCGGGCCCGACAACGGTGCGGGGGGCGCGGTAGCGGTCACCCTGCGGGACGCGGTGGCGTTCAGCTACCGCCTGTTGGCGTCGGACGAGCGGGCCGCGCTGCGGCAGCTGGCTGTCTTCGGTAACCGCTGGTCCGTGGAGTTGGCCGAGGAGATGCTCGCCGACGAGGCCGACCGGGACGGCACTGTGGCGATCGACCCGGTCCCACTGTTGGACCGCTTCGTCGAGCTGGGGCTGCTGAGCGTACGCGGAACCGGGTCGTTCCGGTTCCGGCTGCTGGACGCGGTCCGTGACTACGCCGTCGAGCAGGCGGCCGGTGAGGGCGAGCTGACCTGCATCCGGCGTCGACACGCGGAGGTCATCGCGCGCCTGGTGGCACGGACCGCCAGCGACCTGGTCGGCCCACGGCTGCCCGATGCGGTGCACCGGTTGGACGAGATGAGCAGTGACATCAGCTCGTCGTTGGCCCACGCGGCCACCGACGACCCGTTGACCGCACTGCGGCTGGCGGCCTGCCTGACCCGCTGGTGGCGGTTCCGCGGACGCGATGTCGCCGGGCGGCAGTGGCTGCGGCGGCTGCTGGCCGACCCGCGGACCGGCGACGCCGACCCCCTCCTGCGGGGCTGGGCCGCCCTCGGGGTTGCCCGGCTGGCCGCCGAGCACGGGGCGGGGGCGGAGGAGCTGTCGACGGCCCGCGCGGCGCTGGACACCCTCCGGCAGGCCGGCGACGTCACCGGGGAGTTGGAGGCGCGCAACGTGCTCGGCACCCTGCTGATCTCCGTGGGGAGACAGGAGGAGGCTCGCGAGCAGGCCGAGGCGCTGCTGCGGTTGGCTGCCCGCAACGGCCGGACCCGGGACCTGGCGGTGGCCCAGAACAGCCTCGCCTGGCACGAGATCCGCGCGGGCGACCTGGCTGCGGCCCGCCGCCGGCTCGCTGCGGTGGACCGGCTCGCCGTCGAGAGCGGGGAGCAGCGACTGCGGGTGCTGGGCTGGGCCAACCGTGCCGAGGTCGCCCGGCTGGAGGGCTGGTACGCGGACGCCGTCGACCGTGGCCAGCGGGCCATCGAGGCCCTGGCCGAGCTGGGTGACCCCGGGCGTCGCCGTCGGGTGCTGGGGACCGTCGGGCTGGCGCTCGCCCAGGACGGGCGGGTCGCGGAGGCGAGCGAGGTGCTGGCCGAGTTGCGTGCCGGGGGCGTGGAGTCGTTGCCGGCGCGACCGACAATCCCGCGACAACGGTCGGACGACGCGACGCTGAGGTGGGGTGGGCCGGAGGCCGGGCTGTGTGCGCTGATCGAGGGGAACCTGGCGCTGCACCGGGGTGACCGGGAGTTGGCCGCCGAGTGGTTCGCCGCCGCCATCGACAACGCGGGGCAGGATCGCCGCGACGTGGTGGAGGCGCTGGTGGGACTGGCCGCGAGCACCGCGGACCCGACGGTGCTCGATCGACTGGACCGGGTCTGTGTGGAGACCGGCATCCGGCTGTTGCCGCAGGAGTCGGGTCTGCTCTACGCGCTGGTCGCCGACCGGGACGGGCCGGCTCGGTAGGAGCGACGAACCGGGTGCCCGGGAGGATCGCGACGGGAGAGTGGCGCGGGCGAAGAGCCCCCTTTGGTGCTACCCCTCGCTGATCGCCCGCGCCGTCACCCCCCGGTTATCCCCGGTGCAGGAAGCCTGTCACCGATGCGATGGCAGAAAGTCGGCTTGGACCGAATCCTCCAGCTTGGCTGGGTCAGTTCTGCCGGTCTTTCTGCCGCCGCGCGATGGCGGTGACAGTGCTTCTCACTGTCGT
Organism: Micromonospora sp. DH14; assembly: GCF_029809455.1. Taxonomy (NCBI): domain Bacteria; kingdom Bacillati; phylum Actinomycetota; class Actinomycetes; order Micromonosporales; family Micromonosporaceae; genus Micromonospora; species Micromonospora sp. DH14. The sequence continues at coordinate 3,208 of NZ_JARVKT010000011.1, read as the reverse complement.
CGGGCGGCGCTGTCGGTGTCGGCGCGCTGCTCCGGGTCGACGTTGTCACTGCCGGCGGTGGCGCACGGATGCGCGGCGTCGCGAACCCGTCGCAACCCGTCGAGGAGGGCCGCCAGCGCCTCGGGGTCGAGCTGCCCCGTGAACCACTGTTCGATTATCTGCAGGTGGCCGGGCAGCGTCTCGTTCAGGCGTTGCATCCCGGCGGCGGTGACCACCGCGTACGAGCTGCGCCGGTCGTTCGGGCAGGCCCGGCGGGTGAGCAGCCCGTCGCGCTCCATCCGGTCCACCACGCGGGTCACTCCGCTGGTCGACAGGGAGGTCTGGGCGGCGAGGTCGGTCATCCGTAGTTGGTTGCCGGGCGAGCGGGCGAGTCGGGTGATGACCTCGAACTCGACCGCGGAGAGGCCGTGCTCCTCCAGCTGGGCGGTGAACCGGGCGGACAGCCCGGCGTGTGCCTCGAAGAGCAGGCCGACGGCGGTGATCCGGGGATCGTCGAAGACGTTGGTCACCCGTTCATCATACCAGTGCTTGACACGGGGAATATTGTTGCGGTTATAGTTGCTCACGCAGTCGTTGGGCTATTAAACAATCCCCCTGGAGGACAGCAGCATGACCAGCAGCATCGATGCGGTTACCCGCGACTGGGACGGCCTCACCATCCCGGCGGCCGGCACCTACGCGCTCGACGTGGCGCACAAGCGGGTCGGCTTCGTTGCCCGGCACATGATGGTGAGCAAGGTTCGCGGTGAGTTCAACGAGGCGACCGCCACCATCACCGTTGCCGAGGACCCGCTGCAGTCGTCGGTCGTCGCCACCATTCAGGCCGCCAGCGTCGACACCACCCAGGCCGACCGGGACGCGCACCTGCGCAGCGCCGAGTTCCTGGACGCCGAGAAGTTCCCGACGCTCGAGTTCCGCAGCACCGGGGTCAAGTCCCGTCGCGGCAGCGAGTTCGTGCTCACCGGTGAGCTGACCATCAAGGACGTCACCCGTCCGGTCGAGCTGGAGGTGGAGTTCGAGGGTGTCGGCCGCAGTCCGTTCGGCCAGGACATCTTCGGCTTCTCCGCGAGCACCGAGATCGACCGCGAGGAGTTCGGCCTGACCTGGAACGTCGCCCTGGAGACCGGGGGCGTGCTGGTCAGCCGCAAGATCAAGATTGAGATCGAGGGCGAGGCCGTCCGTCAGGCCTGACCCCCGGGGATCACCGGAGGGTCAGGGGCATCCTCCCGGGTGATCAGGCACGCAGGGCCCGCGCCGTACGTCGGCGCGGGCCCTGCGTCGTCTCCACTCGTGGTAATTGTCACGAGTTGATAGCACCGCCACCGGGTCCAGCAGGGCGACGAAGGGGTACAGATGGCGCCACGAGCGCGTCCGCGCCGGTCGACGCCGGATCACCGGCGTCGGCCTCTGGCCCCGGTCAGGTGGGCGCTCTTACCGTGGATGCTTCACAAAGCGCTTCCGGGACGGCATGATCCCGACCGCGCCGGCCGTCGGGAGGACACATGGGCAGGGACGTCTCAGAGGGCGCCTTCACCCGGGATGATCGCGTCCGGTATCGGCAGAAGGTGCGGCGTTGCCTGGACGTCTTCGCCCTGATGCTCGACGACTTCGGCTTCGACGCGGACCGGCCGATGACCGGCCTGGAGATCGAACTCAACCTGGTCGACTCGGCCGCCGAGCCGGCGATGCGCAACGAGGAGATCCTCGCCGACATCGCCGACCCCCTCTTCCAGACCGAGCTGGGGCAGTTCAACCTCGAACTCAACGCCGAACCCCGACTGATCGAGGGCACCGGCTTCGCCGACTACGAGGACGATCTGCGCGGCAGCCTCTCCCGGGCCGACGAGCGCGCCGCCAGGTCCGATGCGAAGATCGTCCTGGTCGGCATCCTGCCCACCCTCACCGAGGGGCACCTGGTCGAGGACAATCTCTCCACCAACGAGCGTTACCGCGTGCTCAACGACCAGATCGTCGGCGCCCGTGGCGAGGACATCGAACTGGACATTCGCGGCGTCGAGCAGTTGCGGACGCACACCGACTCGATCGCCCCCGAGGCCGCCTGCACGAGCCTCCAGTTCCACCTCCAGGTCGCCCCGGACAGCTTCGCCGACTACTGGAACGCGTCCCAGGCCATCGCGGGTGTGCAGGTGGCGGTCGGCGCGAACAGCCCCTTCCTGTACGGCCGGCAACTGTGGGCCGAAACCCGGATCGCCCTGTTCCAGCAGGCCACCGACACGCGGCCGGACGAACTGAAGGCCCAGGGCGTACGACCCCGGGTGTGGTTCGGCGAACGGTGGATCACCTCGATCTTCGACCTCTTCGAGGAGAACGTCAGGTACTTCCCGCCGCTGCTGCCGATCTGCGAGGACGAGGACCCGGTGGAGGTGCTGCACGCCGGCGGTGTGCCACAGCTCGGCGAGTTGCGGCTGCACAACGGCACTGTCTACCGGTGGAACCGGCCGGTCTACGACATCATGAACGGCCGCCCACACCTGCGGGTGGAGAACCGGGTGCTGCCGGCCGGTCCGACGGTGGTGGACATGCTGGCCAACGCGGCCTTCTACTTCGGGCTGGTACGCGGTCTGGCCGAGGCCGACCGGCCGATCTGGAGTCAACTCACCTTCAGTTCGGCCGAGGAGAACTTCCACGCCGCCGCCCGACGTGGCCTCGACGCCGTGCTGCACTGGCCCGGGCTCGGCGACGTGCCGGTCACCAAGCTGGTTCTGGACCAGCTGTTGCCCACCGCCGCCGCCGGCCTGGACGGGTTCGGTGTCGCCGCGGCGCAGCGGGACCGCCTGCTCGGCATCATCGAGCAGCGCTGCCGTACCGGCCGCAACGGCGCCGTCTGGCAGACCGAGGCGGTCTGGGCGGCGGAACGGCACCACGGCATGGACCGGACGGCCGCCCTGCACCACATGGTCCAGCGCTACGCCGAACTCCAGCGCACCAACCAACCCGTCCACACCTGGCCAACCCCCTAACCCCAACCCCGCCCCCGTACGGGTTGATCATGAAGTTGTTGCCACCTCGCCCGGCGTGTCATGGCAATAACTTCATGATCAACGGAAGGGGTCGGTGGGTGGGGGATGCTCCTATGGATGTCAAGGTGTGGTCGGTGGGGGTTGGGCGGGGTTGGTGAGGGCCTCGTAGACCTCGCGGGCGACGTATCGCTTGAGGCAGCGGATGATCTCTTTCTTGGTGAGGCCTT